>NZ_JBCPSP010000033.1:0-66501 GCF_051129895.1 Pseudomonas sp. Je.1.5.c
CGATAGCGCCGACAGGTTCACCCCGTGCTGAAGCTGCCGGCGCTATCGCCGGGCAAGCCCGCTCCCACGTTGCAGTTCCAGTCCACTGCCGCGATTACCAGCGCTTTCCAGACAAACGCCTCGCCGCAGATGCCGCGAGGCGTTTTTTTTGCAGGCCCAGGCGGGCATACTAGGCCAGTCTCCATCCCTGGTACGCCCAACCTCATGCTTCGCGCCCTGATTCCTCTCGCCCTGTCTTGCCTGCTCAGCCCGGCCTTCGCCGATGAGCGTGCGCAGACCCAGCAACAACTGGACGCCACCCGCCAGGACATCGCCGAGCTCAAGAAGATGCTGGGCAAGCTCCAGGAGGAAAAGTCCGGCGTGCAAAAAGACCTCAAGAGCACCGAGACCGACATCGGCGCGCTGGAAAAACAGGTGGAGGCGTTGCAGCAAGAACTAAAAAAGACCGAGGGCGAACTGGAGCGCCTTGATACCGAGAAAAAAAAACTCCAGTCCGCCCGCGTTGAACAACAACGCCTGATCGCCATTCAGGCCCGTTCGGCCTACCAGAACAATGGCCGCGAGGAATACCTCAAGCTGCTGCTCAACCAGCAGAACCCTGAGAAATTCGCCCGCACCCTGACGTACTACGATTACCTGAGCAAGGCGCGCCTGGAGCAACTGCGCACCTTCAACGAAACCCTGCGCCAGCTGGCCAATGTCGAACAGGACATCGCCAGCCAACAGGCGCAACTGCTGGCCCAGCGCGGCAATCTCGACAGCCGCCGCCAAGAGCTCGAAGCCGAGCGCAGCAAGCGACAGCAGGTGCTGGCCAAGCTCAACAGCGACCTGAAAGCGCGCGACCAGAAGCTGCAAGCCCGCGAGCAGGATCAAGCCGAGCTGGGCAAAGTCCTCAAGACCATCGAGGAAACCCTTGCTCGTCAGGCCCGCGAAGCCGAGGAGGCGCGCCAGAAGGCCTTGCTCGCTCAGCAGGAGGCTGAGAAGCGTCGCCAGCAAGAAGCCCTGGCCGCTCGCCAAGCGCCAGAGCCGCCAAAGAAAAAGGCCCTGACCACCCTCGGCCCACTGGTTTCTGGTGATGGCGCCAACTACGGCGGCGCATTTTCTGCCGCTCGGGGAAAACTTCCATGGCCAGTCAATGGTCGACTACTGGCACGCTTCGGCGATGCACGCGGTGGTGACGCCCGGGCCAAATGGGATGGTGTGATGATCAGCGCCGCCACCGGCACCCAAGTGCGCGCTGTGCACGGCGGTAGAGTGGTATTTGCCGACTGGTTGCGCGGCGCTGGACTTCTGGTCATTCTCGACCATGGTAATGGTTACCTGAGCCTGTACGGCCACAACCAGAGCCTGCTCAAGAGCGCCGGTGACGTAGTCAAGGCCGGCGAAGCCATCTCCACCGTGGGTGACAGCGGTGGCCAGGATAGCGCAGGCTTGTACTTCGCCATTCGCCAGCAGGGCCGCCCCAGCGACCCCGCGCAATGGTGCCGTGGCTAGGCATTTTATTTTTACGGTGGCTGCACCGTGGCTCCTGCGGGAGCGCCAACAGGATCAGGAGTTCGTTCGACATGCTGCACTCGCCTCGCCTCACCCAACTGGCCCTGACCATCGCCCTGGCGATCGGCGCGCCCCTGGCCGTTGCCGCCGAGCCGGCCAAGCCAGCCGCGGTGCCAGCGCCGGTGCCTGCCACCGAGGTGACGGCCAAGTCGCCGCTGCCCCTGGAGGAGCTGCGCACCTTTGCCGAGGTCATGGACCGGATCAAGGCGGCCTATGTCGAGCCGGTGGACGACAAGACCCTGTTGGAAAATGCCATCAAGGGCATGCTCAGCAACCTCGACCCACACTCCGCCTACCTTGGCCCTGAAGACTTCCAGGAGCTGCAGGAAAGCACTAGCGGTGAATTCGGCGGCTTGGGCATCGAAGTCGGCATGGAAGACGGCTTCGTCAAAGTCGTCTCGCCGATCGACGACACCCCGGCCTCCCGCGCAGGCATCGAGGCGGGCGATTTGATCGTCAAGATTAACGGCGCGCCCACCCGCGGCCAGACCATGACCGAAGCGGTCGACAAGATGCGTGGCAAGATCGGCGAAAAAATCACCCTGACCCTGGTTCGCGATGGCGGTACGCCGTTCGACGTCACCCTCGCCCGCGCGGTCATCCAGGTCAAGAGCGTCAAGAGCCAGCTGCTCGAGAACGATTACGGCTACATCCGCATCACCCAGTTCCAGGTCAAAACCGGCGATGAAGTCGGCAAGGCCTTGGCCAAGATGCGCAAGGACAACGGCAAGAAGCTGCGCG
Organism: Pseudomonas sp. Je.1.5.c; assembly: GCF_051129895.1. Taxonomy (NCBI): domain Bacteria; kingdom Pseudomonadati; phylum Pseudomonadota; class Gammaproteobacteria; order Pseudomonadales; family Pseudomonadaceae; genus Pseudomonas; species Pseudomonas sp. Je.1.5.c. Next base: position 2,296 of record NZ_JBCPSP010000033.1, read on the forward strand.
GTGTGGTCCTGGACCTGCGCAACAACCCAGGCGGCGTGCTGCAGTCGGCGGTAGAAGTGGCCGACCACTTCCTCACCAAGGGCCTGATCGTCTACACCAAGGGCCGTATCGCCAACTCTGAACTGCGCTTCTCGGCCAACGCCGCCGACGCCAGCGAAGGCGTACCGTTGGTGGTGCTGATCAACGGTGGCAGCGCCTCGGCCTCGGAGATCGTCGCCGGCGCTCTGCAAGACCAGAAGCGCGCCGTGCTGATGGGCACCGACAGCTTCGGCAAAGGCTCGGTTCAGACCGTGCTGCCACTGGCCAATGACCGCGCCCTGAAGCTCACCACCGCCCTGTACTTCACCCCCAACGGCCGCTCGATCCAGGCCCAGGGGATCGTTCCGGACATCGAAGTGCGCCCAGCCAAGCTGACCGCCGAAGCCGATACCGAGAACTTCAAGGAAGCCGACCTGCAAGGTCACCTGGGCAACGGCAACGGCGGCGCCGACCGCCCGACCGGAAGCAGCAAACGCAAGGATCGCCCACAGGATGATGACTTCCAGCTGAGCCAGGCCCTGAGCCTGCTCAAAGGCCTGAACATCACCAAGGGCGATTGATCCTCTCGATGCGTTATCTGCTGTTTACGCTGTTCTGGCTGCTGGCTGGCACCGCCCATGCGGCGCCAGCCAAGGCTTATATGAGCATCATCATCGACGACCTGGGCCAGAACATCGAGCGCGACAATCGCACGCTCGCCCTGCCTGGGCCGGTCACCATGGCGATCATGCCCGATACGCCGCATGCCATCGATTTCGCCCGTCAGGCGCACAAGGCCGGCAAGACGGTCATCCTGCACATGCCCATGGATCCGGCCACCGGCCCCTACGCCTGGCACCCCGATATCCCGTTGCCGGAACTCGCTAGCCGGCTCAACGCCGCCCTGGCGAAGGTGCCCCACGCTGCCGGCATCAACAATCACATGGGCAGCCGCATGACCGCCCAGCGCACGCCAATGACCTGGTTAATGGCTGAGTTGCAGCAGCGTCACCTGTTCTTCGTCGACAGCCGCACCAGTGCCGCCACGGTCGCCGCCGCCGAAGCTCAGGCGATCGGCCTGGCACATGTGTCGCGGGATGTATTCCTGGACGATGTGCGCACCACAGAAGCGATCACCGCCCAGCTCCAGGTGGGTATTGCCCAGGCCCGCAAGCAGGGCTCGGCGGTACTGATCGGCCACCCCTATCCACAGACGCTGGAGGTTCTGCAACGGGAAATTCCGCGCCTGAAGAGCCAGGGCGTCGAGCTGATCGAGCTTTCACAGATGATTGCCGAGCGTGGTAACCAAGCCATGCCCGGACATGGCAAAAACGGCCGCTACAGCAACCGCTGACTATCTGTCAGATCTATCTACCGCTTGCCGCCCAGGCAGTTGAAAACAATGGAACTCCAAACATTACGGAGACTTCCATGTTCAAGCGCCACCCTTTCTGCCTGGGCGCAGCCCTGATCAGCCTGGCCATAACGGCCAGCGCCGAAGATACCGTCCAGCCTTCGGTCCCCACCCCTGAGCTGCTGACCAATGCCCACGGTGAGCGTCGCCAATGGACCGGCATTGGCCGCCTGACCCGGCCAGGCGGTAGCCAATGCATTGCCAGCCTGATCGACAGCCGCGCGCCCGGAATGGCCGCATCAGGCCCCGCCTACCTGGTCACCGCGGGGCATTGCGTGGACAAACGCAACGGCGTGATCGGCCATGACACTGAGATCGAAGGCAGCATCAGCTTCAACTTCTTCGTAGACACCCAGGACCAGCGCCACACCTTCGCCCTCAAACGCACGCTGTGGAGCAGCATGCAGGGCCTCGATCTGGCCCTATTGGAGCTGGACGCGAGTCTCAGCCAGGTCATGGCGCAAGGCATTGTGCCGTTAGCGCTAGCCGCAGATTCTCCCCCTGGCGCAAACGTGCATGTCATCGGCGAGTCATCCGACAATGAGCTTGGCTTGCGCCTGACAACCTGCAGCCAGGCCACTACCGACTTCGTGATCGCAGCCCCGTGGGTATGGCGCAACATCTACAGCATCGACTGCCTAGGCCTGGGACCCGGCTCCTCCGGCAGCCCAGTGATCGATGTGCAAAGTGGCCGCCTGCTCAGCGTGCTCAACAGCGTTTCTGAACCGATAAGCGGCAAAGCTGCCCCTTGCTCACTGAGCAGCCCCTGCCAAGTGCCGGTTCAAACCGATAAACCCGCGTTGACGACGGGCTTTTCCATACCACTGGGCCGCTTGCAAGGGTGTTTCGCTCAAGGCTCTGCCAATCTGTCACTGGACAGTTGCCAACTGCTGCCGGGCTTTGAGTTGATCGTCGAAAAAAATCCCCGATCGCTCACCAAGATCGCGACCGATGCAGAGGGTAACGAGCGTCTACCCAGGTGGGGCCTTAGCTTTTCCCTGAATACGCCACGCTACCGATACAAAACCGTGCGCAACCCGCTCGCCTGTGAAAACCCTGAGGGCTACAGCGGCACTATCGCTGCTGAGCAAAATCACATTGACGAGCCCATCGGTCCAGAACCAGGCTGGCACTTCCTCTGCCTGATCGGCGTGGACTCAGCCGAGCACAAGCCCTCCCCGGCCTTGATGGGCAATAGCCTGAGCCTAGCGACCCAGCTGCTTCCCGCAGCTCCCGTGCCAGACCCCGACATGACCGTCACAGCGCTGCCCAATGGCAATGTACAAGTCAGTTGGCGCACCGCACCGCCGCACCTGACCCTGTACCGGGTAAAGCGCGGGCCACCTGCGACCACTGACTGCCAGGATCCCGCTGGCTTTCGTCACCTGCGCCATAAGCGCTATGAGTTCAAGGCCCAGCAACTACCACTGACGCTGTGCACGGTCAGTGAAGACTTGATAGAGCAACGCTCTGCAGTACGCACCGATCTGTTACAACCAGCGGCTTCAGGGAAAAAATGAGCGGCGCAACGAGAAAGGGCCCTGTTCTCACGAACAGGGCCCTTCTCTTTTGCTTCAACCGTTGTCAGCTATAGACACGGCCAAGCAACTGGCGATGGCTCTCGAACTGATCGAGCACATCACGCACCACCTGTTCAGGGGTAAAGCCCATCAGGTCGTACTCCTGGCTGCCGTCGTGCAGGTACACCTCGGCGCGGTAGAAACGCTGGCGGACTTCCGGCTCACCTTCGACCGGTGCCTCGCTCGGCGCGGCCATGTAGCCGTCCAGGCTCACTTCATAGACGAATGGATTACCCTCTTCCATCATCACCCGCAGGCCCATCATGTTGCGCGACTGGCCCACTCGGGTTTCGACCTCAAAGCCCAGGGTGCGCAACTGTGCGGCGGCATCCTTGAGCGCAGGGCTGACCTGCTTGTCCATGAAGCGCTGAACCACGGCCTGAGTCGGCTGCAGGTCCATCGCACTGAGGCGCTCGCTGAAACCGCGACGACCACGGGCGGCCAGTTCGGCACGCTCCTGCTCAAGCTGCGAATCCTGCTTCATGGCCTTGTACAGGCCAAACATGAACAGCACCAACACCACCGAGAACGGCAGCCCGGCCAGTACCACCATGGTCTGCATCGCCGCGAAGTTACCCGCGAACAGCAAACCGATGGTGACCAGGGTAATCACCACCGACCAGAACACCACCATCCAATGCGGCGCGTCTTCGTCGACCTGGCCACCTTTGCACGACAGGTTGGCCATCATCACCGCGCCGGAGTCGGCTGGGGTGAGGAACAGCACGAAGCCCACGAACACCGCTACACCAATGACGATCTTGGCCGCTGGGAAATACTCCAGCAGCTGGTAGATCGACATCGACGGCTGCTCCAATGCGGTTTTGCCCAACTCCACGGCGCCATGGTTCATCACCAGGTCCAGCGCAGTGTTGCCGAAGATCGACAGCCAGGCCAGGGTGAAGCCCAGCGGGATCAACAGCACGCCCGCGACCAGCTCACGCACGGTGCGGCCTTTGGAAATACGGGCAATGAACATGCCGACGAATGGGCCCCAGGAGATCCACCAGGCCCAGTAGAACACGGTCCACAGGCCCAACCAGCGCTCGGACTTGCCGGCCTCGCCTTCATAGACGTAGAGGTCGAAGGTCTTGAGCACGATGCCGTTGAGGTAGTCGCCAATGTTCTGCACGAAGCCGTTGAGCAGGTGCAGGGTGTCACCCGCCAGCAGGACAAAGATCAACAGGCCGCTGAACAGCAGGATGTTCAGGTTGGACAGACGGCGGATGCCATTTTCCACACCGGAAACCGCCGCCACCGTGGCGACCGTGGCCATGACCAGGATCACGATCAGCAGGTTGGTCTTGCTGTGGTCCATGCCGAACAGGTATTCCAGGCCCGAGGCCACCTGCATCGAGCCGATACCCAGGTTGGTCACCAGGCCCAGCAGGGTCACGAACATACCGAAGATGTCCACTGCGTGACCGGCGCCACCCTTGACCCAACGCTCGCCCATCAATGGGTACAGCGCCGAGCGCAATGCCAGCGGCTGGTTGTGGCGGTAGGCGAAGTAACCCACGGCCAGGCCGACCAGGGCGTAGATCGCCCAGCCATGCAGGCCCCAGTGCAGGAAGGTCAGTTGCAGGCCCTGGCGCGCAGCCTCGGCGCTGGCCGAAGGTCCTTCAGGCGGATTGAAGTAGTGGTCCAGCGGCTCGGAGGCGCCAAAGTACAGCAGCGAGATACCGATACCGGAGGAGAACAGCATGCCGGCCCAGGCGCCGTAGCTGAAATCAGGCTGGTCGTCCTTGCCGCCAAGCTTGAGCTTGCCGAAATTGGAGAAGGCCAGGACCACCACGAATACCAGGTATCCGCCGATCACCAGCATGTAGTACCAGCCGAAAGTGCGGGTCAGCCAAGTCTGGGCGACGTTGAGAACTTCACCGGCTTTTTCCGGTACAGCGATAAGCAAGGCAGTCAACACAAGGATCAGCAGCGCGGAGGTGATGAACACCACGTTGTTGACCCGGACCCTCTCGGCGGGGGGTTTGGTTAGGGAGGCAGAACTCATTGCACGAATGCTCCGGGGAGTGCGGCTGTGGAGGCTAATCAGTCATTTCCCGCGCAATTGGTGCAATAGCCCTACTGCGTCAGGTGTTATAAAAGCACCTTGGAAACCGTGATCCCGAATCGAAACGTTGCAAAAAACCAGACAGATGGCCTGTGTGCGAACCGCCTCCCATGCTTGGGTGCGCGCATTAGCCACAGCTCATCTCGCCCGCTCCAAGGGCCTGTCGCACGGCCAGTGACCGTTCGGCAGAATCTGTCATTTGCATCGCTCTAGCCCGTCAACGCCTTGTATTCCGGGGGTTACACGATTTCCTGGGGTGACAATCAGTGCCGTTTGAAACAGCTGAAAAACTGTCAATGGCACAAATTGTCGCAGAGCTTATTCTTTATTGATTGAACGTTCAATCAAAACAAAATAGACTGGCCTTCGCCGAGGCAGCCGCTTGTCGTCTGCCCGCAGGCCTGAGGAGAAAGCAAGATGCCCAAGGTCGGTATGCAACCCATCCGCCGCCAGCAGTTGATCGAAGCCACCCTGCAGGCGGTCGATCAGGTCGGACTGGGGGACGCCAGCATTGCGCTTATTGCCCGTTTGGCCGGGGTGTCGAATGGCATCATCAGTCACTACTTTCGGGACAAGAATGGCCTGATCGCAGCGACGATGCGTTACATCATGAACATGCTCAACGAAGGCGTAAGAGCACGTCGCCAGGCCCTGACGGACGACAGCCCACGCGCTCACCTGAAGGTGATCATCGAGGGCAACTTCGATGCCAGCCAGGTGAACGGCCCGGCAATGAAAACCTGGCTGGCCTTCTGGGCCTCCAGCATGCACCAGCCCGATTTGCACAGGTTGCAGCGGATCAACGATCACCGCTTGTATTCCAACCTGTGCTGTCAGTTCCGCCGCGCCCTGCCGCTCTACCATGCGCGCAAGGCAGCCCGCGGGCTGGCAGCGCTGATCGACGGCCTTTGGCTGCGTGGCGCTCTGTCGGGAGATGCATTCGACACCGAGCAGGCAATACGGATTGCCTACGAATACATGGATCTACAACTGGCTAAGCAGCACACCCTGGCCACAACCGACCAGGCCGCTGAACAAGCGCGCACGGCACTTGCCCACCCGGCAGGAGCGTGACGCGCAAAGCCAACCACACACTGCACTTGCGAGGACACTATGGCCCGTTTCGGAACGCAAAAACTCTACATCGATGGTGGTTATGTCGACGCTGGCTCTGACGCCACCTTCGAAGCCATCAACCCGGCTACCGGCGAAGTCCTCGCCCACGTGCAGCGTGCTACCCAGGCTGACGTCGAGAAAGCCGTCGAAAGCGCCGAGCGTGGCCAGAAAGTCTGGGCGGCGATGACCGCCATGCAGCGTTCGCGCATCCTGCGTCGCGCCGTCGACATCCTGCGCGAGCGCAATGACGAGCTGGCCCAGCTGGAAACCCTGGACACCGGCAAGTCGTACTCGGAGACCCGCTACGTCGACATCGTCACCGGCGCCGACGTGCTGGAATACTACGCAGGCCTGGTGCCGGCCATCGAAGGCGAGCAGATCCCCCTGCGCGAAAGCTCCTTCGTCTACACCCGTCGCGAGCCGCTGGGCGTGACCGTCGGTATCGGCGCGTGGAACTACCCGATCCAGATCGCCCTGTGGAAATCCGCTCCAGCCCTGGCCGCTGGCAACGCGATGATCTTCAAGCCGTCGGAAGTCACCTCGCTGACCACCCTGAAACTGGCTGAAATCTACACCGAAGCTGGCCTGCCAAACGGCGTCTTCAACGTACTGACCGGCAGCGGCCGCGAAGTCGGCACCTGGCTGACCGAGCACCCACGCATCGAGAAAGTTTCCTTCACCGGCGGCACCACCACCGGCAAGAAAGTCATGGCCAGCGCTTCGAGCTCCTCGCTCAAGGAAGTCACCATGGAACTGGGCGGTAAATCGCCGCTGATCATCTGCGCCGACGCCGACCTGGACAAGGCCGCCGACATCGCCATGATGGCCAACTTCTACAGCTCCGGTCAGGTCTGCACCAACGGCACTCGGGTGTTCATCCCTGCCGCGATGAAAGCCGCCTTCGAAGCCAAGATCGCCGAGCGCGTTGCGCGCATCCGTGTCGGCAACCCAGAAGACGAAAACACCAACTTCGGCCCGCTGGTCAGCTTCCAGCACATGGAAAGCGTGTTGGGTTACATCGCCAAGGGTAAAGAAGAAGGTGCCCGCGTGCTGTGCGGCGGCGAGCGTCTGACCGAAGGTGATTTCGCCAAGGGCGCATTCGTTGCCCCGACCGTGTTCACCGACTGCACCGACGACATGACCATCGTCAAGGAAGAGATCTTCGGCCCAGTGATGAGCATCCTCTCCTACGAGAGCGAAGAGGAAGTCATCCGCCGCGCCAACGACACCGAGTACGGTCTGGCCGCTGGCGTATGCACCAACGACATCAGCCGCGCCCACCGCATCATTCACCAGCTGGAAGCCGGCATCTGCTGGATCAACGCCTGGGGTGAGTCGCCAGCTGAAATGCCAGTAGGCGGCTACAAGCAGTCGGGCGTTGGCCGTGAGAACGGCGTCAGCTCGCTGGCCCAGTACACCCGCATCAAGTCGGTCCAGGTTGAGCTGGGCGGCTACAACTCGGTGTTCTAAGCACCCCGTGTAGTCACGCCCGTGCCGCTCGGCACGGGCGTTCCCGCTTCCTGATCACCGCAAACGAGGGTACTTCGCATGTCCCAAGAATTCGATTACATCATCGTCGGTGCCGGCTCGGCCGGTAACACGATCGCCACCCGCCTGACCGAAGACGCCAGCGTCAGCGTACTGCTGCTCGAAGCCGGCGGTCCGGACTACCGCTTCGACTTCCGCACCCAGATGCCAGCCGCCCTCGCCTTCCCGCTGCAGGGTCGCCGCTACAACTGGGCCTACGAGACCGATCCAGAGCCACACATGGACGGTCGCCGCATGGAATGTGGCCGCGGCAAGGGCCTGGGTGGCTCCTCGCTGATCAACGGCATGTGCTACATCCGTGGCAACGCCCTGGACTTCGACGGCTGGGCCAAGCTTCCAGGCCTGGAAGACTGGGCTTACCTGGACTGCCTGCCATACTTCCGCAAAGCGGAAACCCGTGACATCGGCCCGAACGATTACCACGGCGGCGAAGGTCCGGTCAGCGTCACCACGCCTAAAGCCGGCAACAACCCGCTGTTCCACGCCATGGTCGAAGCCGGCGTGCAGGCCGGCTACCCGCGCACCGAAGACCTCAACGGCTACCAGCAGGAAGGCTTCGGTCCGATGGACCGCACCGTGACCAAGAAAGGCCGTCGTTCCAGCACCGCTCGCGGTTACCTGGACCAGGCCAAGAAACGTCCGAACCTGACCATCGTCACCCACGCCCTGTCTGACCGCATCCTGTTCGACGGCAAGCGCGCCGTGGGCGTGACCTACCTGGTCGGCGACAGCGAAGAGCGCGTCGAAGCGCGTGCCCGCAAGGAAGTCATCGTCAGCTCCGGCGCCATCGCTTCGCCGCAACTGCTGCAACGCTCCGGCGTCGGCCCGCGCGCCCTGCTGGAAAGCCTCGACGTCCCGGTCGTGCACGACCTGCCGGGCGTCGGCGAGAACCTGCAAGACCACCTGGAGCTGTACCTGCAGTACGCCTGCACCCAGCCGGTCTCGCTGTATCCGTCGCTGCTGTGGTGGAACCAGCCGGCCATTGGCGCCGAGTGGATGTTCAATGGCACTGGCATCGGCGCCAGCAACCAGTTCGAGGCCGGTGGTTTCATCCGTACTCGTCCTGAGTTCGAGTGGCCGAATATCCAGTACCACTTCCTGCCGGTGGCGATTAACTACAACGGCTCCAATGGCGTGAAGGAACACGGCTTCCAGGCGCACATGGGCTCGATGCGTTCGCCTAGCCGCGGCCGTATCCAGCTCAAGTCCAAGGACCCGCGCCAGCACCCGAGCATCCTGTTCAACTACATGGCCACCGAGCAGGACTGGCAGGAATTCCGCGACGGCATCCGCCTGACCCGGGAGATCATGGCCCAGCCAGCGCTGGACCCGTACCGTGGTCGCGAGATCAGCCCGGGTGAGCATGTGCAAACCGACGAAGAGCTGGATAAGTTCATCCGTGAGCACGCCGAGACCGCGTTCCACCCATCCTGCTCGTGCAAGATGGGCAGCGACGAGATGGCTGTGGTCGACAACGAAGGCCGCGTGCATGGCATGCAAGGCCTGCGCGTGGTCGATGCCTCGATCATGCCGATCATCATCACCGGCAACCTCAACGCCACCACGATCATGATCGCCGAGAAAATCTCCGACAAGATCCGTGGTCGCAAGCCACTGCCGCGCAGCACGGCCAAGTATTACGTGGCTAACGGCGCGCCAGTCAAAGGCAAGTCGATGCGTGAAGTGAAGCAAGGCTGATTTGCGCGTTATCCGCTTGGGGCTGCTGCGCAGCCCCAAGCTTCTTCATGAGCACACGCTCAGGTTGGAATAGGGAAAAACCGCCGCATCAACGAGTCATCATCGGCCCCCAGTCGCCGCGCCAACACCTCCCGATCAAACACCTCCCCCGTACGCATCTCATACACCCTCGCCCCCGCCGGCACCTGACCCAATCCCTTCAGCCGCACCTCCATGAACCGATGGTTCATTCCCTTCACAGCGGTCACTTTCTCGACCTGTAGATAACGCCCCGGCAGCATCAACGACTCGACCTCATCCGGCCGTCGCGAGAACGGCGCCACCGGTGTAGCCTCAGCAAACTCGCCTGGCTCCAGCACATACACCACCGCATGGTCATCAAATACCGTCTTGCCGCTAACCTGCGCCTGTGGGTTGTTGAACACTTCCCAAAGCGCGTAGGGGTTCTCGGTGAACGAGGTGAAATCGGTGGTCACCAGCACATCACCCACCCCTACCCCACCCTCGCGAAACACCGACGTGCCGGTACCGCGTAATACCGACGCTGCCCGGTACAGCGTTAACTGATTGTTCACCCCAATCTGGCCCAGCGCATGCGCCAGGTCGTGGCTTCGCTGAATACCGACGCTACGCCTGCCCTCGAGCGGCAAGCCACGCCAGAGGTTGTTGTAGCGCTCCGGTGAGCTGGTGTATTCGGCGATGGCGGCCGAACCATAGCCATACTCGTCGCGGTACACCGGATACGGCTCGCTGAAGGCATCCAGGTATTCGCCACTAGTACCCAACACATCCAGATCAGCCCAGGGCACTGCGCCCATTAGCGACTCTTGACGCGCCAGAGCGCGATCGGAATACGCCAGAAGCTCATCTGCTGCGGGCAGCATGTAACGCTCCCAGTCAGGCCCGGAAACGGCCAGTTCGCTCTGCGCGCCGATCCGCAGCGGTTGCCGCGCACCGGCAAACAACTCGCCACTGCGCATCATCGCCGCGTCCAACAAGATGAACAGGATATCCAGCACCACTGCCGACCACGCCGCTGTGCGCCAGGCCGACTTACCATTGATGGCGCGATCCAGATGCAAGCCAAGACTGCCCACGCCAAGCCCCAGCGAAGTCAGCACCACCGGCCATCCAAACGGCGCCATGGGTGCGATGATCAGGCTGGCAGCCTGCAACCCGGCCAGCCAATCCGCCTTGCGCAGCTCGGCATTACTGGTCAGGCGCTCATGGGCGTTGTTGACCAGTTGCGCCATGGCTTGCTCGCGCAAGCGTACGAACAGATCGCCAGTGATGGCCTGCCCGGCGATGCCGATATCGCCCCGCGCTTGTGCCAACAACTTCAAGTAGTTGCGCAGGCGCGGCCGCAGTGATTGCGCCAGGACATCACCGCCGATGAAGTAGCCGATCAAACGCTCGCGGCCCACGGACGTACCCGCCTGACCGATCAACCACACCTGCAGTGCATGGCGGTCATCGAACACCCGCAGCGCATTCTGCTCATCCGCCAGGTACAGGCAGCACCTGCCCGTGCCGAGCGTTCGCTGGAACAGGGTCCGGGCGGCGATGCCGCCAATGCTCATGGCACTCCAGCCGCTCTGCGCCGAGGCCGCACAGCTGCGACGCAGCGCCTGCACAGTGCTCGGCACAGTGGCTACCACGAGGCTCGCCGCGCGCAGATCGGCGCGCTCCGCCTCGGTAAGTGCCGACCGCTCAAGCGCAGCCAGAAACCGCGCCCGGGCCAGCACACAGAAGTCCTCACTGTGTTGCGCCTGAAAAGTTTGCAGCAACTGCGTGTAGCGCTCAGAGAAGTTCATCTGCCAGAACATATCCAGCACCCCTTGGGGCGCCAGGCGAACTTCGTTGCGCTCGTCATATTCGCCATGGCTGGCATCCACCCGATAGAAACCGCCATAGACAGACAGCTGGTCAGCGTCGGTTTGCTGCGCCGGACTGAATCGCTGCATCACCAGCTCAGTTAGCGTCAGCGAGCGCCGCGGCGGCCCCCGATGACGCCAGCCGGTGTAACTCAGCGAGCTGCTGGCGGCCGATTCGAACTCATGCCAATAGAGCGTGTCAGGATCGAGCCAGTACCCCAGCAGGCGCTGCAGCACGTGGCCGGCAGCCTGCCGGGCAAGGCCATGCAAATCAGGAAATCGACCTAGGAAACGCTGGGCAATGTGTTCAAGTGTCTGGTTGTTGCCGCTACTCATGGTGCTCTGCCTAAGTGAAGGTGGAGCACCACTTCAGCTCAAGTCGCCTGCCGCCATGCGGTAACGCTTTACAGCCCGCGCCGGCATCAGGTTAGAATCGATTGGCACGCAACCTGCGTGCTCGGCGTCAGCCTTCCCTTCGCGTTTCCCCCGGAGTACTGCCTTTGGATGCAAGCACCATCAATAGCCTGTTCCTGATCGGCGCATTGCTGGTGGGTGCAAGTATCCTGGTCAGTTCGCTGTCATCGCGCCTGGGCATCCCTATTCTGGTCATCATCCTCGCGGTCGGCATGGTCGCTGGAGTCGATGGTGGCGGCATCATCTTCAACAACTATCCAACCGCCTACCTGGTGGGCAACCTGGCCTTGGCGGTGATCCTGCTCGACGGCGGCCTGCGCACGCGGGTGGCGAGCTTTCGCGTAGCCTTGTGGCCGGCGTTGTCGCTGGCCACAGTGGGCGTTTTGATCACCACGGCGTTGACCGGCATGGTCGCCGCCTGGCTGTTCGACCTGAGCCTGATCCAAGGGCTGCTGATCGGCGCCATCGTCGGTTCGACCGACGCCGCAGCGGTGTTCTCGCTGCTCGGCGGCAAGGGTCTGAACGAACGGGTCACCGCTACGCTCGAGATCGAATCGGGCAGCAACGACCCGATGGCGGTGTTTCTCACCGTCACCCTGATTGACATGATCGCCAGCGGCCAGACTGGCCTGCACTGGAGCCTGTTGACCCACCTGCTGCGCGAGTTCGGCATCGGCGGCCTGCTGGGCCTGGGCGGCGGCTGGCTGATGTTGCAGCTGGTCAACCGGATCAACCTGGCCGGCGGCCTGTACCCGATCCTGGTGGTCGCCGGTGGTTTGGTGGTGTTCTCCCTGACCAACGCCTTGCATGGCAGCGGCTTCCTTGCTGTGTACCTGTGCGGCCTGGTGTTGGGCAACCGACCCATTCGCAGCCGCCACGGCATCCTGCACATGCTCGACGGCATGGCCTGGCTGGCGCAGATCGGCATGTTCCTGGTGCTCGGCCTGCTGGTCACCCCGCACGACTTGCTGCCGATCGCCCTGCCCGCGCTGGGCCTGGCGCTGTGGATGATCCTGGTCGCCCGCCCCCTCTCTGTGGTCGCCGCCCTGTTGCCGTTCAAGGCTTTCCATGGCCGCGAGAAAGGCTTCATCTCCTGGGTTGGCCTGCGCGGTGCAGTGCCGATCATTCTTGCGGTGTTCCCGCTGATGGCCGGGCTGCCGCAGGCGCAGCTGTTCTTCAACCTGGCGTTCTTCATCGTGCTGGTATCGCTACTGGTGCAGGGCACCAGCCTGCCGTGGATGGCCAAGCTGCTGAAGGTCACGGTGCCGCCGGACCCAGCGCCGATCTCCCGCTCCGCGCTGGAGGTGCACGTCACCAGCGAGTGGGAGCTGTTCGTCTATCGCCTGGGTGCTGAAAAATGGTGCATCGGCGCCGCCCTGCGCGAGCTGAAGATGCCTGAAGGCACGCGAATTGCCGCGCTGTTTCGCGGCGAGCAATTGCTCCACCCCTCGGGCAGCACCGTGCTGGAGGTGGGCGACATGCTCTGCGTAATCGGTCATGAGCACAATCTGTCGGCGCTGGGCAAACTGTTCAGCCAAGCGCCCCAGCGTGGTTTGGATCTACGCTTCTTTGGCGACTTCGTCCTTGAAGGTGATGCCGAGCTGGGTGCGGTGGCGGCACTTTATGGCCTGAAACTCGATGGCCTGGACGCAAAAATGCCGTTGGCGCAGTTCATCCGACAAAAGGTCGGAGGCGCTCCAGTAGTAGGGGATCAGATCGAATGGCACGGCACAATCTGGACCGTCGCGATGATGGACGGGAACAAGATCCACAAAGTCGGCGTCAGATTCCCGGAAGGTACTCGGCCTGGCCCCGGGTTGTTCCTCTAGACTTCGACTTGCCTCGTTTTACAAGAACCCTGCACAAGACTCTGCCTATGTCCCTGCGCGTGTATCTCCGCGCAGCCCTGCTCGGGCTGTGCTTGTCCCTCTCGTTCGCCGTCAGCGCGGCCGAGGCTCCAACCACCGCCAGCATCCAGAACAGCCTCGACAAGATTGCCGATCGCAAGCTTCCGGAGGCCGAGCAGAAGGCTCTGCAGCAGGTCCTCGAAGACACCTTGAGCCTGCTCGGCAGCAAGGAAGACAGCGAGAAGAAGCTCGCCGCGCTCAAGCAACAGCTGGCCGACGCCCCGCGCCTGACCAGCGAAAGCCAGCGCGAACTGATCAAGCTCAAGACCAGCAAGACCGTACCGGTTGCCCAACGCTACGCCAGCCTCAGCGTGCCGCAGTTGGAACAGCTGCTCAGCGAACGCAGCACCCTTCAGGGCGAGCTGCAAAAAGCGCTGTCCGAAGCCAACAGCCTGATCATCAACTCGCAGACCCGCCCCGAGCGCGCCCAACGCGAGATCAGCAACAACCAGACTCGCGCCCAACAGATCAACAGCAGCCTCAAGTCCGGCAAGGACAACGGCAAGACCCTGTCCGCCGACCAGCGCAACCAGCTCAATGCCGAACTGGCCTCGCTCAACGCCGTGACCCTGCTGCGTCGCCAGGAACTGGCCGGCAATGGCCTGCTACAAGACCTGGGCAACGCCCAGCACGACCTCTTGATCGAACGCGCAGCGCGTCTGGAACAAGAAATCCAGGACCTGCAGACGCTGATCAATGACAAGCGCCTGGCCCAGTCGCAGCAAACCGTCACCCAGCAGTCGATCGAAGCGCAGAAAGCCGGCGGCAGCAGCCTGTTGGCCACTGAGAGCGCTGCCAACCTCAAGCTCTCCGACTACCTGCTCAAAAGCACCGACCGCCTCAACGAGCTGACCCAGCAGAACCTCAAGACCAAGCAGCAGCTCGATAGTCTGACCCAGGCCGACCAGGCCCTGGACGAGCAGATCAACGTGCTCAAGGGCAGCCTGCTGTTGTCCAAGATCCTCTACAAGCAGAAGCAGACCCTGCCGCACCTGAAGCTCGACCGCGACCTGGCCGACCAGATCGCCGACATCCGCCTGTACCAGTTCGAGATCAACCAGCAGCGCGAGCAGATGAGCAACCCGGTGGGTTACGTCGACCGCCTGTTGGCCACCCAGCCCGAGCAGGATGTCACCCCACAACTGCGCAAAGCACTGCTGGAAGTGGCGATCACCCGCAGCGACCTGCTTGAGCGGCTGAACCGCGAACTGTCCGCCCTGCTTAACGAGTCGATCACCCTGCAGCTCAACCAGAAGCAGTTGCTGAGCACTGCCCAGGGCCTGCGCACCACCCTGGAAGAGCAGATGTTCTGGATCCCCAGCAACAAGCCGCTGGATTGGGAATGGCTGCGCAGCGTGCCGCAACGCTTCGTCGACCAGGTCGCCAACCTGCCGTGGGGTTCGGGGATCAAGGAGCTGACTGACGGCCTGATCCAACGGCCGCTGCTGTTCCTGCCGCTGTTCCTGGTCATCGGCGGGCTGCTGTGGCGCCGCAAGTACCTGTACCAGCGGCTGGGCAAGGTTCACCAGGACATCGGCCACTTCAAGCGCGATAGCCAGTGGCATACGCCCCAAGCCATCCTGATCAACATTCTCCTGGCACTGCCAGTCAGCATTGCCCTGGCCCTGGGCAGCTACGCACTACAGATCGACGCGCGTGGGCAGAACGCCAACCTCGGCGCGGCCCTTTGGCAACTGGCCCAGGCTTGGTTGGTGTTCTACACCGCCTACCGCATCCTTGCCCCGGGCGGCGTGGCGGAAATCCACTTCCGCTGGCACAAGCCGCAAGTCGAGTTCCTGCGCGGCTGGGTGCGCCGCCTGGGTACCGTGGTGCTGGCATTGGTCGGCGTGGTGGCGGTGGCTGAGCACCAGCCCTCGGCGTTGGCCGACGACGTCCTGGGGATCGGCGTGGTGCTGACCTGCTACGCGCTGATGGCCTGGCTGCTCAGCCGACTGCTGCTCAGCAGCCCGGCGCACCGCGATACTTCGCTGTTCCGCAAAGCAGTCGGGGTGGCCTTCACGGCCCTGCCGATCGCGCTGTTCGTGGCCGTGTGCTTTGGCTACTACTACACCGCGCTGAAACTCACCGACCGGCTGATCTACACCCTCTACCTGCTGCTGTTCTGGCTGGTGATCGAGGCCGCCTTCGTCCGGGGTCTGTCGGTGGCCGCTCGCCGCCTGGCCTACCAACGCGCGCTGAGCAAGCGCCAGGCGACCAAGGAGGGGCTCGATGGCGAGGTCATCGCCGAAGAGCCGACGCTGGACATCGAGCAGGTCAACCAGCAGTCGCTGCGCCTGATTCGCCTGGCCCTGCTTGGCGGTTTCATTGGCGGCCTGTACTGGGTCTGGTCGGACCTGATCACGGTGTTCGCCTACCTCAACAACTTCACCCTCTATGAGTACACCAGCGGCACCGGCGCCGCCGCCAGCATGGTGCCGATCAGTCTCGGCGATCTGCTTGGCGCGCTGGTGATCGTCGGTATCACCTTCGCCCTGGCGGGCAACTTGCCTGGCTTGCTGGAAGTGTTGGTGCTGTCGCGCTTGAACCTGGCCCAGGGCAGCGCCTACGCCACCACCACGTTGCTGTCGTATGTGATTGCCGGGGTGGGCTTCGTCAGTACCCTGTCGACCCTCGGGGTGAGCTGGGACAAGTTGCAATGGCTGGTCGCCGCGCTATCGGTGGGTCTGGGCTTTGGCATGCAGGAGATCTTCGCCAATTTCATCTCCGGCATCATGATCCTGTTCGAACGCCCGGTGCGCATCGGCGACACCATCACCATCGGCAACCTGTCCGGCACGGTGAGCAAGATCCGCATCCGCGCCACCACCATCACCGACTTCGACCGCAAGGACATCATCGTCCCCAACAAGACCTTTATCACCGGCCAGCTGATCAACTGGTCGCTGACCGACACGGTCACCCGGGTGACCTTGAAGCTGGGCATCGACTACGGTTCGGACCTGGACCTGGTGCGCGACCTGCTGCTCAAGGGCGCCCATGAGAACCCGCGGGTGCTCAAGGATCCGGAGCCGCTGGTATACTTCCTCAACTTCGGCGAAAGCTCGCTCGATCACGAGCTGCGCATGCACGTGCGCGATCTAGGCGACCGCAACCCGACCCTGGATGAGATCAACCGCTACATCAACCGCGAGTTCAAGGCGCACAACATCAAGATTTCGGTACGTCAGGTCGAGGTGTTCCTGATGGATACCCAGGGGCAGAAGCAGAAGTTGATTGCTGTCGAGGGTGGCGATGGCACTGCGCCGCAGGGCACTCGGCCGGTGTAACTGGACTCCAAAGGGCGTGAACCGCAGAATTGCGTCGAGGGCTACGCCCTCGTTCGCAGGCAAGCCCGCTCCCACAGGAGCAGCACAATCCCTGTAGGCACGGGCTTGCCTGCGAAGGGCCGCACCGCGGCCGCCAATTCTCCAACCAGGAGCCGGCCCTTGAAAGCCCTCGACCAACTGACCTTCGACAACCGCTTCGCTCGCCTGGGCGATGCGTTCTCCACCCAGGTCTTGCCCGACCCGATCGCCGACCCACGGCTGGTCGTCGCCAGCCACTCAGCCATGGCCCTGCTCGACCTCGACCCCGCGCAAGCCGAGCTGGCGCTGTTCGCCGAGCTGTTCAGCGGGCACAAGTCATGGCAAGACGCCGACCCACGGGCGATGGTCTATTCGGGCCACCAGTTCGGCTCCTACAACCCACGCCTGGGCGACGGCCGCGGCCTGCTGCTCGGCGAAGTGGTCAACGATGCTGGCGAGCACTGGGACCTGCACCTCAAGGGCGCCGGCCAGACCCCTTACTCACGCATGGGCGATGGCCGCGCGGTGCTACGCTCGTCGATCCGCGAGTTCCTTGGCTCCGAAGCCCTGCACGCCTTGGGTATCCCCAGCAGCCGTGCCCTGTGCGTAGTCGGCTCCAGCACGCCGGTCTGGCGCGAAACCCGCGAAAGCGCGGCGATGCTCCTGCGCGTTGCTCAAAGCCATGTCCGTTTCGGCCACTTCGAGTATTTCTACTACACCCGTCAGCCAGAACAGCAACAGCTGCTGATCGATCATGTGCTGGAACAGCATTACCGCGAATGCCGCGAGGCCGAGCAGCCGTACCTGGCCATGTTCCGCAGCATCGTCGAGCGCAATGCCGAGCTGATTGCCCGCTGGCAAGCCTATGGCTTCTGCCACGGGGTGATGAACACCGACAACATGTCGATTCTGGGTATCACCTTCGACTTCGGCCCGTTCGCCTTCCTCGACGACTTCGACGCCAACTTCATCTGCAACCACTCCGATGACCGTGGCCGCTACAGCTACTCCAACCAGGTGCCAATCGCCCACTGGAACCTCAGCGCCCTGGCCCAGGCCCTGACGCCCTACATCGAGGTCGAGGCGCTCAAACAAGCGCTTGGGCTGTTCCTGCCGCTGTACCAGGCGCATTACCTGGACCTGATGCGCCGCCGCCTGGGTTTGACCAGCGCCGAGGACGACGACCTGGCGCTGGTCGAGCGCTTGCTGCAACGCATGCAAAGCGGCGGCGTCGACTACACGCTGTTCTTCCGCCGGCTTGGCGAGCAGCCGATGGCTGAGGCACTGAAGGTGGTGCGTGATGATTTCATCGACCTCGCCGGGTTCGATGCCTGGGGCGCAGACTATCTGGCCCGATGCGAGCGGGAGCCTGGCAATGCCGAAGGGCGGCGTGAGCGGATGCATGCGGTGAATCCGCTGTATGTGCTGCGCAATTACCTGGCGCAGAAAGCCATCGAAGCGGCTGAGGGCGGCGATTACAGTGAAGTGCGGCGGTTGCATCAGGTGCTAAGCAACCCCTTCGAAGAACAACCCGGGATGCAGGCCTATGCTGAACGGCCGCCAGAGTGGGGTAAGCATCTGGAGATCAGTTGCTCATCGTAAACTGACCACTTTCGGGGGCGCAAAGCGGCCCCAAAACACCCAGGAGTTTCTATGTCAGAACCATTACTGATCCCCTGCCCGCACTGCAACGGCCTCAACCGCCTGCCCGCCGCACGCCTGAACGACGCCCCCAAATGCGGCCGTTGCAAACAGAACGTACTCCTGAACAAACCCTTCGACCTCAGCGAAAGCAGCTACGCCAGCCAGATCAAAGGCGACCTGCCGCTCCTGCTGGACGTGTGGGCCGACTGGTGCGGCCCATGCAAATCCTTCGCACCGATCTTTGAACAGGCTGCCAACCAACTCAGCGGCCGCTGCCGCCTGGCCAAGCTCGACAGCGAGGCCAATCGCAACCTCGCCGGGCAACTGGGCATCCGCTCGATTCCCAGCCTGATCCTATTCAACAATGGCCGCGAAATCAGCCGCCAAGCGGGCGCCTTGCCACTCCAGTCATTGCTGGAGTGGCTGCGTAGTCAAGGGGTCTAGGCGTTTTCTTCGAGCAGCGAGTGCAACTCGACAAACTGCTGAGTCAGCTTGTGCCGGGGCTCCAGATGGATCAGCGGCAAACTGGCGTGGTGCGATTCGCGCATCTTCACCGAGCTGCTCAGGTACACCGGCAACACCGGCAATCCCTCTTCCAGCAGCTCGTCGAGCATCTGTTGCGGCAGAGTGGCGCGTGACTGGAACTGGTTGACGACAATGCCTTCAACCACCAAGTCTTCGTTGTGGTCATCCTTGAGCTCTTCGATCTCAGCCAGCAGGCCATACAGCGCCTGGCGCGAGAAGCTGTCGCAATCGAACGGAATCAGCACTCGATCGGCGGCGATCAACGCGGAAACTGCGTAAAAATTCAGCGCAGGCGGGGTATCGA
Source organism: Pseudomonas sp. Je.1.5.c (assembly GCF_051129895.1). Lineage (NCBI taxonomy): Bacteria > Pseudomonadati > Pseudomonadota > Gammaproteobacteria > Pseudomonadales > Pseudomonadaceae > Pseudomonas > Pseudomonas sp. Je.1.5.c. The sequence continues at coordinate 21,711 of NZ_JBCPSP010000033.1, forward strand.
TGTAGATGCGCTCGTAATCCTCATCCAGATCATCGAGCAGTTTGCGCAGCTTGTTGATCTTGTGCTTGGCCTCAAGCTTGGGCTGCAGGTCGGCCAGCTCCGGGGTCGCGGTGACCACGTGGAGGTTGTCGAACGGTGTCTCGTAGATATCGACCTTGTTCTTCTTGGCAAACGGCCCGCTGGACAGGCTCTGCTTGAAAAAGTCGGCGATACCCATGGGGATGTCCTCACCGGTCAGCCCGGTCAGGTATTGGGTCGAGTTGGCCTGGGCATCCAGGTCGATCAGCAGGGTCCGATAGCCCTCATTGGCGCTCACCGCCGCCAGGTTGCAGGCGATGCTCGACTTGCCCACACCACCTTTCTGATTGAATACCACGCGCCGCATGAGAGACCTCCGTGTATCAACGAATGCCCGAGTATGTGTGCAGCGGCCGGGCTTGACCAGTACCGTTGCTCAACCTTCTCCTACAACAACCGATACCTTGTCCAGGCACTGTTATCAGACGCATCTGGCTCGCCAGCAAAGTCATGTATCGCTAACCTCGTGATTTTTCCGCTGGCCACGGTCTAAGCATTTGCTACAGCTCGGCAGCACCGGGATAATGCGCGCCAGTCGGCGAATGCCAATCCCCTGTCAGGCCGTTGTGGCGCTCATTTCAATGGCGAACGCGTCTCCACAGGGCGGGAAACAGACACATCGTGATCACCTTCGACATCAGCCAATGGCGCGCTTGGGCTCCAGGCCTGCAGACGCCTGCCGATTGGCAGGCCTGGGCCGATGGCGCCGATCTGCCTGCAGATGACGGCCAAGCGCCAGACGTAGGGTTCTTGCCGGCCATGCAACGGCGGCGCCTGAGCTATCTGGCGCGCATGGCGTTTGCGGTTGGCTGGCCACTGGCCGAAGGTATCGAGGCCCTGCCGCTGGTGTATGTCTCGCGTCACGGCGAAACCCCGCGCACCTTCGCCCTGCTCAGCGAGCTGGCCGAGCGCCAGCCGTTATCACCCACCCAGTTCAGTTTGTCGGTGCACAACGCGGTGATCGGCTTGTGGTCGATCCTGCGCGGCGAAACCAGCGAAATGACCGCCCTGGCGGCGGCCGGCGACGGTTTCGAGCAAGGCGTGATCGAAGCCGCTGGCCTGCTCCATGAGGGGGCGCCGGCGGTCCTGCTGATCGTCGCCGAAGAGCAGCCGCCAGTCGCTTACCGGCCGTGGATCGACGATGTGCCCTGCGCCTACGCCGTGGCCCTGCTGCTAACCCCCGGCACGCAGTGGCAACTGACCCTCGGCCAAGCGGTCTCAGGGCAAGCAGCACCAGGCCCTGCGCCGCTGCCGCATGCACTGAGCTGGCTACGCGCCCTGCTCAGCGAGCAAACCCGCCTCACTCACCCAGGAAAGCAGCGCTCATGGACCTGGCAACGACAGCCATGAACACGCCTCGCGACGCCTACTATTGGCGCCTGCTGGCGACCGCCCTGAGCTTCTTGCTGTTCGGCGTCGGTGGCCTGTGCCTGCGGCTGCTGGTGTTTCCCTTGCTCGCCTGCCTGCCAGGTGATGCCGAGCGCCATCAACAACGCGCCAGGCGCACCATCGGCTGGCTGTTCTGGCGCTTCATCCGCTTCATGCGTGCCAGCGGCGTGCTGACTTATGAGATCATCGGCGCCGAGCGCCTGGGGCGCCCTGGGCAGATGATCATTGCCAACCATCCGTCGCTGATCGATGTGGTGTTTCTTATCGGTCTGGTGCGCAACGCCAACTGCGTGGTCAAGCAAAGCTTGTTCGCCAACCCGTTCACCCGTGGCCCGGTCCGCGAGGCGCAGTACCTGGGTAACGATGGCAGCATGCAGATGTTCGATGCCGCAGTCGATGCGCTGCACCAGGGCCAGCCACTGATCATCTTCCCGGAAGGCACCCGCACCGAACCCGGCAAACCACCGGCCTTTCATCGTGGCGCCGCCGCAATCGCCCTGCGCGGTGCGAAGATCATCACGCCTGTGACCATCAGCGTCAGCCCCACCACGCTGACCAAGAACGAGCCGTGGTACCGCATCGCCCGGCGCCGCGTGCACGTGCGCCTGAAGGTCGGCGGCGACATCGACCCGGCGGCTTTCGCAGCCCTGGGCCCGGCGCCCATGGCCTCGCGCCGGCTCAACGACTATCTGCATCACTATTTCATCAAGGAGCTCGCCGAAGATGAGCGATCCACAGCAACACCTGAACCGTGATATCAAGCAGTTGATCATCGATGCCCTGGGCCTTGAAGACATCACCGTGCAGGACATCGACGACCAACAGCCCCTGTTCGGCGAAGGCCTGGGCCTGGATTCGGTGGACGCGCTCGAACTCGGCCTGGCCCTGCAGAAGCACTTCGGCATCAAGATCGACGCCGATGCCAAGGACACCCGTAGCCATTTCAGCAACGTCGCCAGCCTGGCGGCGTTCGTCACTGCCCGTCAGGCCGCCTGAGACCGCCCCATGCAAAACCGTGAAGACATCTTCAATATCCTGCGCGACGCCTTGGTCGAGCTGTTCGAAACCAACCCTGCCAGCATCACCCTGGACTCCAACCTGTACCAGGACCTGGAAATCGACAGCATCGATGCCATCGACCTGATCGACCATATCAAGCGCCAGACCGGCAAGAAGATCAGCGCCGAAGACTTCAAGAGCGTGCGCACCGTGGGCGATGTGGTCGAAGCCGTATTCCGCCTGGTCAACACTGCGGCATGAAACGCCTGGTCGGCCTGGGCCTGGTGCTGGCCGGCGTGCTGTATCCGTTTGCCGTGCATTTCGGTCTCGGCCATTTCGCGCCCTGGCAGTTCGCCGTGCTGCTCGGCGGCCTGTGGCTGGCCCGCAGCGTCAGCGCACCGCGCCGCCCCGGCAACCTGTGGATGGCGGCAGCAGCGCTGACGTTCTGCGCCGTGCTCGCGCTTTCCGACAGCAGCCAACTGCTGCGTTGGTATCCGGTGCTGGTCAACGCCTTCATGCTGGTGCTGTTCGGTTCGAGCCTGAAATACGGCCCGCCGCTGGTTGAGCGCTTGGCCCGTTTGCGCGAACCGCAGCTGCCTGAAGCGGCGCTCAGCTACACCCGCCGAGTGACCCAAGTGTGGTGTGGCTTCTTTGTGCTCAACGGCGGGACCGCTGCGGCTCTCACCCTCTGGGCGCCGCTGAGCTGGTGGACCCTGTACAACGGCCTGATTGCCTATATCGCCATGGGCCTGCTGTTTGCCGGTGAATGGCTGACACGACAACAGGTGCGAGGACGCGCATGAACTGGATCAACCCCGAGCAGCTGTTGCGCCCCGTGGACGGGCCGCGCTTGGTCACGCAGGCGCCCGCCCTGACGCATGCCGAGCTGTGTGAACAGGCCCTGCGCCTGGCCGGTGGCCTGCAAGCGAAAGGTATCCAGCGCCTGGCGGTGCACCTGCAAGACGCTGCCGAGCTGGCCATCGCGTTGCTCGGTGCCTGGCGCGCCGGCGTGCAGGTCTTGCTACCGGCCGACCTGCAAGCGCAGACCCGCGCACGCTGGGACGATCAGGTCGACCTGTGGATAAGTGACCAGCCCGGTGACCTCAGCATCGCCGACCTACAGGACGAACCGCTGTCGCCCGCCGAGCTGGATCTCGATAAGTGCCGGATTGGCCTGTGCACCTCAGGTTCCAGCGGCCAAGCCAAGCTGATCGACAAGCGCCTGCGCCAGCTGGCCAATGAAGTCGCCGCCCTGGAGCAGCTGTGGGGCGCGGCCCTTGGCGATGCCTGGATCATCGGCAGCGTGGCCACCCAGCATATCTACGGCCTGTTGTTCCGCGTGCTTTGGCCTCTCTGTGCCGGCCGGGGTTTCCTGCGCCAGCCAATGCCCTTCCCCGAAGATCTGCAGCGGGCCAGCCTCGAACTGCCAAGCTTTGCCTGGGTGGCCAGCCCGGCGCTGCTCAAGCGCATGGGCGATAACCTCGATTGGCCAGCATTGAGCCAGGTGCGCAAAGTGTTCTCATCAGGGGGCGAGCTGCCGGCCGAGGCAAGTGCACGTCTGCAGCAGCGGCTTGGCCAATGGCCCGTGGAGATCCTCGGCAGCTCGGAAACCGGCGGCATCGCCTGGCGAGAGGGCGGCGACCTGTGGCAACCCTTCGCAGGCGTGCAACTTGCTGTGGATGAACAGGGCGCCCTGCGCATCGCCTCGCCCTACTTGCCGCCTGGCCATATCGAACAAAGTGCCGATGCTGCCGAACTGTTCAGTGATGGCCGCTTGCGCCTGCTCGGCCGCCTCGACCGCATCGTCAAGCTGGAAGAAAAACGTATCGCCCTGCCCATGCTCGAACAGGCGCTGTGCCGCCACGCCTGGGTCAGCGAAGCGCGCCTGGGCGTGATCGAGGAAGGCCGTGCCTCGCTGGGCGCCTTGTTGGTACTTAGCCCAGCCGGCGTGCACGCCTTGCGCAACCAGGGCCGGCGGACCTTGCTCGACAGCCTGCGCCAGCACCTGGCCCAGTATTGCGAGGCGCTGGCCCTGCCGCGGCGCTGGCGACTGCTACGGCAATTGCCGATGAACGCCCAAGGCAAACTAGCCGAGGCGCAGGTCCAGGCCCTGCTCAAAGCGCCACGGGCGAATGATCCCCAGGTGCTTGAGCGGCTGGAAGAGGGCGCTCTGCTGCGCCTGTGGGTGCCTGCGGACCTGCCCTGCTTCACCGGCCATTTCCCGAGCACGCCGATCCTGCCGGGCGTGGTACAGATCGACTGGGCCATTACCCTCGGCGCCGCACTGGTGCCGCCAGGGCTGCGTTTCGCCGGCATGGAAGTGCTCAAGTTCCAGCAACTGGTGCGCCCCGCAGACGAGCTCGAACTGAGCCTGCGCTTCGACCCGCAACGCAGCAAGCTGTACTTCGCCTTCAGCCGCGCAGGGCAACCCTGCTCCAGCGGCCGCATTGTGTTGGAGGCCGCCTGTGCATAAGCCTTGCGCGGTGATCCCGGTGTACAACCACGAACGGGCGGTGCCTGCCGTGGTCGCTGAATTGCGGCGGGCGGGCTTACCCTGCGTGCTGGTGGACGACGCCAGCCATCCGCCTTGCGCCGAAGTGCTACGCCAGCTGGCTGGCGAGCCGCAGGTGTTCCTGGTCACCCTGAGCAGCAACCAGGGCAAGGGCGGCGCGGTGATGGCCGGTTTGCGCGAGGCGGCGCGGCTGGGTTTTAGCCACGCCCTGCAAGTGGACGCCGATGGCCAGCACGACCTGGCTGATATCGCCACCTTCCTGGACCAGTCGCAGGCCCATCCACAGGCGCTGATCTGCGGTTATCCACAGTACGACGCCAGTGTGCCCAAGGGCCGCCTGTATGCCCGCTACCTGACTCACGTATGGGTGTGGATCAACAGCCTGTCGCTGGCGATCCCTGATTCGATGTGCGGTTTTCGGGTTTACCCGCTGCCAGCGACCCTGGCCCTGATCGACTCGGTGCAACTGGGCCTGCGAATGGATTTCGACACGGAAATTCTCGTGCGCCTGGCTTGGCGCGAGCAACCGATGCGCTGGCTGCCAACCCGTGTGCATTACCCGCAGGACGGCGTCTCGCACTTTCGCCTGGTGCACGACAACGCGCTGATTTCGCGCATGCACGCGCGCTTGTTCTTCGGCATGCTGCTGCGCGCGCCACTGATCCTCTGGCGCCGGTGGCGACGATGAACAGCCCATCACGGCACTGGGCCGAGCAACGCGAACGCGGCAGTTTCTGGTTGATGAAGCTGACCGCCGGGCTGGTGCGCCTGCTTGGCCGGCGCCTGCTCAGCCCGCTGATCCACGCCATCGTGCTGTACTTTTTCCTGTTCGGCCGCCGTGCCCGGCGCAGCGCCTGGCAGTATCAACAACGGCTGGCTGCGTACAGCGGCACAGCCACGCCAGCGCCCAGCCATTGGCAGGTGTTCCGCCAGTTCATGGCCTTCGCCGATTCCCTGCTGGACAAGCTCGACGCCTGGAACGGCAAGCTGCGCCTGCAAGATATCGAAATCGACGACCCTGCCGGCCTGCGCCAGCAACTGCGTGGCAGCCGCGGGCAAATGCTGGTCGGCGCGCACCTGGGCAACCTGGAAGTCTGCCGGGCCTTGGCCGAGTTGGGCGAGCAGGTGACCATGAACGTGCTGGTGCACACCCGCCATGCCGAACGCTTCAATCGCTTGCTGGGCGAAGCCGGGGCCAGCCACCTGCGGCTGATCCAGGTCAGCGAGCTGGACCCGGCGATCATGCTGCAGCTGTCCGAACGCCTGGAACGCGGCGAATGGCTGGCGATTGCTGGCGACCGCGTGCCCCTGCATGGCGCGCGTACGGTCGAGGTGGATTTCCTCGGCCATCCGGCCGCATTTCCCCAAGGCCCCTGGTTGCTGGCAGGGTTGTTGGGTTGCCCGGTCAACCTGCTGTTCTGCCTCAAGCGCGAAGGCCGCTATCGGATCACTCTGGAGCCGTTCGCCGAGCGCCTGCACTGGCGGCGCGACAACCGCGAACAGGTGATCGGCGAATGGGCCGCGCGCTACGCTGCGCGACTGGGCCATTATTGCCAGCAGGCGCCCACCCAATGGTTCAACTTCTACCCCTTCTGGAAAGACCGATGACGACGCATGAGTCTGTAACCTTCGGCGAGGCGCCGCTCGCCATCGAGGATGTCCTGGCCCTGAGCCAGCGCCAAGCAGCCGCACGCCTGGAAGAGGACCCCGCCTATCGTGAGCGGATCGCTCGCGGCGCGCGTTTTCTCGACACCCTGCTGGACAAGGAAGGGGTGATCTACGGCGTCACCACCGGCTATGGCGACTCGTGCGTGGTGGCAGTACCGCCGGAGCACGTCGAAGCCCTGCCGATCCACCTGTACACCTTCCACGGCTGCGGCCTGGGCAAGCTGCTCGAGCCTGCGGCCACCCGCGCGGTACTGGCAGCGCGGCTGCGCTCGCTGAGCCATGGGATGTCGGGGGTGCGCCTGGAGTTGCTGGAACGGCTGCGCGCGTTCCTCGAACACGACATCCTGCCGCTGATCCCGGAAGAGGGCTCGGTGGGCGCCAGCGGCGACCTGACCCCGCTGTCATACGTAGCGGCGACCCTGTCTGGCGAACGCGAGGTGCTGTACCGCGGTGAAAAGCGCAGCAGCGCCGAGGTACATCGTGAACTCGGCTGGCAACCGCTGGTGCTGCGCCCCAAGGAAGCCCTGGCATTGATGAACGGCACCGCCGTGATGACCGGCCTGGCCTGCCTGGCCTTTGGCCGCGCCGACTACCTGCTCAAGCTGGCCACCCGGATTACCGCACTCAACGTGATCGCGTTGCAAGGCAACCCTGAGCATTTCGACGAGCGCCTGTTCGCCGCCAAACCGCACCCCGGCCAGACCCAGGTCGCCGCCTGGCTGCGCCAGGATCTGGCCATCGACGCCCCAGCAGCCCCGCTGCAGCGCCTGCAAGACCGCTACTCGCTGCGCTGCGCACCCCATGTACTGGGGGTGCTGGCCGACAGCCTGGGCTGGTTGCGCAGTTTTATCGAAACCGAGCTCAATAGCGCCAACGATAACCCGATCATCGACGGCGACGCCGAGCGAGTTCTGCATGGCGGGCATTTCTATGGCGGGCATATCGCCTTCGCCATGGACAGCCTGAAGACCCTGGTGGCCAACGTCGCCGACCTGCTCGACCGCCAGCTCGCGCTGCTGGTCGACGAGCGCTACAACCATGGCCTGCCGAGCAATCTGTCCGGTGCAGAAGCAGGCCGTGCGATGCTCAACCATGGCTTCAAGGCAGTGCAGATCGGCGCCAGCGCCTGGACCGCCGAGGCGCTCAAGCAGACCATGCCCGCCAGCGTGTTTTCCCGCTCCACCGAATGCCACAACCAGGACAAGGTAAGCATGGGCACCATCGCCGCACGCGATGCCTTGCGCGTTCTTGAGCTGACCGAGCAGGTCGCTGCGGCAACCCTGCTGGCAGCCAATCAGGGCGTCTGGCTGCGTCGCCGCCAGGCGGGTGAGCGACCACTGCCGCCAGCGCTGGCCGAGATGCATGGCGCATTGCTGGAAGACTTCGCCCCCGTCATCGAAGACCGCGCATTGGAGCGAGAACTGCGCCTGTGCCTGAGCCGTATCGCCGAACGACACTGGAGGCTGCATGCGTAGCCCCGGCGTGTTCCACGTCGATACTGAGATCGTCGTGCCGTTCTTCGATGTCGACAGCATGCACATCGTCTGGCACGGGCACTACGTCAAGTACCTGGAAGTCGCCCGCTGTGCCTTGCTCGACAAGCTCGAGCACGACTATCGGCAGATGCACGCCAGCGGCTACATGTGGCCGGTGATCGACTTGCAGCTGCGCTACATCCGTGGCGCCACGTTCGGCCAGCGCCTGAACGTGCGCGCCAGCCTGGTGGAATGGGAAAGCCGACTGAAGATCAATTACCTGATCAGCGATGCCGCAAGCGGCGAGCGCATGACCCGCGCCAGCACAGTGCAGGTTGCGGTGCACATCGACAGCGGCGAAATGCAACTGGCCTCACCGCAGGTGATGCTGGACGCGGTGCAGAAGGTGCTGTCATGAAATGTGCCACTGGGCCTGCGTTGCAGGCCATCAAAACACTGCAAAGCCCTGTGGGAGCGGGCTTGCCCGCGAAGGGTCGCAAGGCGACCCCAAACCCTCAAAACCACTCCATGGCGCTGGCGTTACGCGCCCTCACCACGTTAGCCCTGCTGCTCACCAGCCCACTAACCTTAGCCTTCACCCTCGAAGACCTGCAAAAGCAGCTAAGCGAACCCGCCGTAGTCAAAGGCCCCTTCATCCAGGAAAAACACCTGCGCGCCCTCCCCCAGCCCCTGGTCAGCCGCGGCCAATTCGTCCTGGCCCGCGACCACGGCCTGCTCTGGCTGTTGCAAACACCGCTGCGCCAGGACTACCGCATCACCGCCAGCGGCATTGCCCGGCGTGATCCATCCGGCTGGCAAACCCTGCCCAGCCGTAGCGCCGGCGCCGAGCAGAACCGTCTGTTTTTCGCTGTCCTGCAAGGCGACAGCAGCGGCCTGCAACGCGACTTCGAGCTGAACTTGCAAGGCACCGCCGAGCACTGGCAACTGCAGCTGAACCCTCGCTCGCTGTTGCTCAAGCAGATCTTCCGCCGTATCGACATCGCCGGCGGCCAGTACGTCGAGCGCATCGAGCTTGAAGAAAGCCAAGGCGACAGCACCGTGCTGCGCATGCCAGCCAGCAGCGGCGCCACCGCCCTGAGCGATACGGAGCGCAGCGATTTTGCCGATTGAACGTCTGTTGCCACGGCTGTTCCTGGCCTTGCTGATTGCTGTGCTCGCCGTCGCCGGCTGGCAGTGGCAGCGTGGCGCGCCGCTGTCGGGCGACTTGATGGCGCTGGTGCCGGGCGACACCCAGGATCCGTTGGTACAGCGCGCCGAGCAACGCATGCAGGCACCGCTGAACCGCGAGATGCTGGTGTTGGTCGGCGACCAGGACCGCGAGCGCGCCGTGGCGCTCGCCGAACGCCTGGCCAAACAGTGGCAAGCCAGCGGCCTGTTCGAAAAGGTCCAGTGGAGCTTGCAGACCGACCTGCAAGCAGTGCGCGAACAATTGCTGCAAGGCCGCCTGGCAATGCTTTCGGCCGCTGATCGCAGGCAGCTGGTCGAACAGCCCGATGCCTTTATCGAACAACGCGTGCAAAGCCTGTTCGACCCCTTCACCGGCTTTAGCCTGGTCCCCAGCCAGGACGATTGGCTAGGCCTGACTGGACGCATCCAGGCCAGCCAGCCGAAGCCCGCCAATGTCCAGCTCGACACCGCCAGCGGTGCGCTGATCGCCGAGGCTGACGGCAAGCACTGGGTATTGCTGCGCGCGCGCAGCCAGGGCGATGCCTTCGACCTGAAGTTGCCGTTGCAGGTCGCCGACCTGCTGGCCGCCAGCCGGCTCCAAGCCGAGCAGAGCGGGGCCCAACTGATGGCGGTCAGCGGCCTGTTGCACGCCGCCAATGGTCAGCGCCAGGCCAGCCGGGAGATCACCTGGGTCGGCGGTGGCGCCACCCTGGGCATTCTTCTGCTGTTGCTGCTGGCGTTTCGCCGCTGGCGGGTGTTGCTGGCATTCGTGCCGGTGCTGGTTGGCATGCTGTTCGGCGCGGTGGCCTGCGTGGCGCTGTTCGGCAAGATGCATGTAATGACCTTGGTCCTGGGTTCCAGCCTGATCGGGGTGGCGGTGGACTATCCGCTGCACTACCTGTCCAAGAGCTGGAGCCTGCGCCCTTGGCGCAGCTGGGCGGCGCTGCGGCTTACCTTGCCGGGGCTGAGCCTGAGCCTGGTCACCAGCTGCATCGGTTACCTGGCCCTGGCGTTCACCCCGTTCCCGGCACTGACCCAGATCGCTGCATTCTCGGCGGCGGGCCTAGTCGGCGCCTACCTCAGCGCAGTGTGCCTGCTACCGGCACTGCTACAGTCTGTCGAGCTGCGCCCGGCAGACTGGCCACTGCGCATCGCCCAGGCCCTCACCGACCTACGTGAACGCCTGCTGAGCAAAGTCCCCAGTGCCGTGTTGCTGGGCCTTTTGATGCTGTTCTGCGCCGCAGGCCTGTGGCAACTGGACAGCCGTAACGATATCCGCCAGTGGGTCGGTAGCTCACCGCAGTTGCTGCAAGAGGCGCAGGCCGTCGCACGCATCACCGGTTACCAGCCGACCAGCCAGTTCTACCTGGTCCGCGCCGCCGACCAAGGCCAACTGCTCGAACGCTTGCAGGGGTTGAGTACAAAGCTCGACGAGCTGGCTGAACTGGACAAGCTCAAGGGCTACATGAGCCTCAGCCAACTGGTCGCCAGCGCTGGCGCTCAGCAACAGCTACGCCAGGCGCTGGCGCAATTGCCTGCCCATTGGCAACCGTTGCTGGCGCTGGGCGTGCCGCAAGATGCATTGGCCGCAGAGCTTGAACAACTGCGCAGCCTGCCCGATCGCTCGATCGAGCACGTCCTGGCTGGCCCGCTCGGCGAGGCTTGGCGACCGTTGTGGCTGGGCAAGGATGGTCATGGCGTGGCGGCGATCGTCAGCCTGCAAGGGCTCAATGATCCGGCGCTGCTGCGCTTGCAGACCGATGAACTGCCAGGGGTGCAACTGGTGGATCGGCTCGGTCAGCTGAACCAGTTGTTCGCCGCTACCCAAGTCAGCGCCGCCGAGTTGAAACTGCTGTCGTGCGCGCTGATCCTATTGCTGTTGGTCGTGCCCTTCGGTTTGGCTGGCGCCCTACGGCTGGTAGCCCTGCCGCTGCTGGCCGCGCTGTGCAGCCTGGCCAGCCTTGGCTGGCTGGGGCAACCGCTGACCCTGTTCAGCCTGTTCGGCCTGCTGCTGGTAACGGCGATCAGTGTCGACTACGCGATCCTCATGCACGAACGGATCGGCGGCGCTGCGGTCAGTCTGCTCGGCACCTTGTTGGCGGCGCTCACCACCTGGCTGTCGTTTGGCCTGTTGGCACTGTCCAGCACGCCGGCGGTGAGCAACTTTGGTCTGGCAGTGAGCCTGGGCCTGGCCTTCAGTTTCGTCCTGGCGCCTTGGGCCGCCGCCCGTGATAGAGAACCCGCGCAATCATGAAACCCCTGCTGCTGTTGCTGACCCTGCTGCTGAGCGCCTGCGCTGCGCGGCCACCGCTACCGGAGCGCCTACCCCAGCTGACGCTGCCGCAGCAATTGCACGTGCAACGCGAACAAGCCGGGCAACGTCAGGACTGGTTGTTGGTGGTGCAGCGTGAAAATGGCCACCTGCGCTGGTCGCTGCTCGACCTGATGGGCATCCCCCAGGCGCGGCAATTGCTCGATGGCCAGGACTGGCAAGCCGATGGCCTGCTGCCGCCCAACCCCGCTGCGCGCGAGTTGTTCGCCGCCGTGCTGTTCGCGCTAACTCCCGAGCAGCAACTGCTGCAGCTTTATCCACAGGCCCGGCAGCAGGAGCAGCGGCGCTGGCTGGATACGCGCTGGCAGGTCGACTATCGCCAGGCCGACCACTTCACCTTGAACCTCGGCCAGGGCCTGCGTTACCTCGTCAGCCCTCTGCCCAATGAGACTGCGCCATGACCGCCTACCTCAATGCCCTGGGCCTGGTCTGCGCCCTTGGCCAGGGCCAGGCCGAAGTCGCCCGCAAGCTGTTCGCCGGTGACTGCTCAGGCATGCAAGCGCAGGACGGCTGGGTGCCGCAGCGCAGCCTGCCGGTCGGCGCCGTGGCCGGCCCGTTGCCGCAGCTACCCCTAGCAGGCCAGCAAAGCCGCAACAATCAGCTGCTGTATGCCGCTGCCCTGCAGATCGAGCCGGTCATCCGCCAGGCCATCGAGCGCCACGGCGTACAGCGGGTCGGTGTGGTGCTAGGCACCAGCACCTCGGGAATCGACGAAGCCAGCGCCGGCATCGCCCACTACCTGGACGCTGGGCACTTCCCTGCGGACTATCGCTATGACCAGCAGGAACTGAGCGCACCGGCCAACTTCCTGGCCGCTTGGCTGCAACTCGAAGGCCCGGCTTATGTCATCTCGACCGCCTGCACCTCCAGTGGCCGCGCCCTGTTGAGCGCACGCCGACTGCTCGATTTGGGCCTGTGCGATGCGGTGCTGTGCGGCGGCGTCGACAGCCTGTGTGGCCTGACCGTCAATGGCTTCAACGCCCTGGAGGCCGTCAGCTCACAGCGCTGCAACCCATTGTCGGTCAACCGCGCTGGGATCAATATCGGCGAAGGCGCGGCGCTGTTCCTGATGACCCGCGAAGGTCCAGGCATTGCCCTGCTCGGAGCAGGCGCCAGCTCAGACGCGCACCACATTTCCGCCCCCGAACCGAGCGGCAAGGGCGCCTTGCAGGCCATGGGCAAAGCGCTGGACAATGCCCGTCTCAAGCCCGCGCAGATCGATTACCTGAACCTGCACGGCACCGCCACCGAGCACAACGACGCCATGGAATGCCGGGCCGTGCACAACCTGTTCGGCGCCCAGCTGCCTTGCTCATCGAGCAAGCCGATGACCGGCCATACCCTCGGCGCCGCCGGCGCCCTGGAAGCAGCCTTCTGCTGGCTGAGCCTGAGCGAGCACAACCCACTCGGCCTGCTGCCGCCGCATGTGTGGGATGGCCAGGCCGACCCACAACTGCCCGCGCTCAATCTGGTCGATGGCAGCCAGCGCCTGGCCCTGCACGGCCCGCGCCGGTTGATGAGCAATTCGTTCGCCTTCGGCGGCAACAATGTCAGCCTGATTCTCGGAGATGCACCATGACCACCTGGCCCCTGGCCGACCTGCTGCCACACGCCGGTGACATGATCCTCATCGATGGCATCGACAGTTGTGACGAGGAGCAGATCCACACCCACGCAACGGTCCGTGCCGGCGGCCAATTCAACCGTGCCGACGGCAGCCTGCCCGCCTGGCTGGCGCTGGAGCTGATGGCGCAGAGCGTGGCGGCCTATGCCGGCTGTCGCGCACGGCGCCTGGGCCAGCCGGTGGAAATGGGCTTTCTGCTCGGCACGCGCAAGTTCGAGTGCACTGTCGAACACTTCCCCGTCGGCGCCCAACTGCGTATCCATGCCCTGCGCTCGTTGGAAGACGACAACGGCATGGGTGTGTTCGAATGCCACCTGCGCGGCGACGGCATCCAAGCCAGCGCCCGCCTGAATGTCTATCGCCCGCCCCAGGCAAGCCAGTACCTGGCCGAGCCGGCACCCGAGGAACACCCGCATGACTGACACCATCCTGGTCACCGGCTCCAGCCGCGGCATTGGCCGCGCGATCGCCCTGCGCCTGGCCCGCGCCGGCTACGATCTGGTCCTGCATTGTCGCAGTGGCCGCAGCGAGGCCGAGGCGGTTGCCGAACAGGTCCGCGCGCTGGGGCGCCAGGCACGCATCCTGCAATTCGATATCGCCGATCGGGCTGCCTGCGCTGCCATCCTCAATGAGGATGTCGAAGCGCATGGCGCTTACTACGGCGTGGTGTGCAACGCCGGGCTGACTCGCGATGGCGCCTTCCCGGCCCTGAGCGAGGACGATTGGGACCAGGTCATGCGGACCAATCTGGATGGTTTCTACAACGTCCTGCACCCCTTGATGATGCCGATGATCCGCCGCCGTGCGCCGGGGCGGATCGTCTGCATCACCTCGGTTTCCGGGCTGATCGGCAATCGCGGCCAGGTCAACTACAGCGCCTCCAAGGCCGGCCTGATCGGTGCGGCCAAGGCCCTGGCGATCGAACTGGGCAAGCGCCGGATCACGGTCAACTGCGTCGCCCCAGGGCTGATCGACACGGCCATGCTCGACGAGCACGTGCCGGTCGAGGAGTTGCTCAAGATGATTCCGGCCCAGCGCATGGGCACCCCGGAAGAGGTCGCCGGTACGGTCAACTTCCTGATGTCCAGTGAAGCGGCCTACATCACCCGCCAGGTCATCGCGGTCAACGGAGGGTTGTGCTGATGCGCCGTGTCGTGGTCACCGGCATGGCCGGCATCACTGCCCTGGGCAATGACTGGGAAACCCTCTCCAGGCATTTTGTGAGCAACCGCAGTGGCATTCGCCGCATGCACGAATGGGACGTTTTCGAAGACCTCAATACCCGCCTGGGCGGGCCCATCGACGACTTCGCAGTGCCCGCGCACTGGACCCGCAAGCAACTGCGCAGCATGGGCCGGGTCGCCCGCCTGGCGGTAGCGGCTGCAGAACGAGCGCTGGCCGATGCCGGCCTGCTCGACGACCCGAGCATCCGCGATGGCCGCATGGGCGTGGCGTGCGGCTCCTCTGCTGGCAGCACCGACGAGATCAAGGCATTCGGCAACATGCTGCTCAACGCCAGGGCCGATGGCCTCAATGCCAACTCCTACGTGCGCATGATGCCGCACACCACTGCGGCCAACATCAGCATCTTCTTTGGCCTCACCGGCCGGCTGATCCCCACCTCCAGCGCCTGCACCAGTGGCAGCCAAGGGGTCGGCTATGCCTACGAGGCGATAAAATTCGGTCGCCTGCCGATGATGCTCGCCGGTGGCGCCGAAGAGCTGTGCCCGACCGAGGCCATGGTGTTCGATGCCCTGTATGCGACCAGCCTGATGAACGACACCCCTCAGCTGAGCCCGCGCCCTTACGACAGCGCCCGCGACGGGCTGGTAGTGGGTGAGGGTGGCGGCATGCTGGTGCTGGAGGAGCTGGAGCATGCGCTGGCCCGTGGCGCGCGCATTCATGCCGAGATCGTTGGTTTTGGCAGCAATGCCGACGGCCAGCACATCACGCGTCCTGAACAGACCACCATGCGCCGCGCCATGGAGCTGGCGCTGGAGGATGCCGGGTTGGCGCCCGAGGCGATTGGCTACGTCAACGGCCATGGCACGGCCACTGAACAGGGCGATATCGCCGAGACCCTGGCTACCAGCGAACTGTTTGGGCCGCGGATGCCGATCAGCTCGCAGAAGAGCTTCCTCGGCCATACCCTGGGCGCCTGTGGTGCGCTGGAGTCGTGGTTCAGCATCGAGATGATGAATCGCGACACGTACGTGCCCACCCTCAACCTCGACAACATCGACCCGCGCTGTGGCGAGCTCGACTACTTGCGTGGCGGCATGCGGGTGATGAGCAATGAGTACGTGATGAACAACAATTTTGCCTTTGGTGGGGTGAATACCTCGTTGATCTTCCGGCGCTGGCCGACGGTTTGATGGCGCTTGCACCGGCCTCTTCGCGGGCAAGCTCCCACAGGGTCCGGTGGTGTTGCATAACCTTGTGGAGGCGGGCTTGCCCGCGAAGAGACCAGGACGGGCTACAGGGTACTTTCGCGGGTCAGGAGCTCGGCAAATGCCCTGGCCATCGCCGACCCTCCTGCCTGGCGCTGGACCAGCCACACCGATGTCCCCGCGCCCTCATCGAGCAGGGTGCGATACACCACGCCATCAATACGCATGCGCTGGAACGACGCCGGCAGCACCGACACCCCCAACCCCGCCGACACCAGGCCAATGATGGTCATCGCCTCCCCCGCCTCCTGGGCAAAATGTGGGCTGAACCCCGCTTGCCGGGCCAGGCTCAATAACTGCGCATGCAAGCCGCTGCCATAGCTGCGCGGAAAGAACACGAACGGCTCATGGGCCAGCGCCGCCATGTACACGCCCTGCTCGCTCCCCTGCGCCAGCGGGTGCGAGGCGTTGATCACTGCCACCAGCGGCTCTCGGAACAACTCAGTGACGACCAATCCCTCTGGCAGCGGCATTGGCCGCATCAGGCCGACTTCGATCGACTCGTCGAATACCGCCTCGGCGACATCTCGACTGCTCATCTCCTTGAGGTTCAAGTGCACGGCGGGAAAGCGCTGGCGAAATGCATGAATCGCCTTGGGAATCTTCGAGGTAAACGGCGCCGAGGAGGTGAAGCCGATCTTCATCTCACCCAACTCGCCCAGTTGCGCTCGACGGGCGACATCAGCGGCTTTTTCCACTTGGGCGAGTACCTGGCGCGCCTCCTCTAAAAACAACCGGCCCGCTTCGCTCAGCTCGACCCGACGATTGGTGCGCTCGAACAGACGCGCGCCCAGCTCCTGCTCCAGCGCCTGGATCTGCTGACTCAGGGGGGGCTGGGAAATCCCCAGCTGCTGCGCGGCGCGGCCAAAGTGCAGCTCCTCGGCAACGGCGATGAAGTAGCGCAGGTGACGCAATTCCATGAGCAGTTCCAAACAAGTCGTACAACGTCTTAAATAGGTCGAACAATATATTGGATCTAATCATTAGCCAGCTATATGCTTTTTACAATTCGCAACACCGGCCCGCGTGCCCGAGGGACCCCTTCGTGAAAACTGCTGTAGCGCCCCTGCCTGTCGACCCTGAGCCTGCCCCACTGAACGAGATCTGGATCGAGAAAGGCACTCCCGCCTTCCTCAAGACCGTGCTGGCATTGTTCAGCGGCGGCTTTGCCACCTTTGCCCTGCTCTACTGCGTGCAACCGATGATGCCGCTGCTGTCGCAGGAGTTCTCCATCAACGCCGCGCAGAGCAGCCTGGTGCTGTCGGTGTCGACGGCGATGCTCGCCTTTGGCCTGCTGGTCACCGGGCCGATCTCGGACCGGATCGGCCGCAAGCCGGTGATGGTATTCGCCCTGGTCTGCGCTGCGCTGTCGACCCTGGCCAGTGCGGTTATGCCAAGTTGGGAGTTGGTGCTGGCGACGCGGGCCTTGGTTGGCTTGTCGCTAAGCGGCCTGGCAGCGGTGGCAATGACCTACCTGAGTGAGGAGATTCATCCGCAGCACATCGGCTTGGCCATGGGCCTGTACATCGGCGGCAACGCCATCGGCGGCATGAGCGGGCGGCTGATCACTGGCGTGCTGATCGACTTCGTTAGCTGGCACACGGCGATGCTGACCATTGGCGGGCTGGCCCTGGCGGCGGCGGTGGTGTTCTGGAAAGTGCTGCCCGAGTCGCGCAACTTCCGCCCACAAGCGATGAACCCGCGCAGTCTGCTCGACAGCTTTGTCATGCACTTTCGCGACGCCGGGTTGCCGTGGTTGTTCCTTGAAGCGTTCCTGCTGATGGGCGCCTTCGTTACCCTGTTCAACTACATTGGCTACCGCTTGCTGGCCGAGCCGTATCACATGAACCAAGCGCTGGTGGGCTTGCTCTCGGTGGTTTACCTGTCGGGTATCTACAGTTCGGCGCAGGTCGGCGCCCTTGCTGACAAGCTGGGGCGGCGCAAGGTGTTCTGGGCGAGCATCCTGGTGATGGCAGGTGGTCTGTTGCTGACCCTGTCCAGCCCGCTGGTAATGGTGATCCTGGGCATGCTGGTGTTCACCTTTGGCTTCTTTGGCGCGCACTCGGTGGCCAGCAGCTGGATTGGCCGACGCGCATTGAAGGCCAAGGGCCAGGCGTCTTCGCTGTACCTGTTCTGCTATTACGCCGGATCGAGTGTGGCCGGGACGGCCGGTGGGGTGTTCTGGCACATGGCCGGATGGAATGGGATTGGGCTGTTCATTGGCAGCCTGTTGGCGGTGGCGTTGCTGGTTGCGTTGCACCTAAGCCGGCTACAACCCAAGGCCCTCTGATCGAAGTGGTGCAATGTGGGAGCGGGCTTGCCCCGCGATAGCGCAGAAGACCTCTGCATCGCCATCGCGGGGCAAGCCCGCTCCCACGTTTTGATCAGGGATCACTGCTGATCAGTTAATGATCTCGACGATATCCACATCCACTTCGCGGCTCATCAGGTTCTTCTCGACTTCACCGGTCAGCTTGACCTTGGTCTTGTCGTTGAAGCCTGCCGCTGGCATGTCCTCATCGTCGATCTCGACTTTGATGGTGCCGGTGTTGTCCTTGAATTCGTACTTGTCGTCGTTATCCAGCTTCTTGGTCACGAAGCCTTGCAGGACCACGCGGGTGTCGTCAGCGGCGTCGTTGGCAGCAGCCACAGTGGTGACCGGTTGAGCACCTGGACCGGTGTAGGTATTGGCCAGGGCAGCGGTGCTGAACAGCGGCGCGAGAATCAGGGCGAAGTAGCGAGCTTTCATGAGGTCAGGTCCTGTATCGGTTGAGATGGGACCAGATTAACGACGATCGCTGAATTAAACCTTAATCCAAACGTATCGCGGGGCAAGCCCACTCCCACGCCTCGTCCCTGAGGACTTTTGCGTGGGAGCGGGCTGGCCCCGCGATAGATTCAACGCTTACTGATGATACTGCGCGGACAGCTCGTGCACCGCGTTGATGAACGCGCCTGCGTGCTCTGGATCGACCTCTGGGGTAATGCCATGCCCCAGGTTGAATACATGCCCAGTGCCCTTGCCGTAGCTGGCCAGAATCCGCGCAACTTCCTGGCGAATCGCGGCAGGCTTGGCATACAGCACGGTTGGGTCCATGTTGCCCTGCAGGGCCACCTTGTCGCCGACCCGGCGGCGGGCATCGCCAATCTCGCAGGTCCAGTCCAGGCCCAACGCGTCAGCGCCAGCCTCGGCGATGCTTTCCAGCCACATGCCGCCGTTCTTGGTGAACAGGATCACCGGCACCTTGCGCCCGTCGTGCTCGCGGATCAGGCCGCTGACGATCTTGCGCATGTAGGCCAGGGAGAACTCCTGGTAGGCCGCCGCCGACAGGTTGCCACCCCAGGTGTCGAAGATCTGCACCGCCTGGGCACCGGCCTGGATCTGGCCGTTGAGGTAGCTGGTGACCGACTGGGCCAGCTTGTCCAACAGCAGGTGCAGGGCCTGCGGGTTGTCGTAGAGCATGGCCTTGGTCTTGCGGAAGTCCTTGGAGGAGCCGCCTTCGACCATGTAGGTGGCCAGGGTCCAGGGGCTGCCGGAGAAGCCGATCAGCGGTACACGGCCATTGAGCTCACGGCGGATGGTGCTGACCGCGTCCATCACGTAGCCCAGGTCCTTGTGCGGATCAGGGATCGGCAGCGCTTCGATGTCCGCCAGGGTGCTGATGACCTTCTTGAAACGCGGGCCCTCGCCAGTTTCGAAGTACAGGCCCTGGCCCATGGCATCGGGGATGGTGAGGATGTCCGAGAAGAGGATCGCTGCGTCCAGCGGGTAACGGTCCAGCGGCTGCAGGGTGACCTCGCAGGCGAACTGCGGGTTCATGCACAGGCTCATGAAGTCACCCGCCTTGGCCCGGCTGGCGCGGTACTCCGGCAGGTAGCGGCCGGCCTGGCGCATCATCCAGACTGGAGTGACGTCTACGGGTTGCTTGAGCAGTGCACGCAGGAAACGATCGTTCTTCAGGGCAGTCATGTCGGCATCCGGAAAAAAAGTGCGGGCATTTTCTCAGACGTACAGAGAAAAGGCACGGTTGTTTGTCTATCCGTCTGCCTTGGATCAATTATTTTTGTATACAAAAAGCATCGCGGGGCAAGCCCGCTCCCTCGCAGCACACTCATCTGCATGGGAGCGGGCTTGCCCCGCGATAGCGATCGGTCAGACTTCGAGGTAGTCCAGGATCCCTTCGGCAGCGGTGCGCCCTTCGAAGATCGCCGTCACCACCAGGTCAGAACCGCGCACCATGTCGCCACCGGCAAACACTTTAGGGTTGCTGGTCTGGTGCTTGAACTTGGCCTTCTCAGGTGCAACCACCCGCCCTTGGCTGTCGGTTTGAATGCCGTACTGCTCGAACCACGGCGCTGGGCTCGGACGGAAACCGAAGGCGATCACCACGGCATCGGCCGGCAGGATCTCCTCGGAGCCTGGAATCGGCTCAGGGCTGCGACGACCACGGGCATCCGGCTCGCCGAGACGGGTCTCGACCACCTTCACCCCTTCGACCTTGTCTTCGCCGACAATGGCGATAGGCTGGCGGTTGTAGAGGAATTTCACCCCCTCTTCCTTGGCGTTCTTCACCTCTTTGCGCGAACCGGGCATGTTTGCCTCGTCACGACGATAGGCACAGGTCACCGACTTGGCGCCCTGGCGGATCGAGGTGCGGTTGCAGTCCATCGCGGTATCGCCACCGCCAAGCACCACCACCTTCTTGCCCTGCATGTCGACGAAGTCTTCCGGCGACTTTTCAAAGCCCAGGTTGCGGTTGACGTTGGCGATCAGGAAGTCCAACGCATCGTGCACGCCCGGCAGGTCTTCACCCGGGAAACCGCCCTTCATGTAGGTGTAGGTGCCCATGCCCATGAACACTGCGTCGTACTCGGCGAGCAGTTGTTCCAAGGTGATGTCCTTGCCCACTTCGGTGTTCAGGCGGAACTCGATGCCCATGCCGGTGAAGACTTCGCGGCGATTGCTCAGCACGGTCTTTTCCAGCTTGAACTCGGGGATGCCGAAGGTCAGCAGGCCACCGATTTCAGGGTTGCGGTCGAACACCACCGGAGTCACCCCGGCACGCACCAGCACGTCAGCGCAACCCAGGCCGGCCGGGCCGGCACCGATGATGGCGACACGCTTGCCGGTCGGCTTGACCTTGGACATGTCCGGACGCCAGCCCATGGCGAAGGCGGTGTCGGTGATGTACTTCTCCACCGAGCCGATGGTCACCGCGCCAAAGCCGTCGTTGAGGGTGCAGGCACCTTCGCACAGACGATCCTGCGGGCACACGCGGCCACAGACTTCCGGCAGGGTGTTGGTCTGGTGCGACAGTTCCGCCGCGGCCAGGATGTTGCCTTCGGAGACCAGCTTCAACCAGTTGGGGATGAAGTTGTGCACCGGGCATTTCCATTCGCAGTACGGGTTGCCGCAACCCAGGCAACGGTGCGCCTGGTCGACGGACTGCTGGGGCTTGAAGGGTTCGTAGATCTCGACGAACTCCTTCTTGCGCTGACGCAGCAGCTTTTTCTTCGGGTCTTTGCGCCCGACTTCGATGAACTGGAAGTCGTTATTCAGACGTTCAGCCATTTTTCAAAACCTCTCAACAGCAGCTGCAAGCGATAAGCTGCAAGCCGCAAGACGATCACGTAAGCCCGGCAAACCTCGCACTGCGGTCACTTGCAGCTTGAGGCTTGCCACTTGCAGCTGCTTTTACTGCGGGTTGGCACGGGTACTGGACAGCAACTGCTTGAGATTGGCCGCCTTCGGCTTGACCAACCAGAAGCGCCGCACGTAGTCGTCCAGGTTCTCCGAGAGCTCACGCCCCCACTCGCTGCCGGTCTCTTCGACGTATTCGGCAAGGACCCGCGCCAGGTGGCTACGGTAAGCCTCCATCGCTTCACCACTGATACGCTGGATTTCCACCAGCTCGTGGTTGAGCTTGTCGACGAAGCTGTTGTCCATGTCGAGCACGTAGGCGAAGCCGCCAGTCATGCCAGAACCGAAGTTGTAACCGGTCTTGCCCAAGACGCAGACAAAGCCGCCGGTCATATATTCACAGCAGTGATCGCCGGTGCCCTCGACCACAGCGTGGGCGCCGGAGTTACGTACAGCGAAGCGCTCACCTGCGGTACCGGCGGCGAACAGCTTGCCGCCAGTGGCACCGTACAGGCAGGTATTGCCGACGATGGCGCTGTCCTGGGTTTTGAACGGGCTGCCAGCAGGCGGCACGATGGTCACCTTGCCACCGGTCATGCCCTTGCCGACGTAGTCGTTGGCATCGCCTTCGAGCAGCAGGTTCAGGCCACCGGCGTTCCACACGCCGAAGCTCTGCCCTGCAGTACCCTTGAAGCGGAAGGTGATCGGCTTGGCGGCCATGCCCTGGTTGCCGTACAGCTTGGCGATTTCGCCAGAGATGCGCGCACCAATCGAACGGTCGCAGTTGCAGATGTCCAGGCTGAACTCACCACCGGCCTGGTCGCGGATCGCCGGCAAGGCCATCTCGACCATCTTCTCGGCCAGCTCGCCTTGGTCGAACGGCGGGTTCTTGTCGACTTCGCAGAACTGCGGCTTGTCAGCCGGGATGTGCGAGCTGCCCAACAGCGGGCTGAGGTCGAGGTACTGCTGACGCTCGGTGTCGCCTGGCAATACTTCGAGCAGGTCGGTGCGACCGATCAGCTCGCCGAGGCTGCTGACGCCGAGCTTGGCCAGCCACTCACGGGTTTCTTCGGCGACGAAGGTGAAGAAGTTGATCACCATGTCGACCGTGCCGATGTAGTGATCCTTGCGCAGCTTGTCGTTCTGGGTGGCGACGCCAGTGGCGCAGTTGTTCAGATGGCAGATACGCAGGTATTTGCAGCCCAGGGCGATCATCGGCGCGGTGCCGAAACCGAAGCTTTCGGCGCCGAGAATGGCGGCCTTGATCACGTCCAGGCCGGTTTTCAGGCCACCGTCGGTCTGCACCCGAACCTTGCCGCGCAGGTCGTTGCCGCGCAGGGTCTGGTGGGTCTCGGCCAGGCCCAGCTCCCACGGTGCACCGGCGTACTTGATCGAGGTCAGCGGCGAAGCGCCGGTACCGCCGTCGTAGCCGGAGATGGTGATCAGGTCGGCATAGGCCTTGGCCACGCCGGCGGCGATGGTGCCCACGCCAGCTTCAGCGACCAGCTTGACCGAGACCAGCGCCTGCGGGTTGACCTGCTTGAGGTCGTAGATCAGCTGGGCCAAGTCTTCGATCGAGTAGATGTCATGGTGCGGCGGCGGCGAGATCAGGGTCACGCCCGGAACCGCATACCGCAGCTTGGCGATCAGGCCATTGACCTTGCCGCCCGGCAGCTGACCACCTTCGCCCGGCTTGGCACCCTGGGCCACCTTGATCTGCAGCACTTCGGCGTTGACCAGGTATTCGGGGGTGACACCAAAGCGGCCAGTGGCGACCTGCTTGATCTTGGAGCTGCGCACGGTGCCGTAACGCGACGGGTCTTCACCGCCCTCACCGGAGTTGGAGCGTGCGCCCAGGCGGTTCATCGCCTCGGCCAGGGCCTCGTGGGCTTCTGGCGACAGCGCGCCCAGGGAGATACCGGCAGAGTCGAAGCGCTTGAGGATCGCCTCCAGCGGCTCGACCTGATCCAGCGCCAGCGGCTGCTCGGCCACCTTGACCTTGAGCAGGTCGCGGATCATCGACACCGGCCGGGTGTCGACCAGCGTGGTGTATTCCTTGAACTTGGCGTAGTCGCCCTGCTGCACGGCGGCCTGCAAGGTGTTGACCACATCCGGGTTGTAGGCGTGGTATTCGCCACCATGGACGAACTTGAGCAGCCCGCCTTGCTGGATCGGCTTGCGCGCGCTCCAGGCTTCGGCGGCGAGCAGCTTCTGGTCGCCTTCCAGGTCGACGAAACGCGCGCCCTTGATGCGGCTCGGCACGCCCTTGAAGCTCAGCCCGACCACTTCGTCGGACAGGCCGATGGCTTCGAACAACTGCGCGCCACGGTACGAGGCGATGGTCGAGATCCCCATCTTCGACAGGATCTTCAGCAGACCCTTGGAGATGCCCTTGCGGTAGTACTTGAACACTTCGTCCAGATCGCCCAGCACTTCGCCGGTACGGATCAGGTCGGCCAGCACTTCGTAGGCCAGGTAGGGGTACACCGCCGAGGCACCGAAGCCCAGCAGCACGGCGAAGTGATGCGGGTCACGGGCGGTAGCGGTTTCTACCAGGATGTTGCTGTCGCAGCGCAGGCCCTGTTCGGTCAGGCGGTGATGCACCGCGCCCACGGCCAGCGAAGCGTGCACCGGCAGTTTGCCAGGGGCGATGTAACGGTCGCTCAGCACCAGCTGGGTCTTGCCTGCCCGCACCGCTTCTTCAGCCTGATCGGCGATGTTGCGGATGGCAGCTTCCAGGCCAATGCTTTGTTCGTAGTTGAGGTCGATCAGCTGACGCTCGAAGCCTTCGCGCTCCAGGTTCATCAGCGAGCGCCACTTGGCTGGCGAGATCACTGGCGAGCTGAGGATCACCCGCGAAGCATGCTCCGGGGACTCCTGGAAGATATTGCGCTCGGCCCCCAGGCAGATCTCCAGCGACATCACGATCGCTTCGCGCAGCGGGTCGATCGGTGGGTTGGTCACCTGGGCGAACTGCTGGCGGAAGAAGTCGTACGGCGAACGCACGCGCTGCGACAATACTGCCATCGGCGTGTCGTCACCCATCGAACCGACCGCTTCCTGGCCCTGCTCGCCGAGCGGACGCAGGACCTGGTCACGCTCTTCGAAGGTGACCTGGAACATCTTCATGAATTGCTTGAGCTGGTCAGCATCGTAGCTGGCCGCGCCCTGGTCATCGCTCAGGGTCGCCTGGATGCGCGTGGCGTGCTGGCGCAACCAGCGCTTGTACGGATGGCGCGACTTTAGGCGGTTGTCGATGGCGTCGGTGTCGAGGATCTGCCCGGTCTCGGTGTCCACGGCAAAGATCTGCCCCGGACCAACCCGGCCCTTGGCGACCACGTCCTCTGGTTTGTAGTCCCACACGCCGATTTCCGAGGCGAGGGTGATGTAGCCGTTGCGCGTGGTGACCCAGCGCGCCGGGCGCAGGCCGTTGCGGTCGAGCAGGCAGACGGCATGGCGACCTTCGGTCATGACGATACCGGCCGGGCCGTCCCACGGCTCCATGTGCATGGAGTTGTATTCGTAGAAGGCGCGCAGGTCGGCGTCCATGGTCTCGACGTTCTGCCACGCTGGCGGCACCAGCATGCGCACGCCGCGGAACAGGTCGATGCCGCCGGTGACCATCAGTTCGAGCATGTTGTCCATGCTCGAGGAGTCCGAACCTACGCGGTTGACCAGCGGGCCAAGCTCTTCGAGATCGGGAATCAGGTCGTTGGCGAATTTGGTGCGACGGGCCATGGCCCAGTTGCGGTTGCCGGTGATGGTGTTGATCTCGCCGTTGTGGGCGAGGAAGCGGAACGGCTGGGCCAACGGCCATTTCGGCAGGGTGTTGGTCGAGAAACGCTGGTGGAACACGCAGATCGCGGTTTGCAGGCGTGGGTCATCGAGGTCTGGATAGAACGCCGCGAGATCGCGCGGCATCATCAGGCCTTTGTAGATGATGGTCTTGTGCGAGAAGCTGCAGATGTAGTGGTCGCTGTCGTGGGCGTTGGCCACAGACGAGCGACGACGGGCACTGAACAGCTTGATGGCGAACTCTTGGTCGCTCAGGCCTTCACCGCCGATGAATACCTGCTCGATCTGCGGCAGGCGCTCCAGGGCCAGGCGGCCGAGCACGCTGGTGTCGATCGGCACTTTGCGCCAGCCGACCAGCTTCAGGCCAGCGGCGAGGATCTCGCGGTCCATGTTGGCGCGTGCGGCTTGCGCTTTAACCGGGTCCTGGTTGAAGAACACCATGCCTACCGCGTACTGCTTGGGCAGCTCGACGGCGAAATGCTCTTGGGCCACGGCGCGCAAAAACTGATCGGGCTTCTGCATGAGCAAGCCGCAACCGTCGCCGGTCTTGCCGTCGGCGTTGATCCCACCGCGGTGGGTCATGCAGGTCAACGCCTGCATGGCAGTTTGCAGAAGGTGGTGACTTGGCTCGCCCGTCATATGGGCGATCAGGCCGAAACCACAGTTGTCCTTGAATTCTTCCGGATGGTACAGACCTGTTTTCATAGACACATTCTCACCAGGTTCACCTCTCGACGGAGGCAAATCTCTTTTTAGTACAACCACTTACCATCCACACCGGTCGAATGCCAGCTTTTTTGCGGGGGGCAACGTGAAACCATTGTTGCACAGCGACAGTGAAGCTCACAAATTCTAACGACGAATCGTTGTAAATTTATGTCGCAATTTTGAATGTTTTTTACCTGTCGCCGTGGTACGGCATTGGTCGGAGTCTGAAGCGTTTCAGCCTGGACTGCAAGAGAGGGCTTGTGGCCGGCAGTCTGGGACAGAAAAGCCTGCCGCATTTGAACGCAGCAGGCTAGACGAAAGTCAGGAGTCGCTCAGCATCTGGGCAGCGGGGTGGTGCCGCCCGGAAGGTATCAGCGAGCCGTAGCCAGCTCTTGTTGGACGCTGGCAACGGTACGTGGCCAAGGTTTACCAGCCTGGACCTTCGCTGGCAAGTTCTTGATTGCCGCAACCGCTGCATCACGGTTGGCGAAGTTGCCGTAAGTGACGACGTACAGTGGCTTGCCCTGCAGGGTTTTCTTGAAGTAGCGATAGTCGCCACCCTGCGCTTTGACGAACGACTGGGCCGATGCTTCGGAGCTGGTGCCGAGGATCTGCACCACGTAATTGCCTGGTTTTTGGCCCGAGTACCAGCCGCTGTTACCACTACCACCAGCAGCAGGTTTAGCCGCTGGCTTGGCGGTTGCAACCTGAGTCGGAGCGGGCGCTGGCTTGGCAGGCGCTACCGGTTTGGCCGGCTGGGTTGCAACAGGCTTTGGCGCAGGCGCAACCGGCTGGCTTGGCGCGCTGGCGATTGGCTGCGCAGGCGCCGCAGCTGGCCCCGCAGGAACACCTTCAGGCGGCGCAATGGTGGTAACGGTCGGCGGGTTGGCGGGTTGTAACGCAGTGTTGCCAGCTGGACCGCCCTCTTCGCCATCGCCCATGCCTGCGGCCTGGGCTAGCGGCTCGCGCATGACCGGCTGCGACTGACCTACCAGCGGCAGTGGCATTGGCTGGGAGGAGCCGGAGAACTCGATGGCAGGGTTGCCATTGTTGGCCTGGGCGTTGCCCGGCTGGCCTTCACCCAAGGGCAGCTGGGCCTGGGCCGCAGGCGCGTCGGTAGGGGCTTTATCGGCGCCCTTCTTGGGCATCAGGACCGCCGCAGCAACGGCGACCACTACGACAGCAGACAGCGCGAGCACGTGTTTTTTAGGCATTTTGAACCCCATGGATGGTCGCTTCGCCGTACTGCGGGTGGCGATCATGGCTTCGATCAAGGTATCGCGGGCGACCTGGTTGATAGTGCCAGGCCAGCCGTCCGAATGTTCATGGATATCGACGATCTGTTCAGCGCTGAACACCTCGATGCCCCGGCCAGCGCCCTCCAGGCGTTGCTCCAGATACTCGCGGGTTTCTTCCTCGCTGTAGGGGGCAAGCTCGATGACGTGGAAACGATCACCATCAGCATTGAGCTCATCCAACCCTGCGATCAGCGAGGGCTCACCGAACAGGAACACGTGCGGACGCCCTTCCGGAACCCCCGCCGCCAACTCCAGCAACGCTTGGAGTGCCGACTCGCCGAGTTGTTCCGCATCGTCCACCAACAGATAGACTTCCTGGCCGGTCAGCGCCAGTTGTACCACCTGGGACAGAATGGCTTGCACCTCGGCCTGGGCTACCCCAAGCGCCTGGGCCACCTGGCCGAGCACGCTGGCAGCATCGCTGGCGCCACGGGCGGAAACCACCACGCTTTGTACCGACTGTTTGTTGGTGCTTGCCACCAGCGCCTGGCGCAGCAGGGTCTTGCCGCTGCCCACCGGGCCGGTGACTACCAGCATCAGCTGGCTGTAGCGGGCCAGGTGATGCAGTTGCCCCAACACCGGCTTGCGCTGGGCGGGGAAGAACTTGAAGCCGGGCACACGCGGCGCGAACGGATCGTGGCTCAGTTGGTAATGGTCGAGAAACGCCTCATCGGCATGCAAACTGGTCATTGCGCTGTCACAACCTCAAAGCTGGGCCACGATCGCGCGGTAATCCGCTGCCAGCGTGGCCTGAAGGATCTCTTTCGGATAGTCGTCGGTAATCACGGCTTCGCCCAGCTGGCGCAACAGCACCAGGCGCAAGCGACCGTCGAGAACCTTTTTGTCGACCGCCATATGCTCCATGAAATGCGCCGGGGTCATTTCCTGTGGGGGCACCACCGGCAATCCTGCGTCCTGCAGCAGGCGAATAGCGCGATCACGCGCCGGCTGGTCGATCCAGCCCAGGCGCATGGACATTTCCAGGGCCATTACCGTGCCTGCTGCCACGGCTTCGCCGTGCAGCCAGACGCCGTAGCCCATGTGGGTCTCGATGGCATGGCCAAAGGTATGACCCAGGTTGAGGGTCGCACGCACGCCAGACTCACGCTCGTCAGCCCCGACCACCGCAGCCTTGGCCGCGCAGGAGCGGCGAATGGCCTCGGTCAGGGCAGCGTTATCCAGGCCACGCAGGGCCGTCATATTTTCTTCGAGCCAGTCAAGGAACGGCTTGTCGCAGATCAGGCCGTACTTGATGACTTCGGCAAGCCCTGCCGACAGCTCGCGCTCTGGCAGGGTCTTGAGGGT
Source organism: Pseudomonas sp. Je.1.5.c (assembly GCF_051129895.1). Classification (NCBI taxonomy): domain Bacteria; kingdom Pseudomonadati; phylum Pseudomonadota; class Gammaproteobacteria; order Pseudomonadales; family Pseudomonadaceae; genus Pseudomonas; species Pseudomonas sp. Je.1.5.c. The sequence continues at coordinate 50,173 of NZ_JBCPSP010000033.1, forward strand.
AGTGGTGTCGATCAGCACCGCATTGGGCTGATAGAAGGCACCGACCATGTTCTTGCCAAGCGGGTGGTTGATGCCGGTCTTGCCGCCAACCGAGGAATCGACCTGGGACAACAGCGTGGTCGGCACTTGAATGAAATCGACACCGCGCTGATAGCAAGCGGCAGCGAAACCCGCCATGTCACCGATCACCCCTCCGCCCAGTGCGACCACGGTGGTACGCCGATCATGGCGTGCGCTGAGCAGGCCATCGAAGATCAGTTGCAGGGTTTCCCAGTTCTTGTAGGCTTCGCCGTCGGGCAGCACCACATGCACCACCGAGTAGGCGCCCAGGGTGCGACTCAAGCGTTCGAGATACAGCGGCGCGACGGTCTCGTTGGAAACGATGGCGACTTGCCGGCCGGCAATGTGCGGTGCCAGCAACTCAGGCTGGTCCAACAGGCCTTCGCCAATGTAGATCGGGTAGCTGCGTTCGCCCAGATCGACCTTTAGTGTCTGCATGTATCCCCACAATGTGCTTGGGCGCGGCATCGCCAGTGCAATCCGCGCGGTAACGTTGAACCCTGCCTCGGCATTGGCTGCCGAGGATAGTCCCCGGCTCAGCGGGGCGGCAACTTCTCCAGGCGCTCGAGGATGTCGAGCACCACCATGCGCGGTGGCCGTTCGTCGGTTTCCACCACCAGGTCAGCGATCTCGCGGTAGAGCGGATCGCGCGATTCCAGCAGCGCACGCAAGGTCGCCTCGGGATTGGCTGTGCGCAACAGCGGGCGATTGCGATCACGTGCGGTGCGGCCGACCTGCTGCTCCACCGAGGCGTGCAGGTAGATCACTCGTCCGCCGGCGTGCAGTGCCTGGCGATTGGCCTCACGCATCACTGCGCCGCCACCGGTGGCCACGACCACGCCGTCCAGCTCGCAGAGCTCGGCGATCATCGCCTCTTCACGATCACGGAAACCCGGTTCGCCTTCCTTGTCGAAGATCCACGGGATATTGGCGCCGGTTCGCAGCTCGATTTCCTTGTCGGAATCCTTGAACAGCAAACGCAGCTCTTTGGCCAAAAGGCGACCGATGGTGCTTTTACCAGCACCCATGGGGCCTACAAGTATCAAATTTCGCACAGAATCAACGACTCACAGCAATCGCCTGGTCACTCATGATACGCGGAGTCAGGAAGACCAGCAGCTCGGATTTTTTCTCTTGTAATGCATCGCGTCGAAACAGCCGCCCAACATACGGCAGATCGCCGAAAAATGGCACCTTGTCGACCACATTGTTTTGCGAAGTCGAGTAGACGCCACCGATGACAATGGTTTGGCCATCCGCCACCCGGACCTTGGCATTGACCTCGTTCTTGCGAATCGGCGGTACGTTGTTCAAGGCATTGACGAAGTCTGGCTCGTCCTTGGTCACCTTGACCGTCATGATAACGCTACCGTCTGGCGTAATTTGTGGTGTGACCTCCAGCGACAGCGATGCCTCGCGAAAGGAGATAGAGGTCGCGCCGTTTCTGCTGGTCTCCTGATAGGGCACCTCGGTGCCCTTGAGGATGCGGGCGGTCTCCTTGTCTGCCGTAACCACTTTGGGCTGGGAGATGATCTCGCCATTGCCGCTTTTTTCCATGGCACTGAGCTCCAGATCGAGCAACGTATCGCCACGCAGCAACCCCAAACCCACCCCGGATGTGGCGCGATCGACACCAAGGTCGACAAACAGGCCGTTAGTCAGCTGCGCATCGCCCGCCGAGAATGACGCGCCCCAACGCACACCCAGGCTTTTCTCGTAATCGACATTGGCCTCGACGATACGCGCCTCGATCATGACCTGACGCACAGGCACATCCAGTTGCGCGACCAAGCGCCGCAACTCTTTGAGTCGCGCTGCCGGCTGGTGGGCAACCAAGGTGTTGGTGCGCACATCCACGCTCAGGCTGCCGCGCCCAGCTTCTCCCGCTTCGGCGAGCGTGGCCCGCAACAGCTCGGCAAGTTCGCTCGCCTTAGCGTGATGGATGGGCAGCAGCTCGCGAACCAGCGGCTGCAACTGTGCATCGAGCTCCAGCCCCAACTGCGCCTCGCGTGACTGCCCCGCCAACTCGGCCACTGGCGCTACCAGCAGGACACTCCCCTCTTGGCGCCGGGCCAGCCCCTTGCTGCGCAGTACCAGGTCCAAGGCCTGATCCCAGGGCACCTGCTCCAGCCGCAAGGTGATGTTGCCAGTGACCGAGTCGCTGACCACCAGATTGATCCCGGCGTAGTCAGCCAGCACTTGTAGGATCGAGCGCACTTCTACGTCCTGGAAGTTCAACGACAACGGTTCACCCTCGTAAGTCGCCGCTGACGCCCCCTGAATCCACAGGATCATTGCCACTACCCACACCGACAGCTGCTTCACGCTCATCCTTGACCCCTTTGCCCGCGCGCTTCCTGAGCGCGAGATACGTCGACCGGTGCTGCCAGGCACCCCCGAGGAACACTCGTTCAAGCACTTCTATCTGGCGCTCATCGATGCGCGTGACGACGCCCTCATCCCTGCCCAGGGGATCGCCCACCTTGACCCGATAGATTCGGCCCGCTGACCACACCAGCGCCTGCGATTGGCCAGCACGCGAAAGGCTGCCGACCATTTCCAGTTGTGCCAGCGGCACCCTGGCCAAACCATCCACTGCGAGCCTCGATGACCAAGATTGGAACGGATCTGAGCGAGGCGCCTCGGTGGCTTCCCGGGCTGGTTCATCAGCCAGCGACAATGGCAGCGGCAGCGTCTGCCCGGCGTGATAGGCCTGAACCTGCAGACGCATCCGCAACACGCCCGTGCGGCCCTGCGCTGCTTCCAGGCGCAGCCCTGAGGGGCGCAACAAGCGCATTTGCCCCAGCCACTCGTCGAGCCACATGCGCAACGCCGAATAGCTACCCATGACTTCAATCTGCAAAGGCGCAACCCAATAGTCGCTGGCCTGGACCTCCTCCAGCACATCGAGCCGCTCGAACGACAGTCCATGGGCGTGTCCGGAACTGGCCAATTGGTCGAGCAGATCACTCATGCCCTCTCCCGCCGCAAGGCGCCAACGGGCGTCTTGTAGCTGGACTTGGCTATCAGCCAGCGCGGCCTTGATAGTCGGCAGATCCTGCATCTGCTGCGACTTTTGCGCGTGCGCCCGCGCCAACTCGACGAGCACCTCAGAACCCTGCCGATACGATTGCTGTGGCTCTTGCAGTCGTAACAGCCAGCCCAGGCCCAACACCAGCAAGGCGGGAGCAGCCAGGGCCACTACCTTGAACGCTCGAGAACTGACAGCAAGCCCCTGCCATTCGGGCAACCACGCGCCAATCACTTGGAAAGCGCCGGCAAACGGGCCAACAGCAGGAACTCATCGCCCTGGGAATGCGCCTTGATTTGCTTGAGTTCCAACCCTTCAAGTAGCCGTGACTGTTGCAGTTCGCGCATAAACTGAGCGACCACAGCCGAAGACGCCGCCAGCCCGGTCAATTCAAGCTGCCCGTCTTGCAAGGACAGGTCGGTGAGTTGCAGCCCCTCCGACAACGCCCTTTCCAACTCGGCGAACAGTCTTGGCAGTACGCCCTGGTCCACCCTCAAGGCCGCCAGGGCAACTGATTGTGCCAGCGTGCGCTCACGCGCCTGGCGCAACTGAGCAAGGCTCTCCAGTTGTCCATCCAGCTGCGCGAGGCCAGCTTGGCGCTCAGCAATCCTTGAGGCTTGCTGGAGCCCACGCTGACGCGCCATATGGTCCAGCACCATGACCGCGCAAAGCGCGAACAGTAGGCTAACCACTAGACCACGCTGAAACCGTCGCACTGCCGCCAGTCGCTGTCGCTCACGCCAGGGCAATAGATTGAGGCGAACCATCATTGTCCCCCTCCCAGCGCCAAGCCGCAGGCCAGTGCCATGGACGGCGCGAGCAAAGAGAGTTCTTTTACATCGCCCCGCACCCCATGTAGAGCGCGGAACTGATCGCAAGGTATCCCCAAGCGCTGCTGTAAGCCGTCGATCCAGCCAGGCTCTATAGGTTGCGTTGCAACCATCAGCCCCTGCGGGGTGGCACCATGGAAAAGCTGGGCAACCCGCTCCAGACGCGCTTCGCAAGGTTCAGATGGGGCAAAGCGCACCTCCTGACGTTGCGGCAAGCCCGTGTCAGACCAGGTATGCAGAGCTGCACCAGCCGATTCAATCCGCAGCAAAGCGTGGTTGCCAGCCGGTAGAACCCGTCGCAGGGCGATACTGTCGACCTCCACCGCTACGGCCTGCAAACCTGCCTCTTCAAACATCTGCTCCAACAGCTCGAGTGAGCGCTGACGACAGGCAGCCACCAGGACATCCACATGTCCCTCAGCCTGCGGCGAAACGCCCATGACCTGAAAATCCATGGCCAGGTCTTCGAGTGGAAAAGGAAACAGCCGCTCTGCGTCTGCGAGCAGCCGCTCCTCCAGCTGCGCGGCGGTCAGCCCTGCCGGTAGAGAGCAAACCTTGCAGATCACCTCAGCACCAGGCAGCGCTACGGCGACTTGCGGGCGCTTGCAGCCACTGCGCAGATAGGCGCTGCGCAGCGCTTTGATCAGTGGCTGATAGTCTTTTGACCAATCTGCGTGCAATGGCACGTCCAGCGCTTCTTGCGCCCAGGCGAGTACCCGGTAGCGCCCTTGTCGACGCTGCACTTGCAGCATGCGTATCGAGTCATGGGCTATTTCCACCCCCAGTAGTGAACCGGCATCCTTGCCAAAGCGTCCAAGCATCGCTGCCTCCCTGCTCCATCGTCGCCAAACCGCGCCCACCGATCCGGTGGCCAGGGCCGGCCGGTCGCCCGGAAAGGCGAAAAATGCTTATAATGCCCAGCGTTTTTTTCTGTCCGCCGGACCCGCGTGCAATCCACTTCTCAATCTGGACACCCCAAAGCCTTGATACGCCTGCTGAAGTTTTTCTGGTGGTCTTTCGTCGCAGTCATCTGTGCGCTCGTACTCGGTCTGAGCGGTGCGTTTCTGTATCTTAGCCCCAGCCTGCCTTCGGTCGAGTCGCTACGAAGCATCCAGTTGCAGATCCCCCTGAGGGTGTACAGCAGCGATGGCAAGCTGATTGCCGAGTTCGGCGAAATGCGGCGGTCTCCAATCCGTTTTGCGGAAATTCCCCCACAGTTCATTCAGGCGCTTCTGTCAGCCGAGGACGACAATTTCCTCAATCACTATGGCGTCGATCCGAGCAGCTTGATGCGCGCCGCGACCCAGTTGGTGAAGTCTGGTCACATCCAGACTGGCGGCAGCACCATTACCATGCAGGTGGCGAAGAACTTCTTCCTCACTAGCGAGCGCAGCTTCTCGCGCAAGACCAACGAAATTCTCCTGGCCCTGCAGATCGAACGCGAGCTGACCAAGGACGAGATCCTTGAGCTGTACGTCAACAAGATCTACCTGGGCAACCGCGCCTACGGCATCGACGCCGCCGCACAGGTCTACTACGGCAAATCGATCCGCGATGTCAGCCTGGCGCAGATGGCCATGATCGCCGGCCTGCCCAAGGCGCCGTCACGTTTCAACCCGCTGGCCAATCCGGTGCGCGCCAAAGAGCGCCGCGACTGGATCCTGGGCCGCATGTACAAGCTGGGCAAAATCGACGAAGCCAGCTATCAGGCCGCCTTGGCCGAGCCGCTCAACGCCAGCTATCACGTGCCAACCCCGGAAGTGAACGCGCCCTACATCGCCGAAATGGCCCGCGCCGAAATGGTTGGCCGCTATGGCAGCGATGCCTACACCGAAGGTTTCCGCGTGACCACCACGGTGCCGAGCGACATGCAGAACATGGCCAACAGTGCCGTGCTCAATGGCTTGTCCGACTATGACGAGCGCCATGGCTACCGCGGGCCGGAATCGCGCTTCCCCGGCAAGACCCACGCCGCCTGGCTGCAAGAGCTGAGCAAGCAGCGCACCCTCGGCGGCCTGGAGCCGGCCATCGTCACCCAGGTCGACAAGGCTGGGCTGAAGGTGCTGACCCGCAATGGCGAAGAGCAGGATGTCGCCTGGGACACCATGAAATGGGCCCGGCCGTATCTGAACAACAATGCCCAGGGCCGTGCACCGCAGTCGCCGGCAGACGTGGCCCAGATCGGCGACCTGATCCGCATCCAGCGCCTGGAAGAAGGCAAGCTCAAGTTCAGCCAGGTGCCTGCCGCGCAGAGTGCGCTGGTCACCCTCGACCCTTATAACGGTGCTATCCGCGCCCTGGTCGGCGGCTTCTCGTTCGAGCAAAGCAACTACAACCGCGCCATGCAGGCCAAGCGCCAACCGGGCTCGAGCTTCAAGCCGTTCGTTTATAGCGCGGCCCTGGACAACGGCTACACCGCCGCCAGCCTGGTCAACGACGCACCGATCGTGTTCGTCGACGAGTACCTGGACAAAGTCTGGCGACCGAAGAACGACACCAACACCTTCCTCGGGCCGATCCGCATGCGTGAGGCGCTGTACAAGTCGCGCAACCTGGTGTCGATCCGCCTGCTGCAAGCGATGGGCGTAGACCGCACCATCGACTACATCGCCAAGTTCGGTTTCAACAAGCAGGACCTGCCGCGCAACCTCTCGCTGGCGCTGGGCACCGCGACCCTGACGCCCATGGAGATCGCTACCGGTTGGAGCACCTTTGCCAACGGCGGCTACAAGATCAGCCCGTACCTGATCGAGCGCATCGAGAGCCGCAGCGGTGAAACCCTGTTCACCGCCAACCCGGCTCACGTGCCGCAAGGTGGTGGCGAAGACCAGGCCGGCATTGCCGCGCCAGAGCAGCCGATCAGCACCGTCGCCATGCCGGGCGAAGCGCCGTCGGCCCTTGGCCAGGTCGCTCCGGCCCCGCAGACACCGGTGATTGCCGAGCAGATCATCGATGGGCGCACCAGCTACATTCTGACCAGCATGCTTCAAGACGTGATCAAGCGCGGTACCGGGCGCCGCGCCTTGGCGCTGGGCCGTACTGACCTGGCAGGCAAGACCGGTACCACCAACGAGTCCAAGGACGCCTGGTTCTCTGGCTATAACGCTGATTACGTGACCACTGTGTGGGTCGGCTTCGACCAGCCGGAAACCCTGGGCCGGCGTGAGTACGGTGGTACGGCAGCGCTGCCGATCTGGATGAGCTTCATGGGCGCCGCCCTCAAGGACAAACCGAACCATCCACCTGCCGAGCCTGAGGGCATTCTCAGTCTGCGGGTCGACCCGGTTAGCGGTCGTGCGGCTACGCCGAATACGCCCAATGCCTACTTCGAGCTATTCAAGGCTGAAGACTCGCCGCCGTCGGTGGATGAGCTGGGCAATGGTGCAGCGCCGGGCAGCCCGCTGCCAGCGGATGAAGCGGCGCCGATGGATTTGTTCTGATACCGGCCCGGTCTCTCCTTATCAAACGACGCTAGTATTTGGGGCTGCTTTGCAGCCCCAAAATCCCCACAAAAAAGCCCCGACTCTCACGAGCCGGGGCTTTTTCATGACGCTACGGACAATCAGCCGTTGAACACGTCATCCACGCTTTTCAGCGGGTAGTGCTGCGGGTACGGCAGGGTCGCCACGCCGCTTTCGATCGCGGCCTTGGCCACGGCATCGGATACCAGGGTGATCAGGCGTGGGTCCATTGGCTTCGGAATGATGTACTCACGACCGAATTCCAGGGCCTGAACGCCGTAGGCCTCGCACACTTCCTTGGGCACTGGCTGCTTGGCCAGGTCTTTCAGGGCGATGGCAGCGGCGATCTTCATTTCTTCGTTGATGCGCTTGGCGCGAACGTCCAGGGCACCACGGAAGATGAACGGGAAGCCCAGTACGTTGTTGACCTGGTTCGGGTAGTCGGAGCGACCGGTAGCCATGATCACGTCGTTACGCGTGGCGTGGGCCAGCTCAGGCTTGATCTCTGGGTCCGGGTTCGAGCAGGCGAACACGATCGGGTTGGCAGCCATCGACTTCAGGCCTTCAGGGCTCAGCAGGTTCGGGCCGGACAGGCCAACGAACACGTCTGCGCCTTGCAGGGCGTCGGCCAGGGTGCGCTTGTCGGTAGCGTGAGCGAACTGGGCCTTGTACTGGTTCAGGTCGTCGCGGCCAGCGTGGATCACGCCGGTACGGTCGATCATGAAGATGTTCTCGACCTTGGCACCCATGCTGACCAGCAGCTTCATGCAGGAGATAGCGGCAGCACCGGCGCCGAGGCAGACGATCTTCGCCTCTTCGAGGGTTTTGCCAGCGATTTCCAGGGCGTTGATCATGCCGGCCGCGGTGACGATGGCGGTGCCATGCTGGTCATCGTGGAAGACCGGGATGTCGCACTGCTCGATCAGGGTGCGTTCGATTTCAAAGCACTCAGGCGCCTTGATGTCTTCCAGGTTGATGCCACCGAAGGTGATCGAGATGCGGCGCACGGTGTCGATGAACGCTTGCGGGCTTTCCGACTCGACTTCGATGTCGAATACATCGATACCTGCGAAACGCTTGAACAGCACGCCCTTGCCTTCCATGACCGGTTTGGAGGCCAGTGGGCCGAGGTCACCCAGGCCAAGAATGGCGGTACCGTCGGAAATCACTGCGACCAGGTTGCCCTTGCCGGTGTACTTGTAGGCCAGCTCTGGATCACGACCGATCTCGCGCACGGGTTCGGCGACGCCCGGGCTGTAAGCCAGGGACAGGTCACGCGCGGTGGCGGTCGGTTTGGTGAGCTCGACGCTCAGTTTCCCCGGACGAGGCTGAGCATGGTATTCGAGAGCGGCGGTTTTCAGGTCTGACATGGTGGGCAATTCCGCTATTTACTGTTCTGACGGACCGCCGAGGATACGCAAAGAGCCGGGGGGCGACAAGACTGCCCGGTCACTTGTGTCAAGGCCCTTGGCCTACGACTTTACGCTATAACCCACGGGGCATGCGGGCTTCAGTGTGTACAATCCAATATTGAAATGTCTACAATTTTTTAGTCAGAAGTGCGCTCCAGCATGCTCGGGTCGGTCAGCGGCAAAACCCAGCGCCGCTGTCCGGGCTGCAAACCACCCTTGCGGGAACGATCCAGCACCCAGCCGCGCGCTTCGACCTGGCGCCCTTTGAGGTTATCGAAGAAGCTGGCGGGGAAGTTGCGTTGCAGACGAGCGGGTACTTGCAGCACCAGAGCATCGTCGAGTTCCAACCAGACTCCACCACGATTGCGCTGGATACCTTGAATTTTGCCGCCGATAACCGCAAAGCCCGATTGTTGGATATCGCGATCGCGCTGCACCGGTGATTGCCGCCAAAGCCCTGCACGGACAGCGCGGGCAGCCTGTTCGGCATCCTGCTGGCAGCCGGCAAGGCTGACATTAGGGGCCACTGCAACGCGATAGCCGAGCCCCTCACTGAGCAGCACAGCCTCGAAATTGTCGCCACGCTTGCCGTAGATGTGGGCCAGGGTCCGCCCATATTTGTCCTTGGCTTCTACCCCAGGGACCAAGCCCACCTGGCCATCACTGGCTTTCACCAAGGCCTGGAGACGCCGCTTGGCCGCCTCGGCATAGGGCTCGCTGGTGCGCCCCTTGCGGCCGATCTCAGGGGCGTTGATGCCAATCAGGCGCACGCTGCGCCCGTCGTTCAGGCGCAGGGTATCGCCATCCACCACCTGGCGAACGGCTACCCGTTGGGGCTGCTCAGGCAGCGGACAAAACGCCAGGGCTGGCAACTGCCAGATCGCGCCCACAAAAAAAGCGCCCACAAGGGGCGCCTTTTTTAGCAGCAGCGCGAAACCCGAAGGATTCGCCATGCGCATGATTACTTCTTGGTACCGAACATACCGAAGCGATCGGCGAACTTCTGTACGCGACCACCGGTGTCCAGGACTTTCTGCTTACCAGTGTAGAACGGGTGGCACTGGGAGCACACGTCGATCGCCAGCGGCTTGGCCAGGGTCGAACGGGTTTCGAATTTGCTGCCGCAGCTGCAGGTGACTGCAACTACTTCGTAGTTCGGATGAATATCTGCTTTCATGGTCACTTCCTCGAGCTGCGTGCCGCCACCCAACACCTATTGTTGAATACCGCACGTAATTAGGCGGCGAATAATACCAGAGCTCAGCCTCAGCGCAAGTTGTCGCTTGCACCGACTGTCGTCTGCTAGGCTCGGCGCATTCCGTACCCGTCCCCAAATGCCCTTCAGAGACCTTCTGCGTGTCCGACGTCATCCTGCGCCTTGCCCTGCCCTCGCCCCTGCGTCGCCTGTTCGACTACCGGGCCACGGCCGCGATGGCGCGCCTGCCGCTGACGCCGGGAATGCGCTTTCGGGTGCCATTTGGCCGGCGCGAGATGATCGGCGTGCTGGTGGAGGTGTGCGACAAGAGCGAAGTGCCCGCCGACAAACTCAAGCCCGCCAGCGCCCTGCTCGACCCGGTCTCACCGCTGCCGCCAGCACTGTTCAAGCTGTGCCTGTGGACTGCCCAGTACTATCAGCACAGCCTGGGCGACACCTTGAGCTGGGCCTTGCCGGTGCTGCTGCGCCAGGGCGAGCCGGCCGAGATACGCCAGGAGCGCTTCTGGCAGGTGACCCCGGGCGCCCGCCTGGAAGACCCGCGCATCGCCCGCGCACCGCGGCAGCGTGATGCCCTCAAGACCTTGTCCCAGCACCCGCACGGCGTGGCTCATAGCCTGTTGAGCAAGCTGGGGCTGAACAAAGACAGCCTCGACCTGCTGCTGGCCAAGGAGCTGGTCCAGCTCGAAGTACGCCGGCACCTGCCAGCCGCGCGCCATGAACACTGGCTGGCCCAGCCTGAACTGCCGCTCAACGAAGAGCAGCTGGCCGCATTCGAAGCCGTGCGTTCCGGCTTCGGCAGTTTCCACGCATTTCTCCTCGCTGGGGTCACCGGCAGCGGCAAGACCGAGGTCTACCTGCAACTGATCCGCGAAACCCTGGAGGCCGGCAAGCAGGCGCTGATCCTGATCCCGGAGATCAACCTCGGCCCGCAAACCCTGGCGCGCTTCGAGCAGCGCTTCAACGCGCGCATCGCGCTGCTGCACTCGGCGGTCAACGACCGCGAGCGCCTGGATGCCTGGCTGGCGGCCCGCGACGGCGAGGCCGATATCATCATCGGCACGCGCTCAGCGTTGTTCACACCGATGAAAAACCCCGGCCTGATCATCATCGACGAAGAACACGACGGCTCGTATAAACAGCAAGAAGGCCTGCGCTATCACGCCCGCGACCTGGCGCTGGTACGCGCACACCAGGAAAACATCCCGATCCTGCTCGGCTCCGCCACGCCGTCGCTGGAAAGCCTGCACAACGCCCATACCGGGCGCTATGGCCTGCTGCGCATGAATCAACGCGCCGGCGGCGCCCGGCAGCCACGTTTCATGCGTCTGGACGTTCGCAGCCGGCCGCTGGACAGCGGCATCAGCGGCCCCTTGCAGCAGGCCATCGGCCAGACCCTGCAAGCCGGGCAGCAGGTGCTGGTGTTTCTCAACCGTCGTGGCTTCGCCCCGACCCTGTTGTGCCACGACTGCGGCTGGCTGTCCGAATGCCCGCGCTGCGATGCGAGAATGACCGTGCACCAGCGCTCCAATGTGCTGCGCTGCCACCACTGCGGTTACGACGAGCGGCTGCCGCTGCAGTGCCCCAAGTGCGCGCATGTCGACCTGCGGCCGGTAGGCGCTGGCACCGAACGCGCCGAGGAGCGGTTGAAGATTCTGTTCCCGGACTACCCAGTCCTGCGCGTCGACCGCGACAGCACCTCGCGCAAGGACGCCATGCACAACCTGTTCACCACCATCCAGCGTGGCCAACCGAGCATCCTGGTCGGCACCCAGATGCTGGCCAAGGGGCACCACTTCCCTCGGGTGACCCTGGTGGCCATTCTCGATGCTGACGGCGGGCTGTTCTCGGGCGATTTTCGCGCCAGCGAACGCATGGCTCAGCTGATCGTCCAGGTCGCGGGCCGCGCCGGTCGCGCCGAAGAGCCCGGCAAGGTGATCATCCAGACCCACCTGGCCGAGCATCCCTTGCTGGTGCAACTGACCGAGCAAGGCTACTTCGCCTTTGCCGAGCAAGCGCTGAGCGAGCGCCGCGCTGCCGGCCTGCCGCCGTTTGCCCACCTCGCCTTGCTGCGCGCCGAAGCGCACAAGCCAGGCCAGGCCGAAGGGTTCCTCGATGAGGCGTGCAGCGCTGCCGAGCGCATCGTGGCGGAACAAGGCCTGCAAGGCATCGAACTGCTCGGCCCGGTGCCCGCCCCGATGGAGCGACGAGCGGGGCGTTTTCGCGCGCAACTATTGCTCCAGGCCAATGCCCGGGCGCCCTTGCATCGACTGATCAGTGCCTGGTTGCTAGTGTTGGAGCAGATGCCAGCAGGGCGCCAAGTACGCTGGTCGCTAGACGTGGATCCAGTCGATCTCTATTGACGCCGTGGGAGCGGGCTGCCCCGCGATTACCAAGCATCGTTCACCTCCGCAATCGCGGGTCAAGCCCGCTCCCACACGGCACCCGCTCAGCCGGACATGCCCTGAAAGGTTGGCAACCGCGGCCCAGCCACGGATAATGCTCAGTTTTTCCACCTGCGCATCGAAGCGCCCCGCCGCGCTTGCGGTCGAAAAGAGAATCTCATGAAAGACACCATTCGCCAGCTGATCCAGCAAGCCCTCACCCAACTCGTCACCGACGGTGTGCTGCCTGAAGGGCTGACGCCGGCGATCCAGGTGGAAAACGCCCGTGACAAGACCCACGGCGACTTCGCCAGCAACATCGCCATGATGCTGGCCAAGCCAGCCGGCATGAAGCCGCGCGACCTGGCCGACAAACTGATCGCCGCCCTGCCTGCCAGCGCCGACATCAGCAAGGTCGAGATCGCCGGCCCCGGCTTCCTCAACTTCTTCCAGAACACCGACGCCCTGGCCAATCGCCTCGACGCCGCCCTGGCAGACGCCCACCTGGGCGTGCGCAAGGCCGGCCCGGCCGAGAAAGTCGTCATCGACATGTCGGCGCCAAACCTTGCCAAAGAGATGCACGTTGGCCACCTGCGCTCGACCATCATCGGCGACAGCGTTGCCCGCGTGCTGGAGTTCCTCGGTGACAACGTCATCCGCCAGAACCATGTTGGCGACTGGGGCACGCAGTTCGGCATGCTGATGGCCTACCTGGAAGAAAACCCGATCACCAGCGACGAGCTGTCGGACCTGGAGAATTTCTACCGCGCGGCGAAAAAGCGCTTCGACGAGTCCGAAGAGTTCGCCACCCGCGCCCGTGGCCTGGTGGTCAAGCTGCAAGCTGGCGACGCGGAATGCCTGGCCTTGTGGACGCGCTTCAAAGACATCTCGCTGTCGCACTGCCAGAAGACCTACGAGCTACTCAACGTCAAACTGACCATGGCCGACGTGATGGGCGAGAGTGCCTATAACGACGACCTGGCCAACGTCGTCACCGACCTCAAGGCCAAGGGCCTGCTGGTCGAGAGCCAAGGCGCCCAGTGCGTATTCCTCGACGAATTCAAGAATGCCGAAGGCGAACCGCTGCCAGTGATCGTGCAGAAGGCCGACGGCGGCTACCTGTACGCCACCACCGACCTGGCCGCTGTGCGCTATCGCAGCAACACCCTGCAAGCCGATCGCGCCCTGTACTTCGTCGACCAGCGCCAGGCCCTGCACTTCAACCAAGTGTTCGAAGTGGCCCGTCGTGCCGGCTTCGTCGGCCACCCGATGCAAATGGAACACATGGGCTTCGGCACCATGAACGGTGCCGATGGCCGTCCGTTCAAGACCCGTGACGGCGGCACCGTCAAGCTGATCGACCTGCTCACCGAAGCCAAGGAGCGTGCCTACGCCCTGGTCAAGGAAAAGAACCCGAGCCTGGCCGAAGACGAGCTGCGCCATATCGCTGAAGTGGTTGGCATCGGCGCGGTCAAGTACGCCGACCTGTCCAAGCACCGCACCAGCGACTACAGCTTCAACTTCGAACTGATGCTCAACTTCGAAGGCAACACCGCGCCTTACCTGCTGTACGCCTACACCCGTGTGGCAGGCGTGTTCCGCAAACTGGGCAAGGGCTACGATGAAGTCGACGGCCAGATCGTATTGCAGGCAGCTCACGAGCAGGACCTCGCGGCGCGCCTGGCGCAGTTCGGCGAAGTGCTCAACAACGTGGCTGAAAAAGGCACTCCACACGTGCTGTGCAGCTACCTGTACGACATCGCCGGTTTGTTCTCCAGCTTCTACGAGAACTGCCCGATCCTCTCTGCCGAAACTGCCGAACAGCAGCAAAGCCGCCTGCGCCTGGCTGCGCTGACCGGTCGTACGCTCAAGCAAGGCCTGGAGCTGCTCGGCCTGGAAACCCTGGAGCGTATGTAAGTTGGCTGCCAAGAAAAAACCCGCACCCAAGCGCGGCGCCAGCCGTCAACAGGCGCCGGCCAAACAGCCGATCCCAGGCTGGGTTTGGCTGGCGGTCGGCCTCACCGTGGGCGCGTTCATCGTCTTCCTGATGAAGCTTGAGCCCGGCGGCGATGACATCAAGCGCGCCAAGCCTGAACAGCAGAAGCCGGCCAAAGTCGCCGAAACGGCGAAAAATACCGCCCCGACGCCACAGCAGCCGGTCAAGCCGAAGTACGACTTCTATACCCTGCTGCCAGAGTCGGAAGTGATCGTGCCGCCTGAAGCGGTGCCGGAGAAAACACCGCCCGTGCCTGCCCAACCGGTCACCCCCGTGACGCCGGCGGAAGCGGCCAAGATCGATACCGCTCGCGCCCAGGCTGCGCTGCTGGGGCAAACCCCGCCGCCGGCGCCACCGGTAATCAAGCCGGCTGCGACCACCCTGTTCTTCCTCCAGGCCGGCTCGTTCCGCAAGCAGGCCGATGCCGACAAGGTCCGCGCGCAGATCATTCTGCTCGGCCAGGCGGTGAAGGTGGAGTCGGGAACGGTCAAGGAAGAGACCTGGTACCGGGTCCTGGTCGGCCCGTTCAGCAACCGCGAACAGCTGACCGTGGCGCAGAAGCAGTTGGCCGGCGCAGGGTTCAGCAACCTGCTCTTGCAGCAGCGACAGACCCGCCAGTAATGAAAAAGGCCTTGCCGCTCCCGTGCGACAAGGCCTTTTTCTTAAGCTCTACCGGCGTTGACTTCGGAAACCTGCCGGTTCAGCGTCCAGAAGTCGTAGAGCACACCCAGCAGGAACAACCCGCCGGTGAAGAAGTAGATGATCGCGCTGATCCACTTGCCCTGGTACAGCCGGTGCGCGCCGAAGATGCCGAGGAAGGTCAACAGGATCCAGGCCAGGTTGTAGTCCACCCGCCCGCCCTGAAAGCGCATATCGGCCTCACGATCCATCGACGGGATCAGGAACAGGTCAATCAGCCAGCCAATTCCGAGCAGCCCCAAGGTGAAGAACCAGATGGTCCCGGTAATCGGCTTGCCGTAGTAGAACCGGTGCGAGCCGGTGAAGCCGAAAATCCACAGCAAATAGCCGAGGACCTTGCTGTGGGTGTCGTGAAACGGCGCCCCTTGTTGATAACTGTTCATTCTTAGCCCTCGTGGCTTAGCCAAAAATTTTCCAAGAAAAAATGTGACTTTTTCGTGTGAAGTCGACGTGTGGCACCCTGCCAGTCGACCAACGGATCATTTTTTGAGCAAAAAGCTGTTATAAAGTTGCGCGCCAATACCTAATTCAAACATATCAAGAGCTTCAACTATGCCGCCTTTGTTCAAGACATGGCTGACCCTCTGCCTATTATTGCCCCTGGCCGCCCACGCCACCAACCGTGAGCAACGTCTTCCCAACGGCTTCACTGGCTACACCACCAACGCCACCGTGAAGCGCGCCCCGGTCAAGCATGCCAATACCCTGCGTGCTCGCCCAAGCAATGCCGCCAAGGCTCGTGACGGCTTGCCTGCCGTCGCCATGTCGGCCAAGCAAAGCAGCGATGTGCTCAGCCGCGCCGTCAATGTCCTGGGTACCCCTTATCGTTGGGGCGGCAGCAGCCCGAGTAAAGGCTTCGACTGCAGCGGGCTGGTCAAATATGCCTTCAACGACGTGGCTGACGTCGATCTGCCGCGCACCTCCAATGCCATGGCCCAAGGCCACGGGGTCAAGGTGGCACGCAGCGATCTCAAGCCTGGCGACCTGATCTTCTTCAACATCAAGAGCCGCCGGGTCAATCACGTTGCCATCTACCTGGGCAACGACCGCTTCATCCACGCGCCGCGCCGTGGCAAGCGAGTGAGCATCGATCAACTGAGCAAGCCGTATTGGCAGAAGCACTATGTAGTGGCCAAGCGAGTGCTGCCTAAAGACCAGCAGCTGAGCCTGGCCAAACGCTAATCATTTTCACCTCATCGCGGGGCAAGCCCGCTCCCACGCAACTCGACCTCCCGCGTGGGAG
>NZ_JBCPSP010000034.1:0-64405 GCF_051129895.1 Pseudomonas sp. Je.1.5.c
GTTCGGGGGGGTGGGGGCTTGCCCCGCGATGAGGCCGGCATGACCAGCCATGCCCTGTGGGAATGACCTGATGAATTCTTTTCCCGCCACTTTCCCCCAGTCACGTACTCCAAGCCCTTAGAATCCACAGACCCGAACCAAGGGCTTGAACGAGGACGTTATGCATATCACTTCCGGACGCTGGGTCCATGGCCTGCTGTTGGCACTATTGACCGCGCTGCTCTGGGGCATCTTGCCGATCAAGCTCAAGCAAGTCCTGCAGGTCATGGATCCGGTGACCGTCACCTGGTATCGCCTGCTGGTTTCTGGTGGCCTGCTGTTCGCCTGGCTTGCGGCCAATCGACGGCTGCCAACCTTTGCAGGCATGGGGCGCAAGCGTCTGGGCCTGGTGGGCGTGGCCATCTGCGGCCTGCTGGGGAACTACGTGCTGTACCTGATCGGGCTGAAGCTGCTCAGCCCCGGCACCGCGCAACTGGTGGTGCAACTTGGCCCGGTGCTGCTGTTGGTGGCCAGCGTGTTCGTCTTCAAAGAGCGTTTCAGCCTGGGGCAGGGCTTGGGTCTGCTGGTGTTGCTGATGGGCTTTGGGTTGTTCTTCAATCAGCGCCTGGAAGAACTGTTGACCTCGCTGGGCGCCTATACCACGGGTGTATTGACCATTTTGCTGGCGACCAGCATCTGGGTGTTCTATGCCCTGAGCCAGAAGCAGTTGCTCACCGTGTGGAACTCGCAGCAAGTGATGATGGTGATCTACCTGGGCTGCGCCGGCTTGCTGATGCCGTGGGTGCATCCGCTGGAGGCGCTGCAGTTGAGCCCGTTGCAGGGTTGGCTGTTGTTGGCCTGCTGCCTGAACACCCTGGTGGCCTACGGCGCGTTTGCCGAGGCGTTGGCCCACTGGGAAGCCTCGCGGGTGAGTGCGACCCTGGCCTTGACGCCGTTGGTGACCTTCGTTGCCGTGGCGCTGGCGGCGTGGCTGTGGCCGGACTACGTGCATGCCGAGGACATCAATGCCCTGGGTTATGTGGGCGCGGTGACGGTGGTGGCGGGGTCGGCGATGGTCGCCCTGGGGCCGTCGTTGGTGGCCGGCTGGCGGGCACGGCGGGCGCGTTTGGCTCAGGTGCATTGATTGCCTCGCCGGCCCTATCGCGGTACAAGCCCGCTCCCACGTGTGATCCCGTGGGAGCGGGCTTGTCCCGCGATAGGGCCAGTACAGGCACTACAACTCTTTAGCCCTTGGCCCCCGGCGCCAGCATGTTTTCCGGTCGCACCCACTCATCGAACTGCTCGTTAGTCAGGTACTGCAGCTCCAAGGCCGCCTCGCGCAAGGTCGTGCCCTCGCTATAAGCCTTCTTGGCAATCTCTGCCGCCTTGTCATAGCCAATATGCGGATTGAGCGCTGTCACCAGCATCAAGCCGCGCTCCAGATGCGCCGCCATCTGCTCGGCATCCGGCTCGATCCCGGCCACGCAGTGCTGCTGGAAGTTGCGACAGCCATCGGCCAGCAACTCGATCGATTGCAACAGGTTATGAATGATCACCGGCTTGAACACGTTCAACTGCAGATGCCCTTGGCTGGCGGCAAAGCCAATCGCCGCGTCGTTGCCCAGCACCTGGCAGGCGAGCATCGACAACGCCTCGCACTGGGTCGGGTTGACCTTGCCGGGCATGATCGAGCTGCCCGGCTCATTGGCCGGCAAGCGCACTTCGGCAAGCCCGGCACGTGGGCCAGAGCCGAGCAGGCGCAGGTCGTTGGCGATCTTCATCAAGGCCACCGCCAAGGTCTTCAGCGCGCCAGCCAGGCTGGTCAGCGGCTCGTGGCCGGCAAGGGCGGCAAACTTGTTCGGCGCCGTGACGAACGGCAGGCCGGACAGCGCCGCCAGTTCAGCTGCCACCGCCTCGGCAAAACCGAGCGGGGCGTTCAGGCCGGTGCCCACCGCCGTGCCACCCTGGGCCAGCTCGCACACCGCCGGCAAGGTGGCGCGGATGGCGCGCTGGGCGTAGTCGAGCTGGGCAACGAAGGCCGATACCTCCTGGCCAAAGGTGATCGGCGTGGCATCCATCATGTGCGTGCGGCCGGTCTTGACCAGATTGATGTGGCGCGCCGACAGCTCGGCCAGCCCTGCGGACAATTCGGCAATCGCCGGCAGCAGCTTGTCGTGCACAGCCTGCGCCGCGGCGATGTTCATCGCGGTAGGGAAGCAGTCGTTGGAACTCTGCGAGCGGTTGACGTGATCATTCGGGTGCACCGGCACTTTGCCGCCGCGACCCTTGCCGGCCAGTTCGTTGCCGCGCCCGGCGATCACTTCGTTGACGTTCATGTTGCTCTGGGTACCGCTGCCGGTCTGCCAGACGACCAGCGGAAACTGCTCGTCATGCTCGCCAGCGAGTACTTCGTCGGCGGCTTGCTCGATCAGCCGGGCGATGTCGGCCGGCAGGTCGCCATTGCGGTCGTTGACCCGCGCCGCGGCTTTCTTGATCAGCGCCAGGGCGTGCAACACGGCAAGCGGCATGCGCTCTTTACCGATGGCGAAGTTGATCAGCGAACGCTGGGTCTGTGCGCCCCAGTAAGCGTCCTCAGGAACTTCGACCTGACCCAGGCTGTCTGTCTCGATACGGCTCATGCTGCGTTCACTCCTTTGTCGTCTGAATCCGCAGTTTAGGCCCTGATTCGAAAGAGCGGTTCAATCGCTCGTCGTGCCACTTGAGTACAGCGCCCAGCGCGGCGCAGAATGCTCTACTCTGAGGTATCCGCCTCCCTCTCTTGAAGGATTTGCAATGACCCGTCTCCGTGTCCTCTGTGCCGCCGTCGCGCTGGCCTGTGCCAGCGGCCAGGTACTCGCCGCCACCCCTGCTCACAACCAAGCCGCCGAGAAATTCCTGACCCTGGCCAACGCTGACAAGTTGGGCACTCCGGTGTACATGCAGGTCCAGCAGATGTTTGCCCAGCGCTTCGAGCAGACCAAGGCGCCGGCCTCCAAGAAGTCCGTGCTCGACAGTTACCAGGCCAAGGCCAACGCCGCCCTGGACAACGCCATCGGTTGGAAAAAGCTGCAGCCGAAAATGGTCAGCCTGTACACCGCGACCTTCACCGAAAGCGAGCTCAAGGACCTGGTCAAGTTCTACGAGTCGCCGCTGGGCAAGAAAGTCCTGCGCGAAATGCCGAAGGTCACCCAGCAGTCGGCCCAGCTGACCCAGCAGAGCCTTGAGCCTGCGGTGCCTGTGGTCAACAAGCTGCTCGAAGACATGACCAAGGAGCTCGACCCCAACGCTGGCAAAGCGGCTCCCGCGAAAAAGTGAGTAACACCCGATGAGCATGCAGCAACGCATCGAGCAGCAACTGGCGCCGTTGGGCACCCAGCACCTTGAGGTGTTCAACGAGAGCCACATGCACAGCCGCGGCCAGGAAAGCCACTACAAGGCGGTGCTGGTCAGCGAGCAGTTCGCCGGCCTCAACAGCGTCAAGCGCCACCAGAAGGTCTACGCGACCATGGGCGACTTGATGGGCCAGATTCATGCCCTGGCGATTCATACCTATACCCCTGAAGAGTGGGCCCAGGTTGGCGCTGCGCCAGCCTCGCCGGTCTGCGCTGGCGGCGGTCACTGAATCCTTCTGGCCATTCTGGTAAACTTCGCATCACCCGTGGGAGCGGGCTTGCCCGGCAATAGCGCCAATCGACGCTATCGCCGGGCAAGCCCGCTCCCACGTGCATTTATGATTCATCGTCAAATTGTCATTCCGGTCCGCCCCTTACGAGGGTGACCACTTGGAGAAAAGTGTTCATGTCCCAAGCTATCGTCGTGGCGGCGCTGTACAAGTTCGTCACCCTGGAAGACTACGTCGAGCTGCGCGAGCCGCTGCTCAAGGCCATGCTGGACAACGGCGTCAAAGGCACCTTGCTGCTGGCCCTAGAAGGCATCAACGGCACCGTGTCGAGCACCCGCGAAGGCATCGACGGCCTGCTCGCCTGGCTGCGCAATGATCCGCGCCTGATCGACGTTGACCACAAAGAATCCTACTGCGACGAGCAGCCGTTCTACCGCACCAAGGTCAAGCTGAAAAAAGAGATCGTCACCCTCGGCGTGCCGGGCGTGGACCCCAACCACAAGGTTGGCACCTACGTCGAGCCCAAAGACTGGAACGCGCTGATCAGCGACCCCGAAGTGCTGCTGATCGACACCCGCAACGACTACGAAGTGGCCATCGGCACCTTCAAGGGCGCGATCGACCCGAAGACCGAGACCTTCCGCGAGTTCCCCGACTACATCAAGGCCAACTTCGACCCCAGCAAGCACAAGAAGGTGGCGATGTTCTGCACCGGTGGCATCCGCTGCGAAAAAGCCTCCAGCTATATGCTCGGTGAAGGCTTCGAGGAGGTCTATCATCTTAAAGGTGGCGTGCTGAAGTACTTCGAGGAAGTGCCTCAGGAACAAAGCCTGTGGGACGGCGACTGCTTCGTCTTCGACAACCGGGTCACGGTGCGTCATGACCTGACCGAGGGCGAGTACGACCAGTGCCACGCTTGCCGTCATCCGATCAACGTGGAAGACCGTGCGTCCGAACACTACTCGCCGGGTGTCAGTTGCCCGCATTGCTGGGACAGCCTCAGCGAGAAGACCCGACGCAGCGCCATCGACCGGCAGAAGCAGATCGAACTGGCCAAGGCGCGCAATCTGCCCCACCCGATCGGCTACAACTACAAAGCCGAGGCTTGATGCATGTCTGCACGCCTGCTTTATGTGATGGACCCGATGTGCTCCTGGTGCTGGGGCTTTGCGCCAGTGGCGCAGGCCCTGATCGCCCAGGCGCAAGACGCCGGCGTGCCGACCCGCCTGGTAGCCGGCGGTTTGCGCACCGGCAGCAGCGCGCTGGATGCCTCGACCCGTCGCTATATCCTTGAGCACTGGCAGGCCGTGGCTGAAGCGACGGGCCAGGTGTTTCGCTTCGACGGGGCGATGCCTGATGGTTTTGTCTACGACACCGAGCCTGCCTGCCGTGCCCTGGTCGCTGCGCGCGAGCTGGATGCCGAGCGGGCCTGGGGCCTGCTGGCACTGATTCAGCGCGGTTTCTACGAGCACGGCCTGGACGTCACCCGTGCCCCGCAGTTGCTCGAGCTGGCCGAACAGGCCGGCTTTGACCGCGAACAGTTCTCTGCCAGCCTGATCAGTAGCGAAACCCGCGCCGCGACCGCTGCCGATTTTAGTTGGGTGCAGGACCTGGGCATTGCCGGCTTCCCGACGCTGCTGGCCGAGCGCAATGGCCAGCTGGCACTGCTGACCAACGGCTACCAGCCGCTGGAGCGCTTGCAACCCTTGCTCGGCCGCTGGCTGCAGCAGGCCGCTTGTGCTTGATCTGCCAGGGTCGCCCGACCCTGTGCCGGGGAAGCCTCAAACTGTGGCCGATCGACTGAGCTGGGCGGAAATCCGCCGCCTGGCCCTGCATCACCGCAAAGCCTTGTGGAGCGCCAACCTGGTGGCGGTGCTCGCAGCCCTGTGCAGCGTGCCGATCCCTTTGCTGCTGCCGCTGTTGGTCGACGAGGTGCTGCTGGGTAACGGTGACGCCGCGCTCAAGTGGATGAACAACCTGTTGCCGGCCAACTGGCAGGTAGCGGCTGGTTACATCGGCCTGATGCTGGTGGCTACGTTGTGCCTGCGCCTGGCGGCGCTGGCGTTCAACGTGGTGCAGGCCAAGCTGTTTGCCGGCTTGGCCAAGGACATCGTCTACCGCCTGCGCATTCGCCTGATCGAGCGGCTCAAACGGATCTCGCTCAAGGAATACGAAAGCCTGGGTAGCGGCACCGTGACCACCCATCTGGTCACCGACCTGGATACCCTGGACAAGTTCGTCGGCGAGACCCTCAGTCGCTTCCTGGTAGCGGTGCTGACCTTGACCGGTACAGCGGCGATCCTGATCTGGATGCACTGGCAGCTGGCCTTGCTGATTCTGCTGTTCAACCCGCTGGTGATCTACTTCACTGTGCAGCTGGGCAAGCGGGTCAAGCACCTGAAGAAGCTGGAAAACGACAGCACCGCACGCTTTACCCAGGCACTGACCGAAACCCTCGACGCCATCCAGGAAATCCGCGCTGGCAACCGCCAGGGCTATTTCCTCGGGCGCCTTGGCCTGCGCGCCCGGGAAGTGCGCGACTATGCCGTGGCCTCGCAATGGAAAAGCGACGCCAGCGGGCGGGCCAGCGGCCTGTTGTTCCAGTTCGGTATCGACATCTTCCGCGCCGCGGCGATGCTCACGGTGCTGTTCTCGGACCTGTCGATCGGCCAGATGCTGGCCGTGTTCAGCTACCTGTGGTTCATGATCGGCCCGGTCGAGCAGTTGCTCAACCTGCAGTACGCCTACTATGCCGCAGGCGGCGCGCTGAGCCGGCTCAACGAACTGCTGGCGCGCGATGACGAGCCGCAGTACCCGGCGGCCACTGACCCGTTCAGCGGCCGCGAAACGGTGGCAATCGAGGTGCGCGACCTGCGCTTTGCCTATGCTGACGAGCCGGTGCTGGAGCATCTGGAGCTGTCCATCGCCCCCGGCGAGAAGGTCGCCATCGTCGGTGCCAGCGGCGGCGGCAAGAGCACCCTGGTGCAGTTGCTGTTGGGCCTGTATACCGCGCAAGCCGGCACCATCCGCTTTGGCGGCGCGAGCTTGCAGGAGATCGGCCTGGAGACCCTGCGTGAGAACGTCGCAGTCGTGCTGCAGCATCCTTCGCTGTTTAACGACACGGTGCGCGCCAACCTGACCATGGGCCGCGAGTGCAGTGATGATGCCTGCTGGCAGGCGCTGCGCATTGCCCAGCTCGACGCCACCATCGCCGCCTTGCCGCAAGGGCTGGACAGCGTGGTAGGGCGTTCGGGTGTGCGCTTGTCGGGTGGTCAGCGCCAGCGTCTGGCGATTGCCCGGATGGTCTTGGCCGAACCTAAGGTGGTGATCCTCGACGAAGCGACCTCGGCGCTGGATGCCGCAACCGAGTACAACCTGCACCAGGCGTTGGCCCGGTTCCTCAGTGGCCGCACCACGCTGATCATCGCTCACCGCCTCTCTGCGGTGAAACAAGCCGATCGGGTATTGGTATTCGATGGCGGGCATGTGGCCGAGGATGGCGATCATCAGCAACTGATTGCTGAGGGTGGGCTGTATGCCAAGTTGTACGGGCATTTGCAGCAGACCTGAGTTTTTCTGTAGTTAGTTTGGCCTCATCGCACCGCTGCGACTTGTCGCGCGATGAGGCCCGACTAGACGCTACAAATCTCTTTTATGGCGTTATTAAAATCCCTCCACGCAGATGGCAAATGGCCTACGCTAGTGCTTGTCTGGGTTGATTCGTGCCTTATCTGCCGCAGTGACAGGGAATCCATGAAGGGAATTCGTACTCTAGAAGCGCCAAAGCTATTGGGCATCATCTGGCCCTTTGTCGCGGTTGTCATTTTCCAGGTCTTGCTGGGCAGCCTCAGCCTCTACACGCTTTCGGCGGTACGCGCCTATGTGGCAGGGGAGAGCCTCTGGTCCAAGGCGCAGAAAGACGCCATCTATTACCTCAACCTGTACGCCGAAAGCCCAAGCGAACGGATTTTCCAGCGCTATCGCCAGGCCATTGCCGTGCCGCAGGGCGACCACGAGCTACGCCTGGCGCTCGACCAGCTTAACCCTGACCTCGATGCTGCGCGGGCGGGCATCCTGCAGGGCGGCAATCACCCTGATGATGTCACCCGGATCATCTGGTTCTATCGCAACTTTCGTCATATCAGCTACATGGAAACGGCGATTTCCTACTGGGATATCGGCGATGACTATTTACGTCAGCTGGATATTCTCGCCAACGAGATGCGCACAGGGTTCGCCAGTGGGCAGCCAGACCCCGAGCAGATAAGTGCCTGGAAGGCGCGCATCGTCAATATCAACGAGGGCGTGACGCCTGCGGCCAAGGCCTTCAGCGATGCCCTGGGTGAAGGCTCGCGGGTGCTGCTCAAGGTGTTGCTGATCACCAACCTGCTCACCGCGTTGTTTCTCATCACCATGGCTTGGCGCCGCTCAAGCAAACTGTTGGCCCAGCGCCAGGCGTTTGCCAGTGCCTTGCAGGCCGAGCGCGAACGGGCGCAGATCACCTTGGAGTCGATTGGTGATGCGGTGATCACGGCCGATGTCGAGGGCAATATCGTCTTCATGAACCCGGCCGCCGAGCAGTTGACCCACTGGCAGGCCGGGCCGGCCCATGGCCTGCCGTTGACGGCCTTGTTCAGCCTGGTCGATGAACACAGTGATGAGGATGCCCGCGGTCTGGTCGAGCAAGTGCTCAGCGGCAGCCTCAAGGGCGGTGCCGAACATGCTCGTTTGATCCAGCGTCTGGACGGCAGCACCGTGTCGATCAATCTGGTCGGCTCGCCGATCATCAGTGCCGGCAAGGTCAGCGGCATCGTGCTGGTGCTGCACGACATGACCCAGGAGCGCCAATACATCGCCAACCTGTCCTGGCAGGCAACCCACGACGCCCTGACCGGTCTGGCCAACCGCCGCGAATTCGAATACCGCCTGGAACAAGCGCTCAATAGCCTGGCGCGCCAGGCTGGGCGGCATTCGCTGATGTTCCTCGATCTGGATCAGTTCAAGCTGGTCAACGACACCTGCGGCCATGCTGCCGGCGATGAGCTGCTGCGGCACATCTGCGCCGTGTTGCAGTCGGGTTTGCGCGAGGGCGATACCCTGGCGCGCCTGGGTGGCGACGAGTTTGGCGTGTTGCTGGAAAACTGCCCGGCGGAGCAGGCCGAGCGCATCGCCGAGCATCTGCGCCAGCTGGTCCAGAGCCTGCATTTTGTCTGGAAAGGCCGCCCGTTCATCACCACCGTGAGTATTGGCCTGGTGCACATGGCCCAGGCGCCGAGCACCCTGGAAGCTTCGCTACGGGCCGCCGACATGGCTTGCTACATGGCCAAGGAGAAGGGGCGCAACCGGGTGCAGGTCTATCACGCCGATGACAGCGAGTTGTCCATGCGCTTTGGCGAAATGGCCTGGATCCAGCGCCTGCACGTGGCGTTGGAAGAAAACCGCTTCTGCCTGTATGCCCAGGAGATCGCGCCTTTGAGCTACCAGGAAGGGCCGGGGCATATTGAAATTCTGCTCAGGCTGCACGACGAGAGCGGACGCACGGTGATGCCGGACAGCTTCATTCCGGCGGCCGAGCGTTATGGGTTGATGACCGCGCTGGATCGCTGGGTGGTGCGCAATGTGTTCCAGATCATTCGCCAGTGCCTGGACGAGGACCGCGGCGGGCCGCTGGCGATGTGCGCGATCAACCTGTCCGGTTCGAGCATCGGTGATGACAAGTTTCTTGAATATTTGCAGCGGCTGTTCGGCGAGTTCGACATCCCGCCGCGGCTGATTTGCTTCGAAATTACCGAAACCAGCGCCATCGCCAACCTGGGCAGTGCGATTCGCTTCATCAACGAATTGAAGGGATTGGGCTGCCGGTTCTCCCTGGATGATTTCTGCGCCGGAATGTCGTCATTCGCTTATTTGAAGCATTTACCCGTCGACTTCCTGAAGATCGACGGAAGTTTCGTTAAAGATATGCTGGACGATCCGATCAATCGCGCTATGGTGGAGGTGATCAACCACATCGGCCACGTCATGGGTAAACGGACGATTGCCGAGTTTGTCGAGACTCCATTGATCGAGCAGGCCCTGCAGGAAATCGGCGTGGACTACGCCCAGGGCTACTTGATCGAGCGGCCGCAGGTATTCACCTGCGACAGCCTGCAACGCCAGCGGATTGCTGCAAGGCCACTGCTGCAAAGGGCACCAGGGACGTTTCGCTGAAGGTCGTTCGAAAAATCACAAGGAATCAAGGAGCTGACAGTGATTGATACATTTGTTCGGATCGGGCCATTGATGGATCCCGCCAGTTATCCGCAGTGGGCGCAACACATGATCGACGACTGTCGTGAAAGCAAGCGGCGGGTGGTCGAGCACGAATTCTATCAGCGCCTGCGCGATGGCCAACTGAGGCCGGCGACCATTCGCCAGTACCTGATTGGCGGCTGGCCGGTGGTCGAGCAATTCTCCTTGTACATGGCGCACAACCTGACCAAGACCCGCTTCGCCCGCCATCCCGGCGAAGACATGGCCCGGCGTTGGTTGATGCGCAATATCCGCGTCGAGCTCAACCATGCTGATTACTGGGTGCACTGGTGCCACGCCCATGGCGTCACACTGGGGGATCTGCAGGCGCAGGACGTGCCGCCTGAGCTCAATGGCCTGAACGATTGGTGCTGGCGAGTGTGCGCCACCGAGTCGCTGGCCATTGCCATGGCGGCGACCAACTATGCCATCGAGGGTGCGACCGGGGAGTGGTCGGCGGTGGTGTGTGCGGATGATACCTATGCCCAGGGCTTCCCTGAAGAGACCCGCAAGCGCGCCATGAAGTGGCTGAAGATGCATGCCCAGTATGACGATGCGCATCCATGGGAGGCGCTGGAGATCATTTGCACGCTGGTCGGGGAGAATCCCACCCCGCTGTTGCGCGCCGAGCTACGCCGGGCGGTGTGCAAGAGCTATGACTGCATGTACCTGTTCCTGGAGCGCTGCATGCAGCTGGAGCAGCGTCAGGCAGGGCGGACTCGGTTGGGCTTGGCGGCGGGCTGAGTCGCTGCCATCGCCATCGCGGGGCAAGCCCGCTCCCACGCAAGGAGAGGTAGTTTGCGTGGGAGCGGGCTTGCTTGCTCCCACGCCAAGCTAGGTAGGCCGCGTGGGAGCGGGCTTGCCCCGCGATAGCGTCGCTACAGGCGCAGGCCAGCTTACTGGGCGTTCAGCGCCTGCCCATTCACATCCTTGCTATCCGGCCCCATCAGGTACAGATACACCGGCATGATCTCTTCAGGCAGCGGATTATCCTGCGGATTCTCGCTCGGATAGGCCAGCGCGCGCATGGCGGTGCGGGTTGCCCCTGGGTTGATGCTGTTGGAGCGTACCGGCGCCACGTTTTCCAGCTCGTCGGCCAGGGTCTGCATCAGCCCTTCGGTAGCGAACTTCGACACCCCGTACGCCCCCCAGTAAGCCCGGCCCTTACGCCCAACGCTACTGGAGGTGAACACCACCGAAGCATCCTCGGACAGCTTGAGCAGCGGCAGCAGCGTGCTGGTGAGCATGAACGTGGCATTGACGTTGATGTGCATCACGCGCATGAAGTTGTCACCCGACAGCTGCTCCAGCGGGGTGCGTGGGCCGATGATCGAGGCATTGTTGAGCAGGCCGTCGAGGCGACCAAACTCTTTCTCGATCATCACCGCCAGCTCGTCGTACTGGTGGGGCAGGGCGGTTTCCAGGTTGAACGGGACCGCTACGGGCTCAGGGTGGCCGGCGGCGACGATTTCATCATAGACCTGGTTGAGATTGGCTTCGGTCTTGCCCAGCAGCAGGACGGTGGCGCCAAGGGCGGCGTAGGCCTTGGCGGCAGCGGCGCCGATGCCACGGCCAGCGCCGGTGACCAGGATGACCCGGCCTTTGAGCAGGTCGGGGCGGGCGGTGTAGTCGAACATGAGCTCTGTCCTTTGAATTCAGTAGGGCCGCACACCTGCGAGGGGGCGGGAAAGCCCGCTCCCTCGCGGCTGGTAAGCTCCTTTGAGAGTAATCAGCAGCCGCAAAGCGCGCTGTCGAGCACCTTGCGCAGCTCCAGCGGGTGGTCCACCACCACGTCTGCACCCCAATTGTTGGGGTTGTCCTGAGGATGAATATAGCCATAGCGCACTGCCGCAGTACGGGTGCCGGCGTCGCGGCCAGACTCGATGTCGCGCAGGTCATCGCCGACGAACAAGACGCTGGCCGGGTCCAGGTCCAGGGTCTTGCAGGCCAAGATCAGCGGCTCAGGGTCAGGCTTGCTGTTCTTCACATGGTCCGGGCAGATCAGCAACGCGGAACGCTCGGCCAGGCCCAGGCGCTGCATGATCGGCTCAGCGAAGCGCACCGGCTTGTTGGTCACCACGCCCCAGATCAGGCCGCCTTTTTCGATGTCGGCCAACAGCTCGCCCATGCCATCGAACAGCTTGCTGTGCACGGCACAATCTCGCTGATAGTGCTCGAGGAACTCCAGGCGCAGGGCCTCGAAGCCTTCGGCTTGCGGGTCCATGGCAAAGGTCGCAGCGACCATCGCCCGGGCGCCGCCGGAGATCACGTCGCGGATCAGCTTGTCGTCAATGGCAGGCAGGCCGCGCTCGGCGAGCATGGCCTGGCAGATGGCGATGAAGTCCGGCGCGGTGTCCAGCAGCGTGCCGTCCATGTCGAAGAGTACTGCTCGCAAACGCATGCTCATTCCTCGCGCAGGGTCTGGATCATGTAGTTGACGTCAACGTCGCTGCACAGCTTGTAGTGCTTGGTCAGCGGGTTGTAGGTCAGGCCGATGATGTCTTTGACTTCCAGGCCGGCCACGCGGCTCCAGGCGCCGAGCTCCGACGGGCGGATGAATTTCTTGAAGTCGTGGGTGCCGCGCGGGAGCATCTTGAGGATGTACTCGGCGCCGATGATCGCCAGCAGGTAGGCCTTGGGGTTGCGGTTGATGGTGGAGAAGAACACCTGGCCGCCCGGCTTGACCATGCGGTAGCAGGCGCGGATTACCGACGAAGGGTCGGGCACGTGCTCGAGCATCTCAAGGCAGGTGACCACGTCGAACTGCTCGGGCATTTCTTCTGCCAGGGCCTCGGCGGTGATCTGCCGGTATTCGACTTCGACGCCCGATTCCAGCTGGTGCAGCTGGGCCACCGCCAGCGGCGCTTCGCCCATGTCGATGCCAGTCACAGTGGCGCCGCGCTGGGCCATGGCTTCGCTGAGGATGCCGCCGCCGCAGCCGACGTCGAGTACCTTCTTGCCGGCCAGGCTGACGCGTTCATCGATCCAGTTCACGCGCAGCGGGTTGATGTCGTGCAGCGGCTTGAACTCGCTCTCGCGGTCCCACCAGCGGTGAGCCAGGGCCTCGAATTTGGCGATTTCGGCGTGGTCGACGTTGCTCATTGAACAAATCCTCTGAATCTTCGATGAAAGGTGTCACAGGGCGGCAGCCGCAGCTGCCGGCCAGTCATTCTTTGCCTGCGATGCGCGCGCCCCAGGTGCGGGCCATGGCGGTCAGCGCCGTTTCGTCCATGCGCGTCAGGCGGCGCTCGTCGAGCAGTTGCTCGCCGGCCACCCAAACGTGCCGCGCGCAGTCGCGGCTGGTGGCGTAGATCAATTGTGATACCGGGTCGTGGACCGGCTGCTGGGCCAGGCCCGACAGGTCGAAGGCCACCAGGTCTGCAGCCTTGCCCACCTCCAGTGAACCGATGCGCGCTTCCAACCCCAGGGCGCGGGCGCCGTTGAGGGTAGCCATGCGCAGCGCGCGGTGAGCATCCAGCGCCGCCGCAGAGCCAGCGACCGCCTTGGCCAGCAGGGCGGCGGTGCGAGTCTCGCCAAGCAGGTCCAGATCGTTGTTGCTGGCTGCACCATCGGTGCCTACCGCGACATTGACCCCAGCCTGCCACAGGCGCTCGACCGGGCAGAAGCCGCTGGCCAGCTTGAGGTTGGACTCCGGGCAGTGGATTACGCTGGTGTTGCTTTCTACCAGCAGCGCCAGATCGTCGTCGCTGATCTGGGTCATGTGCACCGCTTGCAGGTTGGGGCCCAGCAGGCTCAGCCGAGCCAGCCGGGCCAGCGGCCGCTCGCCATGCTCGGCCACGGCCTGCTCGACCTCGCTGGCGGTTTCGTGGATATGCATGTGCAGCGGCGCATCCAGCTGGTCGGCAATCACCCGGATCTTCTCCAGGTTGTGGTCGTTGACCGTATACGGCGCGTGCGGGCCGAGGGCGATGGTGATGCGCGGGTGATGGCGCAGATCGCCGAACAGCTCGATGGCCAGGTGCAGGCCTTCGTCTGGCGTGCGTGCGCCAGGGATCGGGAAGTCCAGCAACGGCACCGCCACCTGGGCGCGGATGCCGCTACGGTGGACCCGGTCGCAGGCCTCGCGGGGGTAGAAATACATGTCGGCGAAGCAGGTGATGCCGCCTTTGAGCTGCTCGGCGATGGCCAGGTCAGTGCCATCACGGACGAACCCCTCATCGACCCAACGCCCCTCGGCGGGCCAGATGTGCTCGTGTAGCCAGGTCATCAAGGGCAAGTCGTCAGCCAGACCGCGGAACAACGTCATGGCGGCGTGGCCATGGGCGTTGACCAGGCCAGGGCAGAGCAGGCAATCGGGCAGCTCGCGCACCTCGTTGGCGGCCGGTGCACGCTCGCGTGGGCCGATCCAGGCGATCAGGCCGTCGCGTAGGCCCAGGGCATGGCCTTCCAGTACTACCCCGGCCGGTTCCACAGGTACCAGCCAAGCCGGCACCAGCAGCAGGTCTAGGGGAGTGGAGGGCGTGGGCATGCGTGGGCTACCTGCAACGTTTGGGCGGAACGCGCAGTATACCCGAGCGCCCGCGGCTGAGGCTCGCTATAATCGCCGCCTTTTGATCACCGAACGACGGGGAGAGGCGATGCGCGAGCGACTTTTGGCGGCGGAGAAGGTGACCGGCATCCAGTGGCGTGACGGCACCCTGCATCTGCTCGACCAGCGCCTGCTGCCGTCGCAAGAGCACTGGCTGGCTTGCACCGATGTAGAAGATGTGGTCAAGGCGATCCAGGGCATGGCGGTGCGTGGCGCGCCAGCGATTGGCATCAGCGCCGCCTACGGCCTGGTTCTGGCCCTGCGCGATCGGCTGGCCGAGGATGACGACTGGGAAATGGCCCTGGAGGAGGATTTCCTCGCCCTGGCCGAGTCGCGCCCGACCGCCGCCAACCTGTTCTGGTCGCTCAACCGCATGCGTGATCGGCTGCAGCGCCTGCGCCCGGATGAAGACGTGCTGGCGGTAATGGAAGCCGAAGCCGTAGCGATTCATGAGAGCGACCGTGAAGCCAACCTGACCATGGCTCAGTACGGCATCGAGCAGATCCGTCGCCATCAGGGCAATGAGCAGACCCTGCTCACCCACGGCAATGCCGGGGCCTTGGCCAGCGGCGGCTTTGGCACGGCGCTGGGGGTGATTCGCGCAGCCTTCCTCGAAGGGATGGTCGAGCGCGTGTATGTCGGCGAAACCCGCCCTTGGTTGCAGGGTTCGCGCCTGACTACCTGGGAGCTGGCCCACGAAGGCATCCCGGCGACGCTCTGCGCGGATTCAGCAATGGCCCACCTGATGAAGGTCAAGGGCATCACCTGGGTGGTGGTCGGCGCCGACTGCATCGCTGCCAATGGCGATGTGGCCAGCAAGATCGGCACCTACCAGATGGCGGTGGCGGCAATGCACCACGGCGTGCGCTTCATGGTCGTGGCACCGAGCACCAGCATCGACCTGAACCTGGCGACGGGTGATGACATTCCACTGGAAGAGCGCGATGCCGACGAGTTGCTGGATGTCGCGGCCAGCCGCTTCGCCGCGGAGGTTGAGGTGTTCAATCCGGTGTTCGACGTGACCCCGGCGGATCTGGTCGATGTGATCGTGACCGAAAAAGGCATCGTCGAGCGGCCAGACACCGCCAAGCTTGCCCAATTGATGTGCCGCAAGCGCCTGCACTGAAACCGGTCTGGAGCGGGGCGTGGGAGCGGGCTTGCCCCGCGATGGGAGTGGCTGCGGGCCTGCGGATTTCACGAATTAGCGGCAACCTGCCATATCTCCCATCGGCACCGCCTTTGTGATACCATCCGGCAGTTTCCAAGGCCGCCCATTGAGGTGGTCTTCATTGCGCAGATCCAAGGCACAACCTATTGATTTGTCGTAAGTCGTCGCACCACTGTGCGCTGCGGCGACGAGCTTCGTTCGTCCTTGATGGACTTGGACGAGGTTTCACCAGAAAAAGGAATCAGGCTTCTCATGGGCGAACTGGCCAAAGAAATCCTCCCGGTCAATATCGAAGACGAACTGAGACAGTCTTACCTCGACTACGCGATGAGCGTGATTGTCGGGCGTGCACTGCCCGATGCGCGTGACGGCTTGAAACCCGTGCATCGCCGCGTTCTCTATGCGATGAGCGAGCTGGGCAACGACTGGAACAAACCGTACAAGAAGTCCGCCCGTGTGGTCGGTGACGTCATCGGTAAGTACCACCCGCACGGCGACACTGCGGTCTACGACACCATCGTGCGTATGGCCCAGCCGTTCTCGCTGCGCTACCTGCTGGTCGACGGTCAGGGCAACTTCGGTTCGGTCGACGGCGATAACGCCGCGGCCATGCGATACACCGAAGTGCGCATGACCAAGCTGGCTCACGAGCTGCTGGCCGACCTGCATAAAGAAACGGTCGACTGGGTGCCCAACTATGACGGCACCGAGCAGATCCCGGCGGTCATGCCAACGCGGATTCCCAACCTGCTGGTCAACGGTTCCAGCGGTATCGCCGTGGGCATGGCGACCAACATCCCGCCGCACAACCTCGGCGAGGTCATCGACGGCTGCCTGGCGCTGATCGACAACTCGGAAATCACCATCGATGAGCTGATGCAGTTCATCCCTGGCCCTGACTTCCCAACGGCCGGCCTGATCAATGGCCGCTCCGGCATCATCGAGGCCTATCGCACCGGCCGTGGCCGCATCTATATGCGCGCCCGCTCCGAGATCGAAGACATCGACAAGGTCGGTGGTCGCCAGCAGATCGTCATCACCGAGCTGCCGTACCAGCTG
Source organism: Pseudomonas sp. Je.1.5.c (assembly GCF_051129895.1). Taxonomy (NCBI): domain Bacteria; kingdom Pseudomonadati; phylum Pseudomonadota; class Gammaproteobacteria; order Pseudomonadales; family Pseudomonadaceae; genus Pseudomonas; species Pseudomonas sp. Je.1.5.c. Next base: position 16,669 of record NZ_JBCPSP010000034.1, read on the forward strand.
AACAAGGCCCGTCTGATCGAGAAGATCGCCGAGCTGGTCAAAGAGAAGAAACTCGAAGGCATCACCGAGCTGCGCGATGAGTCCGACAAGGACGGCATGCGCATCGTCATCGAGCTGCGTCGCGGCGAAGTGCCGGAGGTGATCCTCAACAACCTCTATGCCCAGACCCAGCTGCAAAGCGTGTTCGGCATCAACATCGTCGCCCTGATCGACGGTCGTCCGCGCCTGCTCAACCTCAAGGACCTGCTCGAAGCGTTCGTCCGTCACCGCCGTGAAGTGGTGACCCGTCGTACCGTATTCGAGCTGCGCAAGGCCCGTGAACGTGGCCATATCCTTGAAGGCCAGGCGGTTGCGCTGTCCAACATCGATCCGGTCATCGCCCTGATCAAGGCCTCGCCGACCCCGTCCGAAGCCAAGGAAGCCCTGGTGACCACGCCTTGGGAGTCCAGCGCTGTGCAGGTCATGGTCGAGCGCGCCGGTGCCGATGCCTGCCGTCCGGAAGACCTCGATCCGCAATACGGCATGCGCGACGGCAAGTACTTCCTGTCGCCGGAACAGGCCCAGGCCATTCTTGACCTGCGTCTGCACCGCCTGACTGGTCTTGAGCACGAGAAGCTGCTGGCCGAGTACCAAGAGATTCTCGACCAGATCGGCGAGCTGATCCGCATCCTCAGCAGCGCCGAGCGCCTGATGGAAGTGATCCGCGAAGAGCTCGAAGCGATCCGCGCCGAATACGGCGATGTGCGCCGCACCGAAATCCTCGATGCCCGTCACGACCTCAGCTACGGCGACATGATCCCGGAAGAAGAGCGCGTGGTGACCATCTCCCACGGTGGTTATGCCAAGACCCAGCCGTTGTCCGCCTACCAGGCCCAGCGCCGTGGCGGCAAAGGCAAGTCGGCTACCGGCGTCAAGGACGAGGACTACATCGAGCACCTGCTGGTCGCCAACAGCCACGCCACCCTGTTGCTGTTCTCCAGCAAGGGCAAGGTGTACTGGCTCAAGACCTACGACATTCCCGAAGCGTCCCGCGCTGCCCGGGGTCGTCCGCTGGTCAACCTGCTGCCGCTGGAGGAGGGTGAAGGTATCACCGCCATGCTGCAGATCGACCTCGAAGCCCTGCAGCAGAGCGCTGGCGTCGATGAAGACATCGACGATGCCGACGACACTGTGCTCGAAGGCGAGGTGGTCGAGCCAGAGGAAATCGACGAAGAAGACGGCGATACGCCGGAACTGGTCGCCGAACCGACTGGCGCCTACATCTTCATGGCTACCGCTTCGGGTACCGTCAAGAAGACCCCGCTGGTGCAGTTCGCCCGTCCGCGCTCCAATGGCCTGATCGCCCTGAAGCTCAAGGAAGGTGACACCCTGATCGCCGCGGCCATCACCGACGGTGCCAAGGAAGTCATGATGTTCTCCGACGCTGGCAAGGTGATTCGCTTCGCTGAGAGCGTGGTCCGTGAAATGGGCCGTACCGCACGCGGCGTGCGTGGCATGAAGCTGGGCAAAGGCCAGCGGATCATCTCCATGCTGATCCCTGAGTCCGGCGCGCAGATTCTCACCGCCTCCGAGCGTGGCTTCGGCAAGCGCACTCCGCTGTCCAAGTTCCCGCGTCGCGGCCGTGGTGGCCAGGGCGTGATCGCCATGGGTACCAAGGGGCGCAACGGTCTGTTGATCGGGGCGATCCAGGTCCAGGAAGGCGAAGAGATCATGCTGATCTCCGACCAGGGCACGTTGGTGCGTACCCGGGTGGGCGAGGTCTCCAGCCTGGGTCGTAACACCCAGGGTGTGACCTTGATCAAGCTGGCCAGCGACGAGACCCTGGTGGGGCTCGAGCGGATCCAGGAGCCTTCCGAAGACCTCGATGAGCTGATCGAGGGCGAAGAGGGCGTCGAGATCGACGCGGTGGACGCGGCTGATGACGATGCCGGCGCCGCCGAAGAGGCGCCTCAGGAATAACACAGCGCAACAACCCGGCGGGGCGACTATGGTCGCCCCGCTTACTGAACAGAGCAGAGCGAGAGTGGATGTGAGCAAACGAGCCTTTAACTTCTGCGCAGGCCCTGCTGCGCTTCCTGACGCTGTCCTGCAGCGCGCCCAGGCTGAAATGCTGGACTGGCGTGGCAAGGGCTTGTCGGTGATGGAGATGAGCCATCGCAGCGACGACTACGTGGCCATCGCTGAAAAGGCCGAGCAAGACCTGCGTGACCTGCTGTCCGTCCCCTCTAACTACAAAGTCCTGTTCCTGCAGGGTGGTGCCAGCCAGCAGTTTGCCGAGATCCCGCTGAACCTGCTGCCGGAAACCGGCACTGCCGACTACGTCGAAACCGGCATCTGGTCGAAAAAGGCCATCGAAGAAGCGCGGCGCTTCGGCAACATCAATGTCGCTGCCAGCGCCAAGGGCTACGACTACCTGGCTATTCCAGGCCAGAACGAATGGAACCTGACCAAGAACGCCGCATACGTCCACTATGCTTCCAACGAAACCATCGGCGGCCTGCAGTTTGACTGGGTGCCCGCGACCGGTGACGTGCCGTTGGTGGTCGACATGTCGTCCGACATCCTCTCGCGTCCGATCAACGTTGCCGACTACGGCCTGATCTACGCCGGTGCGCAGAAGAACATCGGCCCAAGCGGCCTGGTCGTGGTGATCGTGCGCGAAGACCTGCTCGGTCGCGCCCGCAGCAGCTGCCCGACCATGCTCGACTACAAGGTTTCGGCCGACAACGGCTCGATGTACAACACCCCGGCGACTTACTCCTGGTATCTCTCGGGCCTGGTGTTCGAGTGGCTCAAGGAGCAGGGCGGCGTCGAGGCCATGGAAGCGCGCAACCGCGCCAAGAAAGACCGTCTGTACGGCTTCATCGATGCCAGCGACTTCTACACCAACCCGATCAGCGTCAACGCCCGTTCGTGGATGAACGTACCGTTCCGCCTGGCTGACGAGCGCCTGGACAAGGCCTTCCTTGCCGGTGCTGACGCCCGCGGCCTGCTCAACCTCAAGGGGCACCGTTCGGTCGGCGGCATGCGTGCCTCGATCTACAACGCCCTGGGTCTGGACGCCGTTGAAGCGCTGGTCGGCTACATGGCCGAATTCGAGAAGGAGCACGCTTGATGGCCGAGCAGGAACTCAAGGCGCTGCGCGTGCGCATCGACAGCCTCGACGAGAAAATCCTCGAGCTGATCAGCGAGCGTGCCCGCTGCGCCCAGGAAGTGGCCAAGGTCAAGACCGCCACCCTGGCCGAAGGCGAGAAGCCGGTGTTCTATCGCCCTGAGCGCGAAGCAGCTGTGCTCAAGCGCGTCATGGAGCGCAACAAGGGGCCGCTGGGTAACGAAGAGATGGCGCGGCTGTTCCGCGAAATCATGTCCTCGTGCCTGGCCCTGGAAGAGCCGCTCAAGGTCGCCTACCTCGGCCCTGAAGGCACCTTCACCCAGGCGGCGGCGATGAAGCACTTTGGTCACGCCGTGATCAGCAAGCCGATGGCGGCGATCGACGAAGTGTTCCGCGAAGTGGCAGCTGGCGCCGTCAACTTCGGCGTAGTGCCGGTGGAGAACTCCACCGAAGGTGCGGTCAGCCACACCCTCGACAGCTTCCTCGAGCACGACATGGTCATCTGCGGTGAAGTCGAGCTGCGTATTCACCATCACTTGTTGGTGGGCGAGAACACCAAGACCGACAGCATCACCCGCATCTACTCCCACGCCCAGTCGCTGGCCCAGTGCCGCAAGTGGCTGGACGCCCATTACCCGAACGTCGAGCGCGTGGCGGTTTCGAGCAACGCCGAGGCGGCCAAGCGGGTCAAGGGTGAGTGGAATTCGGCGGCGATCGCCGGCGATATGGCGGCCAACCTGTATGGTTTGACCCGCCTGGCGGAGAAGATCGAAGACCGTCCGGATAACTCCACGCGGTTCTTGATGATCGGCAGCCAGGAAGTCCCGCCGACCGGCGACGACAAGACTTCGATCATCGTCTCGATGAGCAACAAGCCCGGCGCGCTGCATGAGCTGCTGGTGCCGTTCCATGACAATGGCATCGACCTGACTCGCATCGAGACTCGTCCGTCGCGTAGCGGCAAGTGGACGTATGTGTTCTTCATCGACTTCGTGGGTCATCACCGCGATCCGCTGATCAAGGCGGTGCTGGAGAAGATCAGCCAGGAAGCCGTTGCGCTGAAAGTGCTGGGCTCGTATCCGAAGGCGGTACTCTGAGGTTGGTCTGTGAGATGGCCGGGGCTGCTGCGCAGCCCATCGCGGGGCGAGCCCGCTCCCACGGGTGTTTCAGCGCAGATCCCGTGGGAGCGGGCTTGCCCCGCGATGGGCTAGGCATTCGTCCTGATCGATCTCACCAGCTGGCATGGTTTCATCCGGCAACTCGTTGCCGTTCTGACAGGGTTCGCACTCGTGGTTGATGTGGTAGCAAACAAATCCGCGCCGATTATCGGTCGCCTGGTAGTCGTCGGCCTCGGCCTGATCGGCGGCTCGTTCGCCAAGGGCCTACGCGAAAGCGGCCTGTGCCGTGAAGTGGTCGGTGTCGATCTCGACGCACCCTCACGCAAACAGGCAGTAGCGCTAGGCGTGGTCGACCGCTGCGAAGAAGACTTGGCAGCCGCCTGCGTCGGCGCCGACGTCATCCAGCTGGCCGTGCCAATCCTGGCCATGGAAAAAGTCCTCGCGCGCCTGGCCCAGCTCGATCTCGGCGATGCGGTCATCACCGATGTCGGCAGCGCCAAGTGCAACGTGGTGCGCGCCGCCCGCGAAGTGCTCGGTGCGTCCCTGCCGCGCTTCGTCCCCGGTCACCCGATAGCCGGCTCCGAGCAGAGCGGGGTGGAGGCTTCCAATGCGACGCTGTTCCGCCGCCATAAAGTCATCCTCACGCCTCTGGCTGAAACCGACCCTGCCGCGCTGGCGCTGGTCGATCGCCTCTGGCGTGCGCTGGATGCAGATGTCGAGCACATGCCGGTGGAGCGCCACGACGAAGTGCTGGCCGCCACCAGTCACCTGCCGCACCTGCTGGCGTTTGGCCTGGTCGACTCGCTGGCCAAGCGCAATGAAAACCTCGAGATCTTCCGGTACGCTGCGGGAGGCTTCCGCGATTTCACGAGAATCGCCGGTAGCGACCCGATCATGTGGCACGACATCTTCCTCGCCAACCGCGAAGCTGTCCTGCGCACCCTTGATACATTTCGTAGCGACCTCGACGCCTTGCGCGACGCGGTCGATGCAGGGGACGGGCACCAGTTGCTGGGTGTATTCACCCGCGCTCGGGTTGCCCGCGAGCATTTCAGTAAAATCTTGGCCCGTCGGGCCTATGTGGACGCTATGAACGCCAACGATCTGATTTTCCTGGCCCAACCTGGTGGCCGCGTGTCCGGACGGATCCGCGTTCCAGGCGACAAGTCGATTTCCCATCGCTCGATCATGCTCGGCTCGCTGGCCGAAGGCACCACCGAGGTCGAAGGCTTCCTCGAAGGCGAGGACGCCCTGGCGACCCTGCAGGCCTTCCGCGACATGGGTGTGGTCATCGAAGGCCCCAACCATGGTCGGGTGACCATTCATGGCGTCGGCCTGCATGGCCTCAAGCCGCCGCCTGGGCCGATCTATGTCGGCAACTCCGGCACCTCGATGCGCCTGCTCTCCGGCCTGCTGGCCGGTCAGCCGTTCGACGTGACCATGACCGGCGACGCTTCGCTGTCCAAGCGCCCGATGAACCGCGTGGCCAACCCGCTGCGTGAGATGGGCGCTGTGGTCGAGACCGGCCCGGACGGCCGTCCACCGCTGACCATTCGCGGTGGGCAAAAGCTCAAGGCGCTGACCTACACGCTGCCGATGGCCAGTGCCCAGGTCAAATCCTGCCTGCTGCTGGCAGGCCTGTACGCCGAAGGCAAGACCACCGTCACCGAGCCTGCGCCGACCCGTGACCATACCGAGCGCATGCTGCGCGGCTTTGGCTATGCCGTTGAGTCCAACGGCCCGGTCGCCTCGCTGCAGGCTGGCGGCAAGCTGACGGCAACCCGCATCGAAGTCCCGGCAGATATCTCGTCGGCGGCGTTCTTCCTGGTCGCGGCATCGATTGCCGAGGGTTCCGAGCTGGTGCTGGAGCACGTTGGCATCAATCCGACCCGTACCGGCGTGATCGACATCCTGCGCCTGATGGGCGGCGACATCACTCTGGAAAACCAGCGTGAAGTTGGCGGCGAGCCCGTGGCTGACCTGCGCGTGCGCGGGGCCAAGCTCAAAGGTATCGAGATCCCTGAAGAGCTGGTGCCGCTGGCCATCGACGAATTCCCCGTGCTGTTCGTCGCCGCTGCCTGCGCCGAAGGGCGCACCATTCTGCGTGGCGCCGAAGAGCTGCGGGTCAAGGAATCGGACCGTATCCAGGTCATGGCTGACGGCCTGATCACCCTGGGCGTGAAGTGCGAACCGACCCCGGACGGCATCATCATCGACGGCGGCCCGATCGGCGGCGGCGAAGTGCATGGTCACGGCGACCACCGTATCGCCATGGCCTTCAGCGTTGCCTCGCTGCGCGCCACTGCGCCGGTACGCATCCATGACTGCGCCAACGTCGCCACCTCGTTCCCGAACTTCCTCGCCCTGTGCGCCGAAGTTGGCATCCGCGTCGCGCAAGAGGCTCAATCGTGAATTCGCAAGCCCCCGTCATCACCATCGACGGACCTAGCGGTTCGGGTAAAGGTACCGTAGCCGGACTGCTCGCCCGCGAGCTCGGCTGGCGCCTGCTCGACTCCGGCGCGCTGTACCGTTTGCTGGCGTTCAACGCCAGCAACCACGGCGTCGACCTGACCAACGAAGAGCTGCTCAAGGCCCTGGCCGCCCATCTGGATGTGCAGTTCATCGCGGCTGAACCCGGTAAGCTGCAACAGATCATCCTTGAGGGTGAAGACGTCAGCAATGTCATCCGCACCGAGACAGTCGGCGCCGGCGCCTCGATGGTGGCTTCGCTGCCGGCAGTGCGTGAAGCCTTGCTGCAGCGCCAGCGCGCCTTCCGCGAAGCTCCCGGGTTGATCGCCGATGGCCGTGACATGGGCACCGTGGTGTTCCCCGATGCGCCCTTGAAAGTGTTCCTCACCGCCAGCGCGGAGGAACGCGCTCGACGCCGCTATTTGCAGTTGAAGGGCAAGGGCGAAGATGTTAGTCTGGCGAGTCTCCTGGATGAGATACGTGCGCGCGATGAGCGTGACACCCAGCGTGCAGTGGCCCCGCTCAAGCCGGCGGCCGATGCGATTCAGCTGGACTCGACAGAGTTGTCCATCGAGCAGGTGTTGCAACGCATCAGAAGTGAGCTCGCCCTTCGCGATCTCATTTGATGACAGGAAGGCAGGCAGGGGCACCAGTCAACGTCCTGCCCGCTTTCCTTTACATAACGAAACCCACATTGTCTGGAATGTGGCTAGGGGCGTTTCCTTCGCCCAAATCTACAGGAATTAAAATGAGCGAAAGCTTTGCAGAACTCTTTGAAGAAAGCCTGAAAACCCTCAATCTTCAGCCGGGTGCGATCATCACCGGTATCGTTGTCGACATCGACGGCGACTGGGTTACCGTACACGCTGGCCTGAAGTCCGAGGGCGTCATCCCGCTCGAGCAGTTCTACAACGAAGCTGGCGAGCTGACCATCAAGGTCGGTGACGAAGTTCACGTTGCGCTGGACGCGGTCGAAGACGGCTTTGGCGAAACCAAACTGTCCCGTGAAAAAGCCAAGCGCGCCGAGTGCTGGATTGTTCTGGAAGCAGCTTTCGCCGCCGAAGAAGTGGTCAAGGGCGTTATCAACGGTAAGGTTAAAGGCGGCTTCACTGTCGACGTTAACGGTATCCGTGCGTTCCTGCCAGGTTCCCTGGTTGATGTCCGCCCAGTGCGCGACACCACCCACCTCGAAGGCAAAGAGCTGGAATTCAAGGTCATCAAGCTGGACCAGAAGCGCAACAACGTCGTTGTTTCGCGTCGCAGCGTCCTGGAAGCCGAGAACAGCGCCGAGCGCGAAGCCCTGCTGGAAACCCTGCAGGAAGGCCAACAAGTCAAAGGTATCGTCAAGAACCTCACCGACTACGGCGCATTCGTGGACCTGGGCGGTATCGACGGCCTGCTGCACATCACCGACATGGCTTGGAAGCGTATCAAGCACCCGTCGGAAATCGTCAACGTTGGCGATGAAGTTGATGTTCGCGTCCTGAAGTTCGACCGTGAGCGCAACCGCGTTTCCCTGGGTCTGAAGCAAATGGGCGAAGATCCGTGGGTCGCTATCACTGCACGCTACCCAGAAGGTACTCGCGTACAGGCTCGCGTTACCAACCTGACCGACTACGGCTGCTTCGCTGAGCTGGAAGAAGGCGTTGAAGGTCTGGTACACGTTTCCGAAATGGACTGGACCAACAAAAACATCCACCCGTCGAAAGTCGTTCAGGTTGGCGACGAAGTGGAAGTTATGGTTCTGGACATCGACGAAGAGCGTCGTCGTATCTCCCTGGGCATCAAGCAGTGCAAGTCCAACCCATGGGAAGACTTCTCCGGCCAGTTCAACAAGGGTGACAAGATCACCGGTACCATCAAGTCGATCACCGACTTCGGTATCTTCATTGGTCTGGACGGCGGCATCGACGGTCTGGTTCACCTGTCCGACATCTCCTGGAACGAAACCGGCGAAGAAGCCGTACGTCGTTTCAAGAAGGGCGACGAGCTGGAAACCGTCATCCTGTCGGTCGATCCAGAGCGCGAGCGCATCTCCCTGGGTATCAAGCAACTGGAAGACGATCCGTTCTCCAACTTCGTTGCTGTGAACGACAAGGGTGCAATCGTTAAGGGTATCGTCAAAGAAGTTGACGCCAAAGGCGCCATCGTTACCCTGGCCGACGACATCGAAGCCACTCTGAAAGCTTCCGAAATCAGCCGTGACCGCGTCGAAGACGCCCGTAACGTCCTGAAGGAAGGCGAAGAGATCGAAGCTAAGATCATCAGCGTCGACCGTAAGTCCCGCGTTATCAGCCTGTCGATCAAATCGAAAGACGACGCTGAAGAGCGCGAAGCTATCCAGAGCCTGAAAGCGGCTCCAGAAGCTGCTGCCGACACCACCATGGCTGCGCTGCTGCGCGAAGCAATGGCCAAACAGAACTGAGTTCTGTTTGATCGGTAAAAGAAGGGCGACTTAGGTCGCCCTTTTTTATTGTCCGCCTTTTAAGCCCCTCTCTGCCGCCGAGGACTGGCACTCATCGCCTAGGCGATCACTTAGCCCTTGCGGGCTGCGCTGCCGCGCAGGGAGCAGTATCCAGCGTGGGAGCGGGCTTGCCCCGCGATAGCGCTTAATCAGGCAATGATGTCGACCTTGCTGATGCCAGTGCCGGCCAGGCTCGCCTACAGCAGTTGTATATGCCTAAAGCGCGCTGTAGGCATTGCCTTGGCTGCGATGGGCTGCAAAGCAGCCCCAGAGGCCCTGACCCCTCTATGTCCGTGTTGCATCCCATGCGCCAGCACTGTGCGCACCCTTATCTCTCACTGCACCAATCTTGAATTTTTTTATTAAGTCAAGAACCGCCCTGTTCAAATCCCCCAGAGCGTGCTACAAACTGGTTAAGCAATGATCTAGCTGCTTGATAACGAAGGGAAAAATATGACGAAGTCGGAGCTGATCGAACGTATTGTCACCCATCAAGGGCTGCTCTCGTCCAAGGACGTCGAGCTGGCCATCAAGACCATGCTTGAGCAGATGTCGCAATGCCTGGCCACTGGCGATCGCATCGAGATCCGTGGATTTGGCAGCTTCTCTCTGCACTATCGCGCTCCCCGGGTAGGGCGCAACCCCAAGACCGGCCAGTCGGTGAGCCTCGAAGGCAAGTTCGTGCCGCACTTCAAACCGGGTAAAGAGCTGCGTGACCGGGTCAATGAAGAAGAGCATGAGGTCCACACCTGATTAGGGAAGGAACAGACTGATGCGTAATCTCAAGCGCGCCCTGGCGGCGTTGTTCGTTCTGCTGCTGGCGGCCGTGGTGCTGTTCTTCGTACTGGAAAACCAGCAAGCGGTCTCCCTGGTATTGTTCGGTTGGGCGGCGCCTGCGGTGCCGGTTGCGGTACTGGTGCTGGCTGCCCTGGTCGTCGGCCTGGCGGTCGGGCCTTTGCTCGGTGCTTATGGGGTGATGCGCAGCAAGCGCAAAATTCGCGCCTCAGCCCGTCAGGCGGCCGTGGCAGGCAACTAACAGGCGATTCCTACAAGTGCAGCCAATTTTTTCGATTGGCAGGCCGCGCCCAGAATGAAGTAATAGCGCCCTTCATTTTTCTGGCCCGCAAAGGTGTCGCTCGCATGGAATACCCTTTCCTGTCGCACCACGGTGGCACCCGAGGCGTCACCGGCTCCTGCCACCAGCTGCACCTTGATCCCCATACCAGCCTGCTGGTCGATTGTGGGCTCGAGCAAGGTAGTGATGCAGCCCCGGGTGCCGAATCAGCGCCGCTGGGGTTTTCCATCGAGGGTATTCAAGCCCTCATCGTCACCCACGTACACCTGGATCACGTCGGCCGAATCCCTGCCTTATTGGCTGCCGGCTATCGCGGCCCAATCCTGTGTAGCGAGCCATCTGCAAAACTGCTCCCCCTGGTGCTGGAAGATGCCTACAGGCTCGTTGTCAGCAGCGAGCCTGCTCAAGTTGCGCGATACCTGGCGCTACTCGAAAGCCTCGTTACGCCCTTGTCATTTGCTCAGTGGCACAACCTGGTCGAAGCTGATGGCCTGGTGTGTCGCATCCGCCTGCAGCGCGCTGGGCACCTGCTCGGTTCCGCTTATGTCGAATGCCATGTGCAGCGGGCAGGTCAAGAGGGCAGCACACGCGTCGTGTTCTCGGGCGATCTCGGTGCGCCCAACAACCCGCTGTTACGGCCCGTTCAACCACCTGAACGCGCAGACCTGTTGGTGCTGGAAAGCACCTATGGCGACCGCCTGCACCCTGATCGTAGTGAGCGACAGCAACGCTTGGAAGCCGCGATCGATCGCGCGCTCGCCGATCAAGGCACCATCCTCATACCCGCGTTCAGTCTTGGTCGTACGCAGGAACTGCTGTATGAGCTGGAAGACATTCTGCATCGCAAAGGCTTGCTCAGTGCAGGGGGCGAGATCAAGGGTAATGACGCCCTCATCTGGTCGCGACTGCCGATCATCCTCGACTCGCCACTGGCCCTGCGCATCACTCAAGCCTATCGGGAGCTGCATCGGTTCTGGAACGATGAGGCCAGGCAACGGCTGAGCGAAGGGCGCAAGCCGCTGGCGTTCGAGCAACTGCTGTGCATCGATGGCCATGCCAAGCATCAGCAGGTGGTCAATTACCTCAAAAGCACGGGGCGGCCGGCGATTGTCATTGCCGGCAACGGCATGTGCTCGGGTGGGCGGATCGTCAATTACCTCAAGGCGATGCTTGGAGATTCGCGGCATGAGGTGATTTTCGTCGGGTATCAGGGGAGGGGGACGCCTGGGGCGGTGATACAGGGTAGTGCAGTGGGGAGCGAATATGCTTGGGTTGAGCTGGATGGTGAAAGAATTGAAATTCATGCCAAGGTTATGACACTGGGCGGCTACTCAGCGCATGCAGATCAACAAGGGTTGATCAGATTCGCATTGGGTCGCGCCAGCGCGGCGAAGCAGGTCGTGTTAGTACACGGAGAGCGCGAAAGCAAGAGCGTGTTGGCGAAGGCTCTAGCGCACAGGTTTGCGCAGCTTGGAAATGAGGTAAGTGTCACAGTTCCGCCATGACCGGCTGGCGGAGTGGCGAGGGTTAGTCGAAAAAGGAGGAACTTTCCTGCGAGAGGTCCTCTCTATTACTGATTAACGCTTTTGGAGTGAAGAGTGGCGAGCATATTGGCAAATTGCCGCTACGCTTCATCAGGGCAGGCGACACGCCACGGAGTGGCTCAGTCGGGCCTGTTCAGGAATGTACGTAACCAGACGGACCCAAGGAAAATTAGAATAAATGCGCAATGAATCTGAGCGCCGCAATGGTGATGATGAGATTGATCTGTTCGAGCTGGTTGAGGGGTTGTGGAAGCAGAAGGTACTGATCATTTTAACGACGGTCATCGTGACCGCGGCAGCCGTGGCTTACGCGCTGCTTGCTACACCGATCTATGAAGCCAAGGTCTTCGTTCAGCCGCCTTCGCAGAATGATGTGGCTCAGCTGAATTATGGGCGCGGCGGTGACTCTGGGCTTTCGATGCTGGGGGTCAAGGATGTGTACGAGATCTACCTGCGGCATCTGCAATCGGAATCGCTGCGTAGGGAGTTTTTCCGTAGTGTTTACCTGCCGAGCTTGACGTCAGAGGAGCGGGTAGGTTCGCAGGACGTGTTGTATGCACGTTTCCAGGATGTTTTGTCGCTTGGCGTGGCCGCGAAGGATACGCCAAACCGTTATTTTGTGAAGGCGACCTTGGCTGATCCGCAGCAGGCGGCTGAGTGGGTTGTGCGTTATGTCGAGATGGCGGGACAGCGCGGTATCAGCGAGATTTCGAAGGATGTAAAGGCTGACGCTACGATCAAAGCTAACAACCTTGAACAGCAAATCGAGTCAACGCGTGAAAGTGCGCGTAAGCAGCGGGAAGACCAGATTGCCAAGCTGTCAGAGGCGCTAATTGTGGCTCGGTCGATTGGTCTTGAAAAACCACCAATCATTTCCAACACTCTTTCTAGTGAGGTTTCGGCGGGAATGGGTGGTTCGCTGACCTATATGCGCGGCACCAAGGCGCTGGAGGCTGAGATCGCAAATTTGCGTAATCGGACCTCTGATGATCCATTCGTTGCAAACCTGCGCCAGCGCCAGGAAGCCCTTGCGTTCTATCGGGCGTTGAAGGTCGAACCCGGCGTTATTCAGGTGTACCGCCAGGATGGAGCTATTGAATCCCCGGATAAGCCTGTCAAACCAAAGAAAGCAATGATTGTTGCAGTGGGGTTAGTGGTCGGAGGTGTTCTTGGTGTCATGCTGGGTCTACTACGGTACCTAATGGTCGGGGTCGGTGCGCGGAGACTGCAGGTAAGTTGAGCGGGCAGGGGTGGCGTTCTGCTGGTATCTATATGTGCTAGCTGTCACAATAATGGCCATTCGTCCACGCTGGACAGGGAGGTTTCATTTAGCTGATGTGGCTATTTGTGCAAAGAATGCAAGGTGACTGCTCCTGTCTGGTTTTGGCTATTCCAATGACAGACAGGCGCTGCCGTGACCAGCATTACCCCTACCTCTCAAGCGATTCTCCATGACCATCTAGACCTCCCTGCGCTGCTCAAATCTATTTGGCAGCGGAGGCTGCTGATCGGTGTGGTCGCAGGCTGTTGTGCCGTGGTCTCGGGGCTGTATGCCTTCACTGCGGTACCCGAGTACCAGGTCAGCACCGTCTTACTCCCCGTCGCGCTGAATGATCTCGATGAACTGAATCGTACGAAGGTGTACGAGTTGCCTCCGCTCGAGGCGTTGAATCGCGTGGGCTTAGCATTGGATTCGTATGACACGCGTCTTGGTTATTTCCGCACCGATGCAGCGCTACAAGCAGCTTTCATGAAGGGGGGGCGCACAGTGGAGCAAGCCTTCGAGGACTTCAACTCCAAGGCACTTAAGCTTGTCCTGCCTGACCCCAAAAAAACTGCTGTTTTGAAAACCTACGTCAGCATTGAGATGCGCTTCCCAGAAGGATTGGACGGTAAGTCAGTGCTCAATGGCCTGACCCAGTACGCCATTGAGAGCGAACGTCAACAGATTGCCAGAGATCTACAGGTCATTGTTCAGAACAGGCTAAGAGAGCTGGATACACAACTTGAAACAGCACGTGTTGATTACGCGGCCAAGAAAGATGCTCGAATTGCTGAGCTACTTGAGGCTGACACACTCAAGCGTGCAAAACTCGATGATGAGTTGCGAGCGTTACGCATGCAGTTGAAGCTGCGGCGGGACAATCGGATTGCTCAGCTTGGTGAAGCTATTGTCATTGCTCGTTCGTTAGGTTTGAAGCGCCCCTCGACCCCATCCAGTTTAGGGCAGGCTGGCATTGAGTCAGCGGGCAACGTGATGCGCACAGAGGTCAACAGTCAGCAGATTCCGCTCTACTTCATGGGCACAGATGCATTGGAGGCGGAGCAGCAGGCGCTGCGTAAGCGGACCTCGGATGACTTCGCCGATCCGCGAGTTGCAGAGATTCGTAAGGAACAAATGCTTCTGGAAAAAAACCGCGACGTGCAGGTTCTGCGAGCTCGTGAAAATGAGGAGCTATTTCTCAAGGGTATCGAGCCGTTAAGGGCGGAAAGGGCGCGTTTGGGCACGATCAAAACGGATATGAAAGATCTGCGGTTAGTCAGTATCGATCGTCTTGCCGTTGATCCGACCAGCCCTATGGGTCCGAGAAAATCGCTGTTTGTCGTGCTTGGCTTGATGGTAGGGGGTGCGCTGGGGGTTATCGCCGCATTGCTGCTCAGTGCATTGAGTAAAAGTAATCCTGAGCGGCGCTTTGCAGTGGCGTCCGAGCCTACCGTCATTGCCTCCGAGATCAAATCGCCACCACTGGTAGCGAGAGCAGTTGATGCTTAGGCTGTGCTCCCCGCACGCGCTACCCCTTTCCTTGATTGAGGTGAGCGGTTATGCGCAAAATTGCGAGGAGTTCCCGCTGCGCAGAAGGCAGTGCTTCTCCATAGCGGTTGGTGACACCCAATTCGTAAGCTTCGGCCGATATCCGTTGCCGGTCAGGAATGAGCTCCTACGGGCATAGGCGAAAACTGAGGTAATGCCCAGCTAAAAAGTGGGCGATAATGTATGAATTTCAAGCGGCAGCGTTGCGGCGCTTGATGCGGTTTTTATGAAATGGAGGGTGAGGGATAGGTCGTTTTGTAGGTGGGCTGCTCAGTCGTCCCTAGCGCATTGAGTGTGTTATGGGCAAGTATTTCGCACCCAAGCGACACTGACTTGTACCAGCCAGCCAGGGCGCCGCCTGGATGCCGGGTTCTCAGGAAGGGAAGGGTCAATCCTGAGGCGCTGGTGGTTCCAAAGGGCTGCCCCGAGTAACGTTGATTTAATTAGCACAATTGCATCACCCGCGCGCTTTCTTACGATGCCGCACTGCAATGTTGAGGGCTGTAATTCTGAACGCAGTGCAGGCCGATTACTCCAACCTGATTTCGTTCAGGTCGCAACCAAGGGACGTTTTAATGTTCACCAACAAGACCATCCTCATCACAGGCGGTACCGGTTCCTTCGGTAACACTTTTGTGCCAATGACCCTCGCCAAGTACAACCCGAAAAAAATCATCATTTTTTCTCGGGATGAGATGAAGCAATGGGACATGGCCAAGAAGTTCGAAGGCGATTCGCGTGTACGCTTCTTCATCGGTGACGTGCGTGACAAGGACCGCCTGTACCGAGCGCTTGATGGTGTGGATTATGTCGTTCATGCTGCCGCCACCAAGATTGTGCCGACTGCAGAGTACAATCCCTTTGAATGCATCAAGACCAACATTAACGGCGCCATGAACCTTATCGATGCGTGCATCGACAAAGGCGTGAAACGTGTCGTTGCGCTTTCGACGGATAAAGCCAGTAGCCCGATCAACCTCTATGGCGCTACCAAACTGGCTTCGGACAAGCTGTTCGTCGCGGGTAATTCCTATGCAGGTGGTCATGACACGCGCATGGCGGTGGTGCGTTATGGCAATGTCATGGGGTCGCGAGGTTCGGTTATTCCATTCTTCATGTCGATTATGGACAAAGGTGAGTTGCCGATCACCGATGAGCGCATGACCCGCTTTATGATTTCCCTGGAAGAAGGGGTTGAGTTGGTCTGGCATGCCTTCGAAGATATGGAAGGCGGTGAGATCTACGTCAAGAAGATTCCGTCGATGAAGGTCACCGACCTCGCCCGAGTGGTGGCGCCAAATGCCAAGCAAAAAGTGGTAGGCATCCGCCCCGGTGAGAAGCTGCACGAGCAAATGATCAGTGCCGAAGACGCTTACTACACCTATGAATACCCTGAGCATTTCAAGATCTTGCCAGTGATCAACGACTGGGCAACATGCCCCGAGCGTATCAAAGACGGCAAGAAGGTTCCTGAAGGTTTTGTTTACTCCAGTGACAACAACACGGAGTGGATGAGCGATGACGATCTGCGTCAATGGATCGCCATTAATCAAGACAAAATCGGGAGCATCTGATTCATGATTCCATACGGTCGCCAGGACATCACCCAAGCCGACATTGATGCTGTAGTCGGTGTATTACAGTCCGACTTCCTCACACAAGGGCCTATGGTCCCGCTGTTTGAGCAACGGGTAGCGAATCACGTCGGTGCAGCCCATGCACTGGCGGTCAATAGCGCCACTTCGGCTTTGCATATTGCCTGTCTTGCTTTGGGCGTAGGGCCTGGCGATCGTGTATGGACCACCCCGATCAGTTTTGTTGCGTCGGCCAACTGCGCGTTGTATTGCGGAGCCGAGATCGATTTCGTCGATATCGACCCACGTACTTACAACCTGTGCCCGCAGCAGTTGGAAAGCAAGCTGGCGCAGGCCGAGCGTGCAGGCAGTCTGCCGAAAGTCGTTATCCCGGTACACCTGTGTGGTCAGCCTTGTGATATGCAAGCTATTCACAAACTGGCCCAGCGCTATGGCTTCAAGGTCATCGAGGACGCCTCTCACGCTATCGGCGGTAAATACCAAGGTGAATTCATCGGTAGCGGTAAGTACAGTGATATCACGGTATTCAGTTTCCATCCCGTTAAGATCATAACCACTGCAGAAGGTGGTATGGCCTTGACCAACGATGCCGAACTGGCCGGGAAAATGGCACTCCTGCGCAGCCACGGTATTACCCGCGACCCGCAGCAGATGACTCACGAAGCGGACGGCCCTTGGTATTACCAGCAAATTGACCTTGGCTTCAACTATCGCATGACAGAGTTGCAAGCCGCGTTGGGCGTCAGCCAGATGGAACGACTGGATCGCTACATCGCGCGCCGGCACCAACTGGCGGAGCGCTACAACGATCTACTCAGCACGTTACCTCTCGTGCTGCCTTGGCAGCACCCCGATAGTTACTCCGGTCTTCACCTTTATGTAATCCGTTTGCAGCTGGAAAAAATCGGTAAGTCGCACCGCGAGGTATTCGAAGCGCTGCGTGAAGCGGGGATCGGGGTAAATCTGCATTACATTCCTATTTATACCCAACCGCATTACGCGCGGATGGGCTTTGTACCATCGGACTTCCCGCATTCTCAGCAATACTACCGGGAGGCCATCAGTATTCCGATGTTCCAAACCATGACCGAGACCCAGCAGGATGAGGTCGTTGCCACGCTGGCAAAGGTTCTCCAGTCATGAGGCTGGCTGTGATTCCTGCGCGCGGTGGCAGTAAGCGCATCCCTCGCAAGAACATAAAAATGTTCTGTGGTAAACCGATGATTGCCTGGTCTATCGAGGCGGCGCTCGAGAGCAAATGCTTCGATCAGGTCATGGTTTCTACCGATGACCCGGAGATTGCTGAAGTCGCTCGTCAGTATGGGGCCAGTGTGCCCTTTTTGCGGCCAGCAGCATTGTCCGATGATTTCACTGGCACGATTCCGGTCATTGCGCATGCGACCCAGTGGTGGCTTGATCAGGGCAAGGCTTTCACTCAAGTCTGCTGCCTCTACGCCACAGCTCCCTTTGTTCGGGCAGAAGACTTGGCGCGCGGCCTGGAAGTACTTGAGGCGACTCACTGTGACTATGCTTTTTCCGTCACCAGTTATGCGTTTCCAATTCAAAGGGCCATCCGTATTACCTCAGTCAATCGCATCGAAATGTTCGAGCCTGCCAATTTCAACCAGCGCTCGCAGGATCTGGAAGAGGCTTTCCACGACGCCGGACAGTTCTACTGGGGAACAGCGTGTGCATGGCTGCAGGGAAAAATGATATTTAGCCAGCAGTCGGCGCCGGTAATCCTTGCGCGACACCGAGTCCAAGACATCGATACCGCAGAAGACTGGGTACGTGCCGAGTGGATGTTCAAAGCGATGCAATCAACTGACCAGTGAGGCCGCACGCGATGAAAGTGCTTTTTCGTGCAGATGCTTCGCTGCAGATTGGTAGCGGGCATGTGATGCGCTGTTTGTCGCTTGCTGACGCATTGCGATCGTCAGGTGCAGAATGCGAGTTCATTTGCCGAGCGCATCCTGGACACCTGATTGATCTTATCGAGAGTAAGGGCTTCAAGGCTCATGCGTTGATGGTTGAGACGACTGGCCAAGCGCCACAAACCGACTCAAGCGAAGCACTGCCTGCACACGCTCACTGGTTAGGCGTGTCATGGCAGCGTGATGCTCAGGAATGCGCTGAGATTCTAGTGAGCGAACAGCCTGCCTGGCTGGTGCTGGATCACTATGCCCTGGATGAACAATGGGAGCGTAGTTTGAGACATGCCTATCGCAAGTTGTTGGTTATCGATGACCTCGCCGATCGCTCCCATGAGTGTGATGTTTTACTGGATCAGAACCTTGGTCGTGAAGCAGCCCACTACTTGCATCGGGTTCCTGCCCGCTGCCAGTTGTTGGTCGGTGCGCAATTTGCCTTGCTCCGTCCAGAATTTCACCGTTTGCGCACGTTCAGTCTGCAGCGGCGCGCGAACACGTCGTTAGGTCACATACTCATCAGTATGGGTGGGGTAGATCTGCCCAACGCGACCCAAGCGGTGTTACAGGCATTGCGTCATTGTGCGTTGCCCGCCAACTGCAGGATTACAGTGGTCATGGGCGCAACAGCGCCATGGCTCAACGCAGTAAGCGCCCAAGCGCGATCAATGCCATGGCCGACCGAGGTGGTTGTCAATGTCAGCAATATGGCCGAACGCATGGCGCAGAGTGATCTGGCCATTGGCGCTGCTGGCAGCACTTCGTGGGAGCGCTGTTGCCTGGGGTTGCCGACATTGATGGTGACATTGGCAGAAAATCAGATTGCTGGAGCAACTGCCTTGCAAACAGCGGGTGCGGCGTTGTGGATAGGCGACGTTGCACGCATCGAGCAAAACTTGCAGCCGCTGGTTGCCGCGTGTTTGCGGGAGGGTGAGTTGTCCCGGATGAGTGCAGCCGCAGCAGCGATCTGCGACGGCCGTGGGCTGGAAAGCGTGGTGGATTACCTGACTCGGAACGAAGGTGGATCAAATGCCTAAACCGGTATTTGACAGTAGCCTAGCCAGTCTTTCAGATCTTTGTATCTCCATGATTTTGCCCGGATGGTCGGTGGCGTGATAACTAAAAGATATTTTGGGGCTTATAAAAAATTCTTGTCATACGCCTTGTTGAGCTACTGTGAGAAGGGCTTGATCTTCTGCTTCCCCTTGTTGTTTCTGTGGTTGACCAAAAGTCAGTCCGGCTACAACCAGGTGGAGTATGTGTTTGCAGTGTCCGCCATGTTGGCGTTATTTCTGGATGGCGGTTTACGGATCTACGTATTGTATGCCTATCGCCAGGGCCAGGAGTCGATGGAAGTAGTGCAGCGGTTGTTTAACTGCCTGCGGGTCATGATCAAGTGCTATCTGCTGGCTGCCCTGTTGATCTGGGTGGCGCTGTGGCTGGCATCTTCCGCGTATCTCCACGAATTTTCCAATGTGGCGGCAAGGTCACTATTTCTGGTGATGGCGGCATTTCTTGCCGTGCTTTACAGAATCAAGGATGACCCAGCTCGCGTGTTCTACTACACCATCCCGGTCTACTTGGTAGGGCTGAGCCTGCTCTGGCTGCTGGCGAATGCTCAAGAGAGTCAGGCCATTACCCTCGCGATCGCCGTGCCGCACTTGGTGTCTCTGTTCGTGGTGATGGCTTCTGGCAGACGCGCGGGCGAGCAGCGCTTCTCTGAAGTAAAGGCAGGCCTGATGAGCTCATTGGCCTACGCGTGGCCCGTTCTGCTAAGCGTGGCATTGGCCATGCTGATCGCAAATTTCGGGAAGATATACGCATACACGCACTTGAGTGAGCAGCAGATGTTCTCCCTCTCGTTCGTGCAACGTTTGGCGCTTATTGTCCAATTGGCACACATTTCCATCACCGGGTATCTGGCCAAGAAGTTGTTTGTCAGCGAGAGCCTTAGCTACCACTGTCGCACCTTTGCGCTCTATGCGGCTGCCTTGATGATGGCCTGTATCCTCTCGTTTATTTCGATTTACGTGTTGGACTACCTGAGCGTTCCAGTGCCTGTCGGCATATCGGGTCTGTTTCTGGTGGTCATGCTGTATGTCGTGTGTTGGTGCATTGCAGCCTACCTGGAGATCTACCTCAACAGGGCCAATCGCAATGGCAACATCCTGATCGGTACTGTGCTGTCGATGTGTGTCTACTGCAGCGTACTTTATCTGTTTGACTCTGATGTGCTGATGGCGTTCGCGGTGTCGATGGCTGCCAGCTCAATGTTTTACATGCTATTCATCTCGTTAAGCTTGGTTTGGATGAAGAATAAAAAATGAAGAAAATTATTGCCCTGATTATCGCGGTGTTGCCATTCAATGCTTTGCGGTTGATTTGCTATCGGCGCCTGTTGGGCTATCAGATAGCCCCCTCCGCCCGGATCGCACCGTTCAACGTGATTCTGGTTGAGCGCTGTGAGCTGGGCCGTATCACGATGGGGCCTTTCAACCTGATGCAGTTGAACGAACTCAAGCTTGCCGACAACGTCTCAATTGGGCGCTTCAACAGAATCAAATTTATCACCGCTTTGCACGTCGGTGCGTCCTCGCATATGGGATCTTGGAACGTGGCATTCGGCACCCGTCCCGGGGTATCGCCTTTCAAACTGCACGAGCAGTTGAAAATAGGCGAGTCCAGTGTCATCACAAGTCACCATTCATTCGACCTGTCAGATGAAATTACCTTGGGCGATGACGTGACCATCGCCGGTGACGGGACACAATTCTGGACCCATGGTTTCGACCTGAATCACGTGAAGATCCAGGCGCCCATTACAATCGATGATCATGTCTACGTGGGTTCTCGGGCATTAATCGTTCAGGGCGTGAAAATCACCTCCCACACCATGATCGGCGCAGGCACGACGGTATCAGGCTCCATCACCGAATCAGGCTTTTATGTCTCATCGGCGCTGGTCCGTAAATCGGATGTCGCTAATTACTCGAGCGCTCAGACAGTTGCCCATGGCGGTTACAATTTCGCACGCCGGGGATGACGCTGGCAACAGCGGATTGTCAATACAGTTTTGATTGGAGTCAGGAAACGTGAGCTATTTGTTCGATATCAAGCTAAGTGGTGGCGTTGCGGAGTGGAAAGATCACGTGCGTTCATTGGGTGACGTTAATCCTGGGCGTGGCGTGGATATCGAAGGCATCACGGTTCTGGCTGATTTCAGACCCTACGCGGGCTGCGATGCCAGCGTTGAGCTTGAACGTTGGGCTCGCTCGGTGCGGTCGGGAGCGCTTTATGAGCCAAATGGTGAATATGCGCTGGTTGCAGTCTTTGTTGAGGACAGGAAAGTCGTTCTTTCTCGTGACTGGTCTGGCGCGGGGGGGCTGTTTTATTCGATCGAGAAGGGCCGACTTATTGTCGGCACCAGTGTTTATGAAGTCCTCACCGCGCGAGAACAGCGGCGTTTTTCGGCGCTGTCCTGTGCTGAGTATCTGGCCTTTGAATATGTTTCAGAGCCAAACACACTCTTCGAAGACATTTTTGTCGTACCTCGAGGAAAAACGGTCACGGTTGAGGCAGGGGGGCGGGTGACGGTAACGGGTTGCAATCGCCTGGCGCCGGAGCGTGTGGACGTCGAGGAGGTCTACGGCGGCCTTCGACAGAATATCGTCGATGCCCATGCAAAGCGGGTAACCAACAATAATGGCATTTATCTCTCTGGCGGAATCGACTCATCGGTAATGGCCATTACCTTGAAACGCGATTTGGGCCTGCAGGATTTGACGGCTATTTCCTTTGCAACGGCCAATGCCGAGTATGACGAAACGGGTGATGCTCGGTCGGTAGCGGCACAGCTCAATATTCCGTTCGAGAGAGTCGAGGTCGACCCGAACCAAGCCGTCGACCTGCACGCGCTACTGGGCAAAAGTAATTTTCCTTACCCCGGCTTGCTTTATCTACAGGCGACCGCTCACCGTATGGAGGCGATAGGGCTTACCGGTATCAATATTTTTGCCGGGCAGGATACGCGCTTACATACGCCGCACTATAATTCCGTGGACCGGATGGCCCTGCATCATTTGCTCAATTATCCAGTGCTGCGCAAAGCTGTTGCGCTTGCGGGGGGCAGTCTCAAATCCCTGAGCGGGAATGGCCGTAATCGCCGCGGTATGCTGCGTCTGGAAATGATGCAGGATCTGTCCGCCTATGTAGCCAAGCACTTCTTCCATTACCATAAAGCCAGTCCTGTTTCGCAATCGACTACGGGTCAGCAATTGATTCGCGCGCTTGGCGAGGTTATTGACAATAACGTCGACTTTACCGAGGGGTCTCGGGAGGTCTTCAACGATATCGTCCAAGTTGCTTGGGACAGGCAGTACACGTCCGATATTGCCTACATGCTCGGTGGAACCCGTTCCTTCGGTAACCTTTGCAGTATGCCCTTCTACGATCGCAAGCTTTCTAACTTTTCTGCGGGTATCCCCATGCCGCTGGCGCTTAAAACCACGTCAGGCAGGGCAGGGCATGGCGCTGCGAAGAAGATGGTCAATAAATTTGTACTGCGTGAGGCGTACAAAGGGGATCTCACCAGCGAGATGATTTTCCGCGACAAGGCGGTGTGCGTCACCAACCATTTGTACCTCAACGGTTGTCTGAAAGCCTATGTCAGTGACTATTTCGAACGGCCGGTATTTTTGCAAGGCGAAATCGGCCACAGGCTGGGCCTGAAAAGCTTGTTTGACAAAGGCCTACAGAAGAACGGCCTATGGCAGGTCAATGAGTATGAAGAGGTTGTGGAAACGCATAACCTGTTGTTCCTCGAAACGCTAGCAAGAAAATACAGTGTCGAAACCTGAGGCGGGATGAAGGCACCCTTAGGCAGATGATGTATTTTAATGCAAGCACACGTGAAGATCGAACATGAATATTTGCTTTATCGCCAATTTTTACAAAACTCACTTCTTTCATGAAGTTGCTCAGCAGCTTGAACGGTCTGGAGTAAATGTCTACTGGGTGGTGGTCAATAAGAAGCTACACGATTTCCTGCTCGGGCATTATCCCGCTGAGCGGATTCTCTACCTGTCCAAGCAGAACGTCGGGATGCCAGCCGAGGTCGTCGGTGATCATCGGCTGAACGAGTTGGTTTATGGGGATCGTGTTCTGAAGTATGACGTCGCCAACGGCATATCGTTCTTGAGCCATATTCAAAGGCCTTTCTACGATTTTATACACAGGCACAGCGTGAGCCATGTGTTTGGTGAAGTCACCTGGGCTCATGAAATCTTGTTTCTGCGGATCCTTAGCCAACGGGCGGAACTGCAGTCGGTCTATCTATGCCCACACACTATTCGTATACCCGGCGGTCGCTTTGCTTTCTTCAAAGATGAGTTTCAGTCCGAATTTTATGAGAGCACAGGGCCTCGAGATGAGGCGGATGTCAGTCTGAATTTTGAAGTCAAAAAGCCAGATTATCTTCTGTTGAACGATGTGAAGCTGCATAAATCAAGAACGCTCAAGGAGCGGCTTGCCCGGGTGCGGCGTTTCATCAATCGAGAAAATATTGATCCTGATGATCCTTCTGTTATCGCCAGTCGCTGGAATTCATTCAAAAAACACGCGAGCGAGGAGCTGAATCGCGAAGTCTACAGGCTGGTCAAACGCACTGTCTTGACCCCAGAGTTACAAGGCAGGCCTTATGTTTTCATCGCCTTGCACAAACAGCCCGAGGCCTCGATTGACGTCATCGGCCGCTATTACGAGGATCAGTTAATGAATATCCTCAACGTTTGGCGCGCGCTGCCACAGGGGTGGTTTGTTTATGTCAAGGAGCATACCAATGCGATTGGCGACCGCAGCTACGGCTTCTATAAAAAGTTGCAGGCTCTGAGGAATGTCGTGCTTCTGGATGAAAAGGCGGATTCTCATCAACTGATCCTCAGCGCTCAGGCGGTGGTGACCGTCTCTGGTACCGTCGCCTATGAAGCTGCACTGTTGGGCAAGCGCTCGTTTACTTTCGGCCCGTGCTTCTTCAATATCTTTGAAAACTGTTCGCGGGTAACCCTTGATGACCTGCGTAATGATAGGCTGTTTCAGGACCCGCCAGCGTCCGTTCAGGATGGGGATGCTGCAGCACGTCAGTACGTCATCGATCACAGCTGGCCAGGTGCGATCAGTGACCCGGTCTCGAATCCACGTTGCATGGATGAGAGCAACATCTCTATGGTGTCTTCGGCATTTCTGAGAGTGATCACGGTACCCCATGGATAATGCCAATTACAGAAGCCAGTCAAAGAGTATTGAGCAGCTATTTTTTGTTTTTTACCTGCTCTGTTTTCCACTAGGCTATTTCTTTGTCTACGTCTCGGGGGCCGCCGCATCCCTCTTTGGCGTGTTGATTGTGCTTGGGTCGTACTTTTTGATTGTCGTGAAAAACCGCATCTATCCTGTGGTTTTCCTGATCGTCTACGCCCGCTGTATCAACGGTTTCGTGGTTCCAGGAGACCTGATGGTCTTCAAGGTGCTCAATGTTTTGACCGGATACTTCCCACTGCTACTAAGTGTTCTGCTCAATTTCAGGATACGTCGGTCGGAGTTGCGTTATCTACTGTTCAAACGTTACTGGATAACGTGCGCTTATACCCTGCTGCTGCTGGTGTATTTGCTCCCAAATGTAGCTGCTGGTGTGCAGCTATTCATTCCCCGTGTGGCGCCAATGCTAATGCTTATAGCAGCGTTGGTATTCCTGAAGGACCGACTGGAATGGCCTGAGATAACCGCGTTTTTCCGACTATTATTTATGTCGTGTGTGGTGGTTTATCTGACCGGTGATTACCTGGATAAGTCCTATGAGTTGCTGGCAAGTGGTACCGTTTTTTCAAAGCCGTTGACAGATCAGTCACTGGTCATGTTGGGCGTGCCGAGGATGCTTGGGACGTTCTGGGACTTCAGGATTCAAGGTATTTTTGCTGTTGTATTCGCGCTAATTGTGTTGATGCGACCAAGCTATCGGTTGAAGAAATTTGATGTATGCCTGGCAGGCGTTATCATTATTCTGAGCATGTCGCGCGGCGCAATCGTACTGGCCGGATTTGTCGGGTTCGGATACATGCTTTACAATTCGAAGTCGGTTTCAAAGATCGTGCTGAGAACACTGGCGGGGGGCATGTTTCTGGTTTTGCTCGGCGGCGTTTTCTTTGTGGCCGCGGGGGAGTACGCAGAAAATATCGTTGCTTCATTTGATATATTTGGCGACAAAAATGCGTTGTCTCAACGCGGCGGTTTTCGCGAATATGCCTTGGATGCATTCGTGCAAAATCCTCTTGGCGGTGGCATAGGTGCAATGAAAGCAGACGGGATTGATCGCCAGATACTGGTGGGTGAGGTCTTTTATGACAAGGTCAGTGACGCCTTCTTATTCATTCAGTTGGCCGAGGTCGGCATAGTGGGTTTTGTATTGTTTATCGCCTCGCTCTTTGAATTGGTGCACCGTAGAAATATGCTGACCCTCTGTTTGCTGGGGGGATTGCTGGTGCAAATGACGGGTACGGACATACCTGATATGGGCGTCTATTATTTCCTTCTGCTGTTTTTGTTGGTGTCGCTGCTGGACCGTTACTCCCCAGCACCGAAACAGCGCAGCAGACACGATCTGCGGGCTGCGCAGGCCAGCTAGGTTGGCTATGGCATTCAGGCTCGATTAGCGGGTCTGTAAACAATAATATAGATGCACGCCTCACTCGGCGTGCATGACGGGACTGAGGAAAGCATGGATCGTTTCAGAGTAGGTGTGGACTTCCATACATTTGACGGAATTTATCAAGGGAGCCGCAGCCACATTCTTGGTTTGTTCAAGGAAGCGGTCGTGCTGGCGCCGGAGATTGAGTTCGTTTTTTTCTTGAACTCAACTGAGCGCCTGTTGAGCGAATATCCTGAATTTAATAATCCCAACGTCACCTTGATATGCATGCCCTCTCGCCCAAGTCTGTGGCGTCTGGCCGTCCAATTACCCATGCTGCAGAAGCGGCATGCACTCGGCCTGTTGCACACTCAGTACCGATTGCCATTTTTGCCTTTGGGGCCCTGTGCCTGCACCATTCATGATGTTCTTTTTGAGAGCCATCCTGAGTATTTTTCAAAATTCTTTACTTGGCAGTCCAAGCTTTCATTCCGGATCGCAGCGTATTTCTCCACGCTGCTGTTCACCGTGAGTGACTATTCCAAACAGCAGATTGTTCAACGCTATTCAGTTGACCCGGAGAAAATCCAGGTGGTGTACAACGGTGTGGACTTCTCCCGCTTTCATCCAGGTGATCTGGGGCGCGAGCGGCTGGCCGAAGTAGGGCTTCAGTCGCGTGACTACATTCTCAATGTCGGTCGGCTTGAACCGCGCAAGAATCACGTGCGGCTGATTGAGGCGTACGCGAAGCTGGAAGGCGACGTACCCCCGTTGGTTTGTGTGGGGCAGCGAGATTTTGGCTACGATCAAGCGTTATCACTGGTGAACAGTCTTGGGCTTCAGGATCGCGTCAAATTCCTTGAGCACGTTGACGATCGGCTCCTACCAATACTGATGCGACACGCCAGATTCTTTGTGTTCCCGGCCATTGCGGAAGGCTTTGGCATGCCAGTCGCTGAAGCGTTGGCCAGCGGTGTGCCGGTACTCACCAGCAATACGACTTCAATGCCTGAGGTGGCTGGCGCAGCGGCTATTCTGGTCGATCCGCTGGATGCTGATAGCATCGCCAGAGGCATGGACCAATTGTTGTCGGATACTGCGCTTTCACAGCGTCTTGTAGAGGATGGGCTGCAGCAAGTTCAGAAGTTCGATTGGCGCCATTCTGCAGCGGTATTGGTCGAGACCTACAGATCCTATATTGCCCAGGCGCGCCGCGCCTGAGACCACGGTGCAGCGACCGTAATCATCTATTGATAAGTGTGAAACAATGAATTTGGTAGTTCTGGGTATTCGAGGCGTTCCGGCTGCACATGGCGGATTTGAGACCTTTGCTGAAAAGCTGTCTCTCCACTTGATTTCCCGCGGCTGGACGGTCACGGTCTATTGTCAGGAAGACGGCGATGGGGAAATCTACGAGTCCTACTGGGAAGGGGTGCGGCGCATTCACATTCCCGTTGCACGCAAGGGCGCGGCGGGCACCATAGTCTTTGACTGGCGCGCTACGTGGCATGCGCTGCGTCAGCCGGGTTTGATCCTGACGCTTGGCTACAACACTGCTGTATTTAATGTGTTACAGCGGATCAAGGGGCAGCCCAATGTCATCAATATGGATGGCATAGAGTGGCGCCGAGATAAATGGGGCCTGGTGGCCAAGACCTGGTTCTGGCTGAACGAGCGGGTCGGCTGTTGGGTCGGTAGTCACTTGGTCGCAGATCACCCCAAAATCAAGGAACATTTGGCAACGCGCGTGCGGGAAGCCAAGATCACCATGATTCCGTACGGTGGCGATGAAGTTTTGCAGGCTGATGTTTCCCGGCTAATCCCTTATGGGGTTGAGCCGCAGGGGTTTTCAGTGATTATCGCCAGACCCGAGCCGGAGAACTCCCTGCTTGAAATGGTCCGCGCCTTTAGCCTGAAAGAACGTCAGCACAAGCTGGTCGTTTTGGGCAATTTTGCCCCGAATGAGAACGCTTTTCATCGTCAGGTAATGGAGGCCGCCAGCGACGAGGTGCTGTTTGTAGGTGCCATCTACGAAAGCTCGATCGTACAGTCCCTGCGCTTTTACAGCCGGTTCTACTTGCATGGGCATCGTGTCGGTGGTACGAATCCGTCATTGGTTGAAGCGTTAGGCGCCAGCTGCGCGGTGATCGCGCACGACAACCACTTCAACCGTTGGGTTGCCGGGCCGGAGGCGCATTACTTCTCAGACGAAAGCAGTTGCGCTCAGTTGTTTGACCAGTTGCTGGACGATGAGCAGGCTGTGGAGCGTATGCGTAGTGCTAGCCGGGCCAAGTTCCAAGAGCGGTTTACCTGGCCGCAGGTTCTGCAAAGCTACGAAGCGTTGCTGACCCAGTGGCTGCCAGACGACAGATAGTTTTTTGGCTTGACCTTCACCCTGCGCAGATCTGAATTGGCCTGTTACGTATTGATGCTGTTTTTCCGAGCATCTGGGTGTGAAGGAGCCTGAAATTCAAAGGGTTACAGCACGGCGTAGTGGAAAAACTGGATCCATCCTGAGACGATGCGCGGTAATGCTTTTTGCAAAGGACAAAATTCTATGCTGTATCCAGTCATTATGGCGGGCGGTTCCGGGTCACGCCTTTGGCCATTGTCTCGTCAGCTCAATCCCAAGCAGTTCTT
Organism: Pseudomonas sp. Je.1.5.c; assembly: GCF_051129895.1. Classification (NCBI taxonomy): domain Bacteria; kingdom Pseudomonadati; phylum Pseudomonadota; class Gammaproteobacteria; order Pseudomonadales; family Pseudomonadaceae; genus Pseudomonas; species Pseudomonas sp. Je.1.5.c. The sequence continues at coordinate 45,101 of NZ_JBCPSP010000034.1, forward strand.
GCCTTTGCTCAACCCCGAGCTGTCGATGCTTCAAGAGACCATAAAACGTCTTGAAGGTCTGGATATCGGCTTGCCCAGGTTGATCTGCAACGAGCAGCATCGGTTCCTGGCGGCGGAGCAATTGCGCCAGCTTGGCATGGAGAAAGCCAATATCTTATTGGAGCCGATCGGGCGTAATACTGCGCCGGCAATTGCTCTGGCTGCGCTTCAGGCTGTTGATGATGACGCTGATGCAATTCTGCTGGTGTTGGCCGCAGATCATCTTATTGAGGATGTTGCTGCGTTTCAGCAGAGCGTCGCGATGGCTGAAACGTTGGCTGTCGCCGGCAAACTGGTCACTTTCGGGATTGTGCCGGGCTCGGCTGAGACTGGCTATGGCTACATCGAAAGAGGTGAGGAGCTCGTGCAAGGCGGTTTCGCAGTTAGTCGCTTTGTGGAAAAACCGGACTTGCTGACCGCCCAGCAGTACCTGGCATCGGGCCGGCATTTCTGGAACAGCGGCATGTTCATGTTTCGTGCTGAGCGATACCTGCAAGAGCTGGGGCGTCATCGTCCGGATATTCTCTCTGCGTGCCGTGCTTCGATTGCCGGTGGTGAGCAGGATATGCACTTCACTCGCGTCGACGCGCAGGCGTTTGCCGCGTGTCCGGATGACTCCATCGATTATGCAGTCATGGAAAAAACCACCGATGCAGTGATGGTTCCCTTGAACGCAGGCTGGAGTGATATCGGCTCTTGGTCTGCCCTGTGGGAGGCCAGCGAGAAGGACAGTGATGGCAATTTTTTCAAAGGCGACGTGCTGCAGGAGAATACCCACAGCAGCTATGTGCATGCTGATCATCGCCTGGTCGCTGTAGTGGGCGTGGACAACCTGGTGATTGTCGAGACCAAAGATGCTGTTTTGGTTGCGCACAAGGATCAAGTCCAGAGCGTTAAGAAAATAGTCGATCAACTCAAGCGTGATCAGCGCCACGAGCACACCAATCATCGAGAAGTCTACCGACCATGGGGGATGTACGATTGCATAGACAATGGTGCGCGCTATCAGGTCAAGCGCATCACTGTCAATCCGGGTGCGAAACTCTCGGTTCAAATGCACCACCACCGGGCCGAGCACTGGATTGTTGTCAGTGGTACCGCACAGGTGACAAATGGTGAGAAAACTTACCTGGTAACCGAAAATCAATCGACGTACATACCCATTGGCCAAGTGCATGCGCTGGAGAACCCCGGTGTCATTCCCCTGGAGCTGATTGAAGTTCAATCAGGCTCTTACCTGGGGGAGGACGATATTGTTCGTTTCGAAGACAAGTATGGGCGCGTAAAACCCAATAACTAGCGAGCTGGGAGGTTGCAAGAGGCACGCAGCGCGCGCCCCTGCAAGCGACTGGCACACTGCACGGCAGTAATCATTAGGTGCCGGTCTGGCCGAACTTGATATTGACGCCTTGGCTTAAAATGACATCGGGGTTTGTATAAAGGACATGCAAGTCATTCATCGCTATCAGCCTACTTTCGCCGAGCGCTATCCCGTTCCTTTTATCGTGGCGCTCCTGGACATGCTCATAGTTATCGGTTCCGGCATGGCGGCCCATGAATACCGCTTTGGCACCCTGGACATGACGGGCCGTTACAACACCGCCACGTTGATTAGCAGCATCGTCGTCGTGCTATGCCTGGCGCTTGGGGGGGTCTATGGCTCGCAGCGAGGCCACTCGTTCTGGCGACAGTTGAGTATTCTCATCGTGTGCTGGTTGTCGGCGGCTGGAATTTTGCTGGCATTGACCTTCTTTCTGAAAGTTTCAGATAACTACTCACGTATCTGGTTTTCCTCGATGCTGGCCATCGGCGGCTCATTGTGCCTGGTCATGCGGCTGGTGGTGTACCTGACCTTGCGTCGGGTGCGTGCGTCCGGGATGAACTTGAAGTCGGTGCTATTGGTAGATAGCGGTGGGCTGTCAGCCGGTCAGCTAAATAATGGCGATACGCTCGATGAGTACGGTTTCCGCATCGCGGCCAATCTTGAGTACAGTCCTGATGCCGAATGGTCGAAACGGCTGATTGAGCAGATCGAAGAGCACCGCGTGCATGAAGTCTGGTTATGCCTGCCGCTGAGTGAAGGGGGGGCGATTCGCTCAATCATGTATGAGTTGCGCCACCACACGGTGGCGATTCGGTTTATTCCGGAGTGGGGCGATATTCGCCTGCTCAATCATAAAGTAAGCCACATTGCGGGTCTGTACTCGTTGGATCTGAGCTGCAGCCCCATGGATGGTCCGGCGCGGCTGTTCAAGCGTTTGGAGGACCTGGTGGTGGGCAGTGCGATCATTTCATTGATCTTGCCTGTTTGTCTCATGGTTGGCGTGGCCATCAAGGTCAGTTCCCCGGGGCCGATTTTGTTCAAACAGTACCGCATGGGGATTAATGGTAAGCGCTTCAAGGTGTACAAGTTCCGCTCGATGGTCGTCCACAAGGAAAAAGAGGGGGATGTCACCCAGGCCACTCGTAACGATACGCGGGTTACCCGGGTCGGGGCATTCTTGCGGCGTACCAGTCTGGACGAGTTGCCGCAGTTTTTTAATGTCTTGCAAGGACGGATGTCGATCGTTGGGCCGCGTCCGCACGCGTTGGCACACAATGAATATTACAAGGACCTGGTAGAGTCCTACATGCAGCGGCACAAAGTAAAACCAGGCATCACCGGCTGGGCTCAGGTCAGTGGTTACCGCGGCGAAACCGACACGTTGGAAAAGATGCAAAAACGCGTCGAGTATGACCTTTGGTATATCGAGAACTGGACGCTCTGGCTCGACCTGAAAATAATTTGGCTGACGGTGTTCAAAGGTTTTATCAATAAGAATGCATTCTGATTTAAGATTTTGCGATGGCGGAGCAGTATGATAACTAGTAGTAGGGTGTTGGCCTCGACCACGAGTGAAAGTAAGTGGCGAGTGGCAATGGTTTGGGCGCTGTCGTTAGGGCTGTTCATTCAACTCAGTGGCAAGATCTGGTTGGAGTCGACCAGTGCGCGCAATGCGCAGGTATATATCTGGTTGTTGGCGCCTGCGCTGATCTACTGCGTACATAAAATAATCTCCCGATCCCTGCGCTGGCCGGATTGGCAGTACGTTCCATGGTTGCTGTATTTACTCTGGGTAGCGTTGAGCACCTTATGGGCGACAGACGCCGATGCTGGGGCGTGGTCGTTGGCAAAGCGCGGGCTGTTCATCGGTCTCTACCTGATGGCCATTCATTGCTTGATGACACAACATCAATGGCTATTGCGCCGTGCCTTGCTTGCCGCCGTTGCCGTCATCGCTCTGAGCGCAGCGGTCAGTCTGGTCTATCAGTTTGGTGTCCTTGATCGGCCTCTGTCATTCAGGGGTTATCGCATTGATCGATTGGGTATCGGTAACTTTGCCAACTTCGGATGGCCAGTCGCTGCTGGCATCTTTCATGGTGCTGTTGCGACGTGGGCGCTTGGGGTAGCGTTGGACAAGCGGACACGCCCCGCGCTAAGTCTGTTCTGGCTCGCCGCCTTCGTCGCCCTGGCCGGATATGTCTTGTTGACCTACACCCGAGGGGCGTGGATTGCTTTGGCAGTCTGCTGCATTCTGATCGTGGTTATTCAGAACTCCCGACGCGGTTGGCTGGTACTGGCAGCGGTTGTGTTGGTGGCGTTGGTTGCAATTATCCTGTCCTGGGATCATTTGCTCCTTGAGGTGCAAAGACGCCAGCTGTCTGGGCGCGCCAAAATCTGGGAGTACTTCTACGCGGCGATGACGGACCACTGGACTATTGGCTACGGCTTGGGCACACCGTTCAGATTCGTGTGGCCAAATGAGGTTGCCATTTCGCCGCATGCGCACAGCCTCTACCTTCAACAGATCTATGACAGCGGTATTGTCTCATTGGCGTTGATGTGTGCAGGACTGCTCGGGTTGACCTACAAAGCCTGGCAACTCAGAAGTCATCCTTGGGTACAGCTGGCCTTTCCCGCGCTGGTCTTCGCGTTGATTGCAATGCTGACCGATGTTGAGCGGATCTTTACCAGGCCAGGCGATTACTGGACAGTATTCTGGTTACCTGTTGCAGTGTTGCTGGCAGTGCCGAGTCGCCGCAAGACAGAAGACAAACCGCCTGTTTCGGATGGGCGCTAACGCGTCCTATCGAAGGTATCCATCAGGGCAGTGTGGCAGTGGCTGCACTGCCTGCTCAAAGGTAAATAGTCATGCGCGACGATCATAAGGAAAGCCAGCGGTTCCACGCACTGGACAGCTTCAGGGGCATCTGTGCGCTGGCCGTTGTGGTTTTTCATATGCACGTGCTCGGAGCATTCTCTGAATTACAGGTTTTCAGAAGTGCTGACTTGTTTGTCGATTACTTCTTTGTTTTGAGTGGGTTCGTCTTTTCTTATTCTTACGGTCAGCAACAGGGGTTGGAGATCAAAAGGTTTCTGGTCTCAAGAACCTTTCGATTGTTTCCGTTGCACCTATTGATGCTTGTGGTCTTTGTGGTTTTCGAAATCGCCAAGTTGCAGGCTGCGAAAAAAGGATTCGTTTTCAACAATGAGCCCTTTACCGGAGAGTATGCCTACTCGCAGATACTGCCCAACGCGTTGCTGGTGCAGTCGTGGACGACGCTTACCGAAAACTACAGTTTCAATTACCCGTCGTGGAGCATCAGCATTGAGTATTATATGTACTTACTCTTTGCCCTCATTGTGCTCTTGGCTTTCCGGGCCAGGTATCTGCTGTGGGCGGTCGTTTCGGTGGTCGCCTTCATGGACTTGCTGATGGGGTCTGCATTCTTCACGCTACCGGCAGCAAAGGGACTTTCGTGTTTCTTTGCTGGTGCATTGGCGTATTTGCTATATCGTAAGTTGAGTAAGGCTTGGGTGCCAGGCTACCGTCTGATGTCGGTTGTCGAGTTTGTTAGCGTTGCTCTAGTTGTTGCACTGCTCTCCTCTAATCTTGAGGCGCGCTCCCTGATGTGTACACTGTTATTCTGCGTGACCGTTGTAGTGTTTGCCTTTGACAAAGGGCTGTTGTCACAGTGGCTGGGCAATCGATTGTTTGGGTTTTTGGGCAAGTTGTCCTACTCGATTTACATGACCCATGCGGCAGTTCTGTTTTGCTTCGTTTCGCTGTTTATAGTGGCGCAGAAGTTTTTAGGACGCCCCCTCGCCCCAACGATCAGTGGTACCCGGTTCCTGGACAGCGGTAGTGTCAGCGTCAATAACATGATCGTGTGCGCCGTGATTGTGTGTGTCGTGCTGGTCTCAGCACTGACTTACAAGTATGTCGAGCTGCCAGGGCAGAAGTTCGGGCGCAGGTTGCTTGGGGCTTCTCAAGTTCCTGGTAAGCGTCCAGTGAGTAGCTAAGTAATAGGGTTGGCGGGTCTAATCTGGCTGGATAGAGCAGGCGCTTCGGCGGGCGTTGCTGTCGACTCTGGACAGCGGTCTTCACAGCGCAGGTGAAGACCGCTTGCGCGGCAACGAGCCTATCCAGGCGTGAGGCATGTCAACGCTGGATTATCTTACTTTTCAATCAGCTCCCAGCTCGCTGGGGTACCAAAGTCGATGTCCGCTGTGACTTTTTTGCCAATCAGTTGATCAAAATACTTGGGCGCCAAGCCAAAGCCGGGGCGGATACGACGAATATCGGTGGCTTGGATAACGTCGCCTGCCTTGAGTTTTTTGACAAAATACACTGAACGACGGAACTGTTTGTTACCTTCCTCGGCCTTTTGCCGCTCAAAACTCCGTTTGCCAATAGCAGACCAAGCATCGAAGGAGTCTTTGCACAGGCGTTGCAGCTCCTCGGGCTCGAGCGAAAACTCACTGTCCGGCCCTTTGTCATTACGACTGAGGGTAAAGTGCTTTTCGATCACGCAGGCGCCAAGCGCCACTGCCGCAACGGATACGGTAGTGCCGAGTGTATGGTCAGACAGCCCTGGAATGGTCTCGAAGCGATCCGTAAGCCCTGCCATCTGGGCGAGGTTTGCCTGGTCCATTGGAGCAGGGTAGCTGCTAATGCAGTGAAGCAGGACCAAGTCCTTGCAGCCCCCTTCGCGTGCTGCACCCACGGCTTCGGCGATTTCTTCCTCCGAACACATGCCGGTTGACATGATCATTGGCTTACCTTTGCTTGCAACGTAACGGATCAAGGGCAAGTCGGTGGCTTCAAAGGAAGCGATCTTATAGGCTGGTGCATTCAGCGATTCGAGCAGGTCGACAGCCGTTTCGTCGAACGGAGTAGAAAAGAGCGTGATGCCCAATTGATTGGCATAGTCGAAAATCGCTTTGTGCCATTCGTAGGGTGTTTCAGCCTGCTTGTACAGATCATAGAGCTTGTAGCCATCCCACAAGCCTCCGCGAATCATGAACTCTTCTCTATCAGAATCGATGGTCATGGTATCAGCGGTGTAGGTCTGAATCTTTATCGCGTCCGCACCGCTGTCTTTGGCGGCTTTGATGGTATCAAAGGCGCGCTGCAAGTCCCCATTATGGTTGGCAGACAGCTCGGCAATGATGTACGGAGGGTGGTCACTGCCGATCGATCTGCCATTGATTACGAAAGCCATGGGTAATGCCTCTTGAAAAGGGGTGGATGGCGCGGTTCTACCGGGCACATATGAATCGTCATTCTGGGGTGAAAACTTCACCGGGCATGTTAAATTGAGAGAGGTACGCTAACACGTCCGGTTGATGGATGCGCCACTCTGAAGACAGCATGCCAAACCTGACGACATCGGTGTAACCGGCTTCAGTGAGATGGTGCTCTTTAAATATGCCTTCTTCACGAAAGCCTAAGCGTCGATGAAGTTTTAGGCTTTTTTCATTGTTGGCCAGTACTTCAGTGCTGAGCTTTCGAAGTTTATCAACTTCGAAAGCCTGATTCATCGCCTGCAGGCCCAACTTAGTACCTGTCCCTAAAGGGGCTGATGGGTTTGTATAAAACCCCCAGAACGCACTGCGGTTTTTTTCGTTTATTTCAGTCAGAGAGATCACGCCGTCGGCAGTGCCCTGCTCATTTTCATAGATATACCAACGAACAGTTGGGTTCACTTGCGTGCGCGAAAACCAGGCGCGGTGTTCTGTTTCGCTGATTTCGTGTGTGGAAAACATGCTCATTCGCACGGCTGGCGTGTTGCGCCAACCCAGAATCAGGCTTAAATCGCTTTCACACAACAGCCGAAGTGCCATTCATCTACTCCTGGGTTTAAGTTTAGCCGGTAACGCTGGTGAGCGTCCCCAGTAGGGGAAGGAAGCGTGTCCGGCAAATTGACTTGACAGATTATCAGTCAAGCGACTTGTCAAATCTAGGTGCCGGTCGCACGAAGGCCGCCTTTTGCGCCCATTGCAGGGTCTAGAAGGAGCGATCCGCCCGTGTGTGTAGGTGGGCATAGAGCCACTATGTAGAGTATTTTCCATGCCGGTTGGGGCGCGCGCATCCTACCGTTCGCTGGCTTAGTGAGACGAGATCCTGAGTGTCCTGCCAGACTGATGCATTGACGTGCTCAGAGCAAATGCGGATGCGAGTCTAGCTGTCGGGCTCGCCTGAGATTTAGCGGTTACTAGTAGTGTCTCTGATGTACCCGTACTACACGGGTAGTCAAGTCGTTAATATCTCCAGTTAAGGCTGCATTTGTTCGAATTGGTCTGGGTCGCCTGTCGTGGACTACGTATGGTATTTTGGAAGGATTAAATTGAGTGGGTGCCATCAGCTCAACCGTGCAGGCATAGACTCACTCAATCCGGCATTCATTTTTGGATTATTCACAGTGAAAGCAACCCCGTTAGCTATTTCTGATGTGATTCTCTTCGAACCTCGCGTGTTCGGTGATGATCGCGGTTTCTTTTTCGAAAGCTTCAACCATCGGCTATTCGAAGACGCTATTGGGCGCAAGGTTCAATTTGTCCAAGACAACCATTCTCGCTCCAGTAAAGGTGTTCTGCGCGGGTTGCATTACCAAATTCAGCAGCCTCAAGGCAAGCTTGTGCGTGTGATCGAAGGTGAGGTGTTCGATGTTGCGGTGGATCTTCGCCGTTCTTCGCCAAGCTTCGGTCAATGGGTCGGCGCTTATCTTTCCGCCGAGAACAAGCATCAGCTCTGGGTTCCGGAGGGCTTTGCACACGGATTCGTGGTGCTCTCGGACTATGCTGAGTTTCTTTACAAAACCACGGACTATTACGCTCCCGAGCATGAACGCTGTTTGGCTTGGGATGACCAGCAGGTTGCTATCCGCTGGCCCCTGAGCGAGCCACCTTTACTGTCTGGTAAGGACAAGCTTGGCAATGTACTCAAAGACGCCGACTGCTTCGATTGAACGTTTTTGCAGCCTCTTATCTGTAGCTCGTCTCGATTCGCATCGGCGTGCCAATTTCTACGGTTGGCCAACTTTGGCGGTACAATGTGGCGTTGATCCCGACACTGGCCAGTGCTGGGGGCACTGCTAGGCCATGGATGAGGTCGTTTTTCTGCTTCTCTGTGGACAGACTCCGGGCATTTTCCATGCTTGGCTGACGCTGACGCCCGCCCACTTTTTCTCGACACCACTGAAAAGATCCGAACAATGACTATCTTAGTAACCGGCGGAGCCGGCTTTATCGGCGCCAACTTTGTCCTGGACTGGGTAGCTCAAGCAGATGAGCTGGTCATCAACCTGGATAAGCTGACCTACGCGGGCAACGTGCAGAGCCTGGCGTCCATCGATGGTAACCCCAAGCACCTGTTCGTCCACGGCGATATCGCCGACTCGGCGCTGGTCGAGAAGTTGCTGGCCGAGCATCAGCCGCGTGCGGTGATCAATTTCGCCGCCGAGTCGCATGTCGATCGTTCGATTCATGGCCCGGAAGACTTCATCCAGACCAACATCGTTGGCACCTTCCGCCTGCTCGAAGCGGTGCGCGCCTACTGGAAAGCCCTTCCGGGCGATGCGCAGCAAGCGTTCCGTTTCCTGCATGTTTCCACCGACGAAGTCTATGGCTCTTTGGCGCCTGACGCCCCGGCGTTCACCGAGACGCACCAGTACGAACCAAACAGCCCTTACTCCGCGAGCAAGGCGGCCAGCGATCACTTGGTGCGCTCCTACCACCACACCTATGGCCTGCCGGTTCTCACCACCAACTGCTCCAACAACTACGGCCCGTTCCACTTCCCGGAAAAGCTCATCCCGCTGATGATCGTCAACGCGTTGGGTGGCAAAGGGCTGCCGATCTACGGTGACGGCCAGCAAATCCGCGACTGGCTGTACGTAAAAGATCACTGCAGCGCGATTCGCCGGGTGCTAGAGGCAGGCAAGGTGGGTGAGGTCTACAACGTTGGCGGCTGGAACGAGAAGCCAAATCTGGAGATCGTTAACCGCATTTGCGCTTTGCTCGATGAGCTTCGCCCGCGCGCTGATGGCAAGTCCTACAGCGAGCAGATCACCTTCGTCACCGACCGCCCAGGCCATGACCGCCGTTACGCCATCGATGCGCGCAAACTCGAGCGTGAGCTGGGCTGGAAGCCTGCGGAAACCTTCGAGACCGGTATCCGCAAGACGGTCGAGTGGTACCTGAGCAACTGGCAGTGGGTTGAAAACGTGCAGTCGGGCAACTACCGCGAGTGGGTCGAGAAGAACTACGGCGAGCGCAGCGAATGAAGATTTTGCTGCTTGGTAAAGACGGCCAGGTCGGCTGGGAGCTGCAGCGCAGCCTGGCCCCGCTGGGAGAGCTGCTGGCCCTTAACTCCAAGAGTCAGGATTACTGCGGTGATCTCGCCAATCTGCAAGGTTTGGCGCAGACCGTCCAGGCCTGGGCGCCAGATGTGATTGTCAATGCGGCGGCTTACACCGCGGTAGACAAGGCCGAGTCCGAGCAGGCGCAAGCTCATCGCGTCAACGCCGAGGCGCTCGAAGTGCTCGCGCAGGCCGCTGCACGTTCAGGTGCGCTGCTGGTGCATTACTCCACTGACTATGTCTTCCCAGGGGAGGGTCAAGCGCCCTGGCGCGAAGAAGACGTGGTGGGGCCGCTGAATGTCTATGGTCTGAGCAAGTTGGCTGGAGAGCAGGCTATTCAAGCCTCGGCGTGCTCGCATCTGATCTTCCGCACCTCGTGGGTGTACGCGGCGCGTGGCAATAATTTTGCCAAGACCATGCTGCGCCTGGCTGGCGAGCGAGACACCCTTGGGGTAATCGATGATCAGTTCGGCGCACCAACCGGTGCTGAGTTGATCGCAGATGTGACGGCGCATGCGATCGTCGCCTGGCGCGCCAAGCCTGAACTGGGTGGGCTCTACCATCTTGCGGCACGAGGTGAAACCACCTGGTGTGGCTATGCGCGCTACGTTCTTGAGCGGGCTGAGCAGTCGGGCATTGAGCTGAAGGTCAAGGCGCAGGCGGTTTCGGCGTTGACCACCGACGCCTATCCCACGCCTGCGCGGCGGCCAGCCAATTCGCGACTCGACACGCAAAAACTTGAAAAGGCTTTCGGTTTGCAGCTTCCTGATTGGCGCCTGGGCGTTGCGCGGATGCTGACGGAAATACAAGGGAAATAACCGCATGAAACGTAAAGGCATTATTCTGGCAGGCGGCTCGGGTACTCGACTGCACCCTGCAACGTTGGCGATCTCCAAGCAGCTCTTGCCGGTCTACGACAAGCCGATGATCTATTACCCGCTGACTACGCTGATGCTGGCGGGGATTCGCGACATCCTGATCATTTCCACCCCGCAGGACACGCCGCGTTTCGAGCAGTTGCTGGGCGACGGTAATCAGTGGGGCCTGAATATTTCCTACGCCGTGCAACCCTCTCCGGATGGCCTGGCGCAGGCGTTCATCATTGGTGAGCAGTTCATTGGCAATGATCCGTCGGCGTTGGTGTTGGGTGACAACATCTACTACGGCCACGACTTCCAGCACCTGTTGAGCAACGCCAACAGTCGTGCCACTGGTGCTAGCGTGTTCGCCTACCACGTGCATGATCCTGAACGCTATGGCGTAGTTGAATTCGATGCCCAAGGGACCGCTATCAGCCTTGAAGAGAAGCCACTGCAACCCAAGTCCAGCTACGCGGTAACCGGCCTGTATTTCTACGATCAGGATGTGGTCGAGATCGCCAAGGCCATCAAGCCCTCGCCACGTGGCGAGCTTGAGATCACCGACGTCAACCGCGCCTACCTTGAGCGTAACAAGCTGTCGGTTGAAATCATGGGCCGCGGCTACGCCTGGCTGGATACCGGCACCCACGATTCGTTGCTCGAAGCCAGTCAATATATCGCGACCATCGAGCGCCGCCAGGGCTTGAAAGTGGCGTGCCCGGAAGAGGTTTCGTTCCGCCAGGGCTGGATCAGTGCAGAGCAACTTGAAAAGCTTGCCGCGCCTCTTGCGAAGAATGGGTACGGTCAGTATTTGAAGCGCTTGTTGCAAGATAAGGTTTATTAATTGGTAAGTTTTATATCCTCTTCTTGTGCGACTTTTTGCCCAAGAAGAGGACATAAAGTGTGACGTCTAATTCAGTAAAGATTCTCATCCTTCGCGCACTTTCGTCGGAACTTCAGACGCGCTAGGTTTGTGTGGCAGCTACGGAAACGCTGCCCTGCAAATCTCATCGCACAGGAGTGTGAAAAATGCGCAATACCGTTCTTTCTTACCTGTTTCTTCCGCTGTTCGCGGGCCTGTCCTTTTCACTCAGCGCGGCCCCGGCTACTCCCGCAGTTTCAGCATTGACGGCTACCCATGCAGTAGAGTCTTCAGCAACAACACAAACCGTTAAAGTCAATGTAAACCAGGCTGATGCCCAGACGCTGCAAAAGGAGCTCAACGGGATCGGTAAAGCCAAAGCAGAAGCAGTAATAGCTTACCGCGAAGCCAATGGCCCCTTCGCCACTGTTGACGAGCTGCTGGAGGTCAAGGGTATTGGCAGTGCTCTATTGGAACGTAATCGAGACAAGTTGAGCGTGGAGTAAGGACCTGGCCCAGCACTGTATCGTTTAACGATACAGTGCTCGCTACTTTTCAATGCTGGTTATTCTCTCACAGGGCAGGAAAGGCCTTGATCAACCCTTGTTGCATCGCTTCGAGACCGGGACGGGCATAGTCAGCCATGCACTGTTCGATCGACCAGTCTTGCCCAAGTCTAACTTGTTCCGTTGTCACGGGTGCGGGCTGGCTCATCGCAAAGCTGGAATAATAATCTTGATACTTGAATTCTTTGCGTACATTGCGCTCAAGCATCAGCCATTGGTTGGGTACGCCATACGAATCCGCCACAATCAAACCGTGCAGGCTGGTCGACAAAACAAACTCACACGAGGCAATTTCCTCTAGTACTTGTTTGACTGGCGAATAGACGTCGATGATTTTTGCGCCGGGAATTCTGCTCAGCAAGTCGGTGATTTCCGGAGCAGTGCGATGAGCAATGTGCGGGATCAGACCGACCCGGATTTTTTTCGTGCCGGGCTTGGCAACCAGTGATGAGGCTAACAGACCGGGGTCGCCGAGTACGGGTTGGCTTTTTGGCTGATTGATCTGTGCCAGGCATTTTTGCCCACGTACCGCATGGTAGTGGTGACGACTGCAGAACACATCATCCAGATTTCCAGAGCCTGCCCCCCACACATGCAGCTTGCGCTGAAAGCCCCAGCGCTTGGCCTTCTTTTCTCGATTCAAGATGCTGCCGATGGCGATCATGTCCGCCTTATGCACACTCGCATACTCGACCTTGCGACCCGATACGAACTCAACCACATCTGCAGAAAGGTAATCACCGAAATTTTGCTTGCTTGCATCATCACGCCCGCTGCCACGGCACCAGAAAAGCTTGATAGGTCTCACTATGTATCTTCGTCCTTGCTGTCGACTCGCTGCAGCATGCGCAAACGCTGCAGGGTCAGGCTTTATATAGGGGCGAGCAAGCTCTGCGGCCTAGCACGATCTTCGGCCGATGCATACCGGATTATGGCGGTATTGAAGCTTCGTTCAGCTTACGTTCAGGAAAGGCCGGATGTTAGCGATCTTTTGCCTCCTTGGCATCCATCTCTGCATTGCGCTCATGGATTTTCTTCAGCTGCTCTTCACTGAGCGGCAGCTTCTTCGCCGTGTCACGCAGCAACATCAGCCCGCCGACAATCGAGCCAAGTGCGACTATAAGGATCAACCAGGCATACCAAGGCATTGTCATTCTCCTGCCAGCGCGGGGCGCCGTTCATATAATTTTCGAGCCAATGCTTGACCCGTTGGTTCAATTATAGGCAGCTGGCTATTCCAGGCTGAGCATTCTCCTGGCCGGCGGCGCCCAAAGCCTGTGCTACTTCGTTTACAATGCGCGCCGTTTTCGACTTGCCAAGAGACCGTGACCATGTCCGCCTGCCAGACGCCCCTGATCGTCGCCCTGGATTTCCCAACCCGTGAAGCCGCCCTGAAACTGGCTGACCAGCTCGATCCGGCTCTGTGCCGGGTAAAGGTCGGCAAGGAGCTGTTCACCAGCAGCGCTTCGGGCATCGTCGAAACACTTTGCGCCAAGGGTTTTGAGGTATTTCTCGACCTGAAATTTCACGACATCCCTAACACCACTGCCATGGCGGTCAAGGCAGCAGCTGAGATGGGCGTATGGATGGTCAACGTGCATTGCTCCGGTGGCTTGCGCATGATGGCTGCCTGTCGTGAGGAGCTGGCCAAGCGCAGCGGAACGCAACCCTTGCTGATTGGAGTAACCGTACTCACAAGCATGGAACGCGAAGACCTTGCCGGTATCGGTCTGGATATTGAGCCGCAGGAGCAGGTTTTGCGTTTGGCGGCGCTTGCAGAAAAAGCAGGTATGGACGGCCTGGTTTGCTCGGCTTTGGAGGCTCCGGCGCTCAAGGCTGCTCACCCTTCGCTGCAATTGGTCACTCCGGGCATCCGTCCAGCTGGAAGCGCCCAAGATGATCAGCGGCGAATTCTGACTCCGCGCCAGGCACTTGATGCAGGCTCGGACTATCTGGTGATTGGACGCCCGATCAGTCAGGCGGTCGATCCGGCCCAAGCCTTGGCAGCGGTGGTTGCTGAAATTCGAGGCTGAATCAGTCGGGCGGCAAGCGTGTAAGATTGATTCCTTGCTCTGTAAGATAATTCTTACGTCGTAACGATTTGTCATACACCTTCCATGTATAATGCCCCCGCGTTTGATACACGTGGGGGCAACGTGGAAGCTGTTAGCGTTAACGAATGGAACGATCAAGCATCGATAAAGGACTTCGCATGTTCTCATAACATTGCGAAGGGTCCTGTGTTCATCGTTGCCTCTGGCGCCTCAGCCAAGGGTTTTCCGCTAGAACGTTTTGCTGATGTGCCGATGATCACCATGAATGGTGCAATCTCCATGTTCATGGGCACCGGCATCAATCCGTTCTTCTATGTCTGCTCGGACACTGGCTTTCCAAAAGAACAGCCGGATCTGTATGCCCACGCCTTGCAGCTCAGCCACCGCCTGGCGCTATGGCCCGATGAGGTGGATACACTCCCGGTGCCCACCCGTGCAGATATCTTCGCTCTGCAGAAGGCTAGCAAAGCCACGCTGTTCCAGACTGCGTTCAGCTCCCAGTTCCAAGTGGTGCGCCGCCGTGCCTTATGGGGTGGGAGTTCACGCACAATCGGGTTCAGCAAGGATCTCTCCCAGGGCTATTTCGATGCCCGTACGGTCGCCTATGTAGCGCTACAGATTGCCTACCATGTCGGATTTACCCAGGTGTTCCTGGTGGGGGTCGATCTCAATCCGGCTGTAGGACGCTTCTACGAAAATGCCGGCCGGGCCATCTCACCTTGTGGTTTGGATGATCACTATGAGCGGCGTATCCTGCCCTCACTTGAACTGATGTCCAAACGCGTGATGGGTGAGCGATTTGCGGTCTACAACTTGTCGCGCGACTCGAGAATTCCGCATTCGGTCACTCCCAAGATATCCGTAGACCAGGCCGAGTCCATTATCCTCTCCGGGCGTTGAGCCGGCTATTGGGCCTAATCGTCAGTTCAGCCGATCTGTACTGCCTCGCTCAGCGGGGGTGGGCTCTGTGTGGTGTTCGCCATTGAAGGAACTACGCTTTGACGTTTTACTTCCTGGGCTGGAAAGCTCGCTACGAAAAACTCATGATCGATAACCTCGCCAACGATCATGACGTGCGTATGTTGTCTGTGCCCGGGTATGCCAAAAAAGTGTTAAGGCTGTGCAAGTCCATTCGCAAGCGTACATCGCTGGTCGTGCCCCTTGAAGGGCTTGCTCGGCGCGTCAATGCCGGCAACGGCGCGACGCGCTCCGATGTGCTGGTATGTAATGAAACCCAAGCCATTCGCGGCCTTAATCCGCAGCTGGTCGCGACGTTCCCGGGTGTCCGAATTCTACTGGTCAGAGACCTGGTAGATGCGGCCTTTGTCGAGCGGATGCGTCCGCACTTCAACTGTATCTACAGTTATGACCCGGTCCAATGCCAACAGTTGGGCATGGAGTTTCTAGACCAATTCTTCCCCTTCAACGTCGAAAGCGCCAGGCAGTCGGGCCGATCCGAGCGCCGATGCAAGCCGCTGTGTTTTTTTCTGGGCCGGGACAAGGGACGCGCAGCGCGGCTCGATAGGTTGGCGCAGACGTTGCGTGCAGAAGGTTGTGAGGTCGATTTCAATATCGTCAAGGACGATACCAGTCAGTTGCTTACCCACTTTCACACTGATTCAGTCGTGACCTACGAAGACAACCTTTCCAAGGCGCAAAACTCGGATGTGTTGGTTGAGCTGAACCAGCCAGGGCAAACCGGGCTTACCCTGCGTCCCCTGGAAGCGGCATTCTTTGATAAGAAGTTGATTACCGACAACAAATGGGTCAAAGAGATGGAGTTCTATCATCCCGATCGATTCTATGTACTGGGTGATGAGCAGCGCGACCTTGGCCAATTTTTACGCGCTCAGGCGCCGCAGGTAGACCCCAGAACGTTGCGTAAGCACAGCCCTGAGGGCTTGATGGACCGCTTGTTGGCTGCATCGGCCTAGCCAGTAGCCGCAGCTAGGGCGCCAGTTTTCCTGTGCGCCCTGGTCGATTGTTCAGACCTTCAACACCAACTTGCCAAAGTTCTCGCCGCTGAACAGCTTGAGCAGCGTCTCCGGGAAGGTTTCCAGCCCGTCCACCACATCTTCCTTGCTCTTGACCTTGCCACTGGCCAACCAGCCGGCGATCTCCTGCGCCGCCTTGCCGTATTCCTTGGCGTGGTCCATCACCACGAAGCCTTCCATCCGCGCGCGATTGACCAGCAGCGACAGGTAGTTGGCCGGCCCTTTGACCGCTTCTTTGTTGTTGTACTGGCTGATCGCCCCGCAAATCACCACGCGCGCCTTGAAGTTCAAGCGGCTCAGTACGGCATCGAGGATATCCCCGCCGACGTTGTCGAAGTACACGTCCACGCCCTTGGGGCACTCGCGCTTGAGGCCCGCCAGCACGTCTTCGGCCTTGTAGTCGATCACCCCGTCAAAACCCAGCTCATCCTTGAGGTACTGGCACTTCTGCGCACCGCCGGCAATGCCGACCACCCGGCAGCCTTTGATCTTGGCGATCTGCCCAGCGATGCTGCCCACTGCGCCAGCGGCGCCGGAGATCACTACGGTTTCTCCTTCCTGAGGCTGACCCACGTCGAGCAAGGCAAAGTAGGCGGTCATGCCGGTCATGCCCAGGGCCGAGAGATAGCGGGGCAGGGGGGCGAGCTTGGGGTCGATCTTGTGCAGGCCCTGCGGTTCCCCAGTGAAGTAATCCTGCACGCCCAGCGCGCCGCTGACGTGGTCGCCGGGTTGGAAACCTGGATGCTTGGAGGCGACCACTTCACCGACACCCAGGGCGCGCATCACCTGGCCCAAGCCCACTGGAGGGATGTAGGACTTGCCTTCATTCATCCAGCCGCGCATTGCAGGGTCAAGCGACAGGTACAGGTTCTTGACCTGGATCTGGCCCTCGGCCGGCTCACTGGCGGCGACTTGCTCGTAGGTGAAATCGTCACGGGTAACGGCGCCGACCGGGCGTTTGGCAAGCAGGAAGCGGCGGTTGGTCTGGGTCATGGCGAATCTCGCTGATAGTAGGCAAAGCCTGTTGATAGTGGTTGGCGCGCGGCGCGGCAAGGTTTACCGGTGTGGCGAATGCCGGGCGATCCACGCGGATGATCGGGAGCTACAGGCACAATCACTGGCAACGATGGTAGCTCAACCGTTGGCCTAATGATGCTGCCCCTGGCAGCGGTCGCCTGACTAGACTCAGGCTCGACTTCAATTTCTGTTGCAGGAGCGAGCGATGAGCATGACCTTTTCCGGCCAGGTCGCCCTGGTCACCGGGGGCGCGGCGGGTATCGGCCGGGCGACGGCACTGGCCTTCGCTGCCGAGGGGCTGAAGGTGGTAGTGGCCGACCGCGATGCGCTGGGTGGTGAGGCCACCGTGAGCTTGATTCGTGAGGCAGGGGGCGAGGCGCTGTTCCTGCCCTGCGATGTGACTCAGGACCGCGATGTGCGCCAACTGCACCAGGGCGTTATCGACGCCTATGGCCGTCTCGACTATGCCTTCAACAACGCCGGCATCGAGATTGAGAAGGGCCGCTTGGCCGAGGGCAGCGAACAAGAGTTCGATGCGATCATGGGCGTCAACGTCAAGGGCGTGTGGTTGTGCATGAAGTACCAGCTGCCGTTGCTGCTGGCCCAGGGCGGTGGGGCGATCGTCAATACCGCGTCGGTGGCAGGCCTGTCGGCCGCGCCGAAGATGAGCATCTACGCCGCCTCCAAGCATGCAGTCATCGGCCTGACCAAGTCGGCGGCCATCGAGTATGCCAAGAAGGGCATTCGGGTTAACGCGGTGTGCCCGGCGGTGATCGATACCGATATGTTCCGCCGCGCCTATGAAGCCGACCCGCGCAAGGCCGAGTTCGCCGCAGCGATGCACCCGGTGGGGCGCATTGGCAAAGTTGAGGAAATTGCCAGTGCGGTGCTGTATCTGTGCAGTGACGGTGCGGCGTTCACCACCGGTCACTCGCTGACGGTGGACGGTGGTGCGTTGGCGATCTGATCAGGATTGGGTGACTAGCCGGGCGTTGCCCACGTAACAGCACGCACGCCACGGCTAGGCATCCCAGCAGCAAGGCAATGCCAAATAGCACCAGTGCCCTTTGTGATCCCAGCGCGTCACTGAGCAACCCGGTAAAAATCACTGGCAGGCTGAACCCCATGTACGCAAGCAGGAAGAACCCGGCACTGGCCCGGGTCTTTTCGCTGCCGGCCAATTGGTTCACCGCGGCCAACCCGCCGAGGTAGATGAAGCCATAGCAAGCGCTGCTCGCGGCCACCGCGCCGAACAGCATAGCGTGCAGTGCGCCGCTGTCCGCGCCCCAGGCCAACAGGGCGTAACTGCAAGGCAAGATGGCCAGCCCCAGTAGGGTCGCTTGGGCACTCGGCAAGCGCCGGGCCATGGGCTGGAATAGCAGGCCGCAGCTGATCACGCAGAAGGTGGAAAAGCCTGACCAGGCGCTCAAGCCATGCTGACGCAGAATCCCTGGCAGCAGGGCGATCACCAGGCCGACGCAGGCCCAGGCCAGGAGGATGGCGAAGCCATAGGCGAGGCTGCCGGCCGGGTAGCAGGGCAAGCGCAGCATGGCTGTGCGCTGTGCCGGGCGTGGATCCGGCAAGCGCCACACCAAAACGATGGCGATGAACGCCAGCAGCAGTTGCAGATGGAAGCTACCTGGGGTCAGGCTCGGTCCGGCTAGGAGGAACAGGCTGGTCAAGGCCGCGCCCAGGCCAAAGCCCAGCGAGGTGCTGGCAGTGACCCAGTTGGCGGCGCGGCTGCTGTCGCTGCCGGCCATCAACTCGCCCATGTAGGCGGTAGCCGTGGCTGAGGCAAGGCCGGTGCCCAGGCCGAGGAACAGGCGCGCGACGCCGAGGGTTTCCAGGCTAGGAGCCAGCAGCATCAGCAGGGTGGCGAGCATCGACAGGCCTAGGGCGGCGAGGATCAGTGGCCGCCGGCCGATCCTATCTGCAAGGCCGCCCAGGGCCAGGAGTACTGGCAGTACGCCGAGCACGTAACCGGAGAAGGCCACGGCAGTGGCGGCGGCGCCGCGGCCGGAGAAGTCGGCGTAGGTGATGTAGAGCGGCGCTTGCAGGTTCACCGCGAGGGTGATGATGCACAGAGCGAAGGCCAGCAGGGCGGGGGCGTGGCGATTGGGCATTTCGGGGTGGTCCGTTGGTCTGTGGGTGTTTGTGCCGGCCCTATCGCGGGGCAAGCCCGCTCCCACGGGCGTCGATCACAGCGGCCACGTGGGAGCGGGCTTGCCC
>NZ_JBCPSP010000035.1:0-61635 GCF_051129895.1 Pseudomonas sp. Je.1.5.c
ACCTGCAGGTCGGATCGATCGCTATCGCGGGGCAAGCCCGCTCCCACGCAGCCGCGTTCACGTAGTCACCCTCACGTAGTCGCGTTCACGTAGTCGCGTTCACGGAGCCGCTCCCACGCAGTCGCCTTGATCGCTACAGATCAGATATCCAGCACCTGCGATGCAATCCCGAAGTAGATCAACACCCCCACCGCATCGGCAATCGATGTCACCAGCGGTCCACTGGCCGTAGCCGGATCGAGCTTGAGCCGGGTGAACATGAACGGCAGGCTCATGCCAATCAAGCTGCCGATCAACACGATCACCAACATGCTGCTAGCCACGATCAGCGCGATCTCCGGTCCGCCGCGCAGTACCCCCAGCGATGCCACCGCCACGGCCATGGTCGCACCCAGCGCCAACGCCACACCGCACTCACGCCCGAGCATGCGCAACCAGTCGCGCATCATCACCTCGCCCGTAGCGATCCCACGCACCATCAGCGTCGCCGACTGCGCGCCAGCATTGCCGCCGCTATCGACCAGCAGCGGCAAGAAGAACACCAGTGCGATATGGGCTGAGATAGTTTCCTCGAACGCCGCGATGCCTGCACCCGAGAACAGGTTGCCGAACACCAGCAACACCAGCCACAACACCCGCTTGCGATAAAGCAGACCGACGGTGGCATCGCGCAAATTGCCAATGTGGGTGGTGATCAACGCGCCTTTATGAAAGTCTTCGGTCGCCTCTTCCACCACCACATCCAACGCATCGTCGCAGGTGACGATACCCACCAGCCGCGCCAGTTCATCGAGCACCGGCACAGCCAGCAGGTCATGCTCACGAATCAGCCGGGCGACTTGCTCCTGGGCGGTACCGGTGGCCACGCAGATGACCCTGCGCTGCATGATCTGCTCGATGGGTTGGTCTGGGGCGGCCAGAATCAGCTCACGCAGCGAAACCGTGCCCAGCACGTTGCGCCGCTCATCGAGCACATACGACTGATAGATGGTTTCGGCATCGGCCGCCTCGCGACGCAGCATGTCGATTGCCTGACTGGCGCTCAGGCCATTGTCCAGGCTCGAATATTCGCTGGTCATCAAGGCCCCGGCGGTGCCTTCGTTATACAGCCCAGCCTGCAACAGGCCGTCTCGCCGAGCCTGGGCGGCTTCGCGCAGGTGGGCGTGTGCAGCGAGAAAATCAGATGAATAGTGCATAAGGTTCTCCAGGCGCCGACGCAGGCGCCCGCAAACCTCAGCCGCGTGGGCTCAAGCCTTCGGATGCCCTGGCGACAGCGCGCTCAGTGCCAGCGTGCAAGTTCGTGATGAACTGAAAACTGGGAAGGTCCATTGAGGATGTATCTCGTCAAGCCGCACATGCGGCGCGGGGATAATAGGCAGCGCGGGGGCAGGCGTCAGCAGGAAAAACGCGCCAACGAGGTATTTGGGAAGCGTCCTACGACAATTCGGCCATGCCAGGCTTACATCCCACCGGGCACATCAGCATTCCCTCGCGGCGCCAGCGGTGTAGAATCGGCGTATTCATCGCCAGACATCCCCCGGCGGGTTTATGAGCTCTGGTCGAGCCTGCGGCGATCCCGCAGTGTGTTCGACCTCATCCGTGCCAGCGGCAACCGGCCTAGGGCACTAAGGACAAGAGAAGCTCACTTCCCTATTTGTTACTGACCTGATTCAGCCGCCAGGAGTGCTTCATGCCTGATTATCGTTCCAAGACTTCCACCCACGGCCGCAACATGGCCGGTGCCCGAGCCCTGTGGCGCGCTACCGGGATGAAGGACGACGACTTCAAGAAACCGATCATCGCCATCGCCAACTCGTTCACCCAGTTCGTCCCAGGTCACGTGCACCTGAAGGACCTGGGCCAACTGGTCGCCCGCGAGATCGAACGCGCCGGTGGCGTGGCCAAGGAATTCAACACCATCGCGGTCGACGACGGCATCGCCATGGGCCACGACGGCATGCTCTACTCGCTGCCAAGCCGCGAGATCATCGCCGACGCCGTGGAATACATGGTCAACGCCCACTGCGCTGACGCCATCGTGTGCATCTCCAACTGCGACAAGATCACCCCCGGCATGCTGATGGCCGCCCTGCGCCTGAACATCCCGGTGATCTTCGTTTCTGGCGGCCCGATGGAAGCCGGCAAGACCAAACTGGCCAGTCACGGCCTGGACCTGGTCGACGCCATGGTCATCGCTGCCGACTCGTCGGCCTCCGACGAGAAAGTCGCCGAGTACGAGCGCAGCGCCTGCCCGACCTGCGGTTCGTGCTCTGGCATGTTCACTGCCAACTCGATGAACTGCCTGACCGAAGCCCTGGGCCTGGCCCTGCCGGGCAACGGCTCGACCCTGGCCACCCACTCCGACCGCGAGCAGCTGTTCCTCACCGCTGGGCGGACCATCGTCGAGCTGTGCAAGCGCTATTACGGCGAAAACGACGAATCGGTGCTGCCGCGCAACATCGCCAACTTCAAGGCGTTCGAAAACGCCATGATGCTCGACATCGCCATGGGCGGTTCGACCAACACCATCCTGCACCTGCTGGCCGCTGCCCAGGAAGCCGAGGTCGACTTCGACCTGCGCGACATCGATCGCCTGTCGCGCAAAGTGCCGCAGCTGTGCAAGGTTGCGCCGAACATCCAGAAGTACCACATGGAAGACGTCCACCGCGCTGGCGGCATCTTCAGCATCCTCGGCTCGCTGGCCCGTGGCGGCCTGCTGCACACCGACCTGCCGACCGTGCACAGCGCCAGCATGGAAGAAGCCATCGCCAAGTGGGACATCACCCAGACCGACGATGAAGCGGTGCACACCTTCTTCAAGGCTGGCCCCGCCGGTATCCCGACCCAGACGGCCTTCAGCCAGTCGACCCGTTGGCAAACCCTCGATGACGACCGCGCCGAAGGCTGCATCCGCAGCGTCGAGCACGCCTATTCGCAAGAAGGCGGCCTGGCGGTGCTGTACGGCAACATCGCCTTGGATGGCTGCGTGGTGAAAACCGCTGGCGTCGACGAGTCGATCCACGTGTTCGAAGGCAACGCCAAGATCTTCGAGAGCCAGGACAGCGCGGTGCGCGGGATTCTTGCCGACGAAGTGAAGGCCGGCGACATCGTCATCATCCGCTACGAAGGTCCGAAAGGCGGCCCGGGCATGCAAGAGATGCTCTACCCGACCTCGTACCTGAAGTCCAAAGGCCTGGGCAAGGCCTGCGCCTTGCTCACCGATGGCCGTTTCTCAGGTGGTACCTCGGGCCTGTCGATTGGTCATGCCTCGCCGGAGGCCGCAGCGGGTGGTGCCATCGGCCTGGTGCGCGATGGCGACAAGATCCTGATCGACATTCCCAACCGCTCTATCAATCTGTTGGTCAGCGACGAAGAGCTGGCGCAGCGTCGGGTTGAGCAGGACCAGAAAGGTTGGAAGCCGGTTGAAGTGCGTCCGCGCAAGGTCACCACCGCGCTGAAGGCCTATGCCCTGTTGGCGACCAGTGCTGATAAAGGTGCTGTGCGTAACAAAGCGATGCTCGATGGGCTGTAAGGCTTAGCGAGAGATAGAAAACGGCGCCTGGTGCGCCGTTTTTTTATGCCTGGGGCGACCTCATCGCGGGGCAAGCCCGCTCCCACGCAAGCCGCGACTGGCCGCGCCGTTGAGCAATCACCCACGGCCTCGTGGGAGCGGGCTTGCCCCGCGATTGACCCTTACTGAATCTGCTCAGGGGTAACGATCACCCAGTTCTTGTCGGCCGTCACCGGCAAGCCTTCCTTGGCCTGAGCCGCCGCATGCTTGGCGATCATGCCGTTAAGCTGATCCAGGTACTTGGCCTTGCGATTTATCCACAGGTGAATCCCGCCCTTGCCGACATCGACCCCATGGAACTGCATGTAGCCATCGCTGGTAGGGGTATCGCCCCCCACCAGCACCGGTTTCTTCCATTCATCGATATAGGTCAGGATCGCCGCCTGCTTGCCGGCCATCCAGGTCGCCGGGGTCCACAGATAAGGGGTCAGCTCCAGCGACTCATTGGCCTTGGGATCATAGTGCCCAGCCGAGATCTGCTTACGTGCCGTGGTCAGCTGACCGCTGTCGCGATCCTTGAGCAGCAAACTGACGCCAATGACGTTCTCGGGCTTCACGTTGTAGCCGTACCTGGGATCGGCAGCGACCATGCGCACCAACTCTTCGGAAGCGGCGGAAATCACATAGACCTCGATGCCGTTCTCCATCAACTTGTTGAAAAGCTCGGTCTGGCCAGTGAACACCTTGGGCGGCTGCACCTCGATCGCCTTGACCTGATCCCCCTCAAAATAGGTGCTAGGCACCGGCTTGCCCGAGGCCATCAGCGCATCGACCTGCACCTTCAGCTCCTTGAGGGTAAAGCCCGCGAACACCTGGGCGACCCAGGGATAGCAGACCATGTCGTCGATCTCACAGAGCCGGTAGTAATAGCTGAACAAGCTCTCCTTGTGCTCGGCGGTATCTTTGAACGGCATCAGCTTCAACGAAGGGTCGAGCTTGTCCCGACTGAGCAGGCCTTTGTTCTCCATGAACGGCAGCAAAGCTTCTTCGAGGTCGAAGCGGTAGCTGGTGTTGTCCATGTCGAACACCGCGTAATTACCCTTGTGGGCATTGGCGGCGATCATGCTGTCCAGTTGCTTGGCGGCCTCAGTGGGCCAGTGCTTGAGCTCGGTGGCCCAGGTGTCGAGGCTCAGGGCCAGGGCCAAGCCTGCCGCGAGCATCTTCGCAGCGTTCGTCATGTGCAACTCTCCTGAAAGGTTGGCCCAACAACGCTAGCCAACAATCCGCGCAGGGGATGGCCCACAACGACCTCAAGACAGCTCGAAGCGCCGCCTTGATTGCTCAATAGCGACAGCGCGTTATTCCAATAACGACTAAGCACATTCCATTTGAATATAAATTCGTTTGTTTTCAGGCTGTTAGCATTTGCGTTCGCAATCGCGCACAGACGCGACGCCTTGTATTCGATTCTGGAGCTTCAATGAACCTGCCGCTGTCACTCAATCTGCTGGCATTGCTGGCCCTGTTGCTGGGCCTGGCACAAACCCGCCGCACCCAGTGGAGCCTGGCCAAGAAAGTCTTGCTCGGTCTGGTGCTGGGCGTGGTGTTCGGCCTGGTCCTGCACACGATCTATGGCGCCGGCCATCCGGTGCTCAAGGCCACCATCGGCTGGCTCGACTTGATCGGTAACGGCTATGTCGGCCTGTTGCAGATGATCGTCATGCCGCTGATCTTCGCCTCGATCCTCAGCGCCGTCGCCCGTCTGCACAACGCCTCCTCGCTGGGCCGGATCAGCGTTCTGAGCATTGGCACCCTGCTGCTGACCACCGCCATTGCCGCGCTGATCGGTATCGTCCTGACCAACCTGTTCGGCCTCAGCGCCGAGGGGCTGGTAGCGGGCGTGCCGGAAGCGGCGCGCCTGCAAGCGATCCAGAGCGACTACGCCGGCAAGGTCGCCGACCTCAATATCCCGCAGCTGCTGCTGTCGTTCATCCCCAGCAACCCGGTAGCGGATCTGGCCCGGGCCAAACCGACCTCGATCATCAGCGTGGTGATCTTCGCCGTGTTCATGGGCCTGGCCGCGCTGCAGTTGATCAAGGACGACAAAGACAAGGGCGAGCGCGCCCTGTCGGCCATCGACACCCTGCAAGCCTGGGTGATGCGCCTGGTGCGCCTGGTGATGACGCTCACTCCTTACGGCGTGCTGGCCTTGATGACCAAGGTGGTCGCCAGCTCCAACCTGGACGACATCCTCAAGCTGGGCAGTTTCGTGCTGGTGTCCTACCTCGGCCTGGGGCTGATGTTCGTGGTTCACGGGGTGATCCTGGCCGCTACCGGCGTCAGCCCGCTGCGCTTCTTCCGTAAGGTCTGGCCAGTGCTGACGTTCGCCTTCACCAGCCGCTCCAGTGCGGCGAGCATTCCCCTGAACATCGAAGCGCAAACCCGCCGCCTGGGTGTGCCGCAGTCGATTGCCAGCTTCAGCGCCTCGTTTGGCACCACCATCGGCCAGAACGGCTGCGCCGGTCTGTACCCGGCCATGTTGGCGGTGATGGTTGCCCCAGCGGTGGGCATCAACACCTTCGACCCGCTGTGGATCGCCACGCTGGTGGCCATCGTCACCTTGAGCTCGGCAGGGGTCGCCGGGGTTGGCGGGGGTGCGACCTTCGCTGCGCTGATCGTGCTGCCGGCGATGGGGCTGCCGGTTGAACTGGTGGCGCTGTTGATCTCGGTAGAACCGCTGATCGACATGGGCCGCACGGCGTTGAACGTGAGTGGGTCGATGACCGCGGGCGTGGTGACGAGCCAGTTGCTCAAGCAGACCGATCATCACGTGCTGGGTGATGATCAGCATGCGCAGCTGAGTCATTCCTGAGCATTTTGGGGCCGCTTTGCGGCCCCCTGTCTCAACGCTTGTCCCACACCTCGAAATGATAAGCCGGCTTGTCGCCTTCGCTTGTCTGCGCCTGGCTGGAGGCCAGCGCCCACTGCGCCTGGTCGAACTCAGGGAACCAGGCATCACCTTCTGGCGACAGCTCGACCCGCGTCAGGTACATGCGGCTGACCAACCCCTGCTCCAGCGCCAGCGCGTACAGCTGCGCGCCGCCAATCAGCATCAGCTCATCGACGCCCTGCTGCTTGGCCCACTGCTCGGCGCGTTGCAGTGCCTGCTCCAGCGACGCGAACACTTCAGCGCCTTCAAGCTGCAACCCCGGCTGACGGCTGACGACGATGTTCAGCCGGCCTGGTAGCGGCCGGCCCAGCGAATCCCAGGTCTTGCGACCCATGATGATCGGCTTGCCCAAGGTGGTAGCCTTGAAGTACTTGAAATCCCCCGGCAGGTGCCAGGGCATGGAATTGTCGATGCCAATCACGCGGTTCTCGGCGCACGCCGCGATCAGGCTGAGGGGGAGTGATGTATTCATGTCGGCGAGGATAGCAAACCAAGCCTGGGTTAAGCTTGTGCCCTGACCTGTGCAATGGAAGACCTTGTGACTGCACCGACTCCACTCGACAAGCGCTGGCTCACCGAAGCGGTGCGCCTGCGCGAGGAACACGCCGGGCCCCTGGAAGACCAGGAAGCCAACCGCCGTGCCCGCCAGCTGGGCGGCGACCTGGCGGCACGCATCGAGAGCCGCGCCCTGTGGCTGGCCGAGCGCGATGGCATGGCCGAGGCCCTGCGCCACTGGAAGCAGGGCGCGCGCCTGGCCTTGCTGGCGCTGCTGCTGTTTGCCCTGTTCAGCGGCGCAGGCCTTGGCCTGGCGGCTTTGGGCGATGGCCAACGACCGGTGAATGTGTTCTGGGCACTGGGCAGCCTGCTTGGGCTGAACCTGCTGATGCTGATCGGCTGGGCCGTCAGTTTCATCACCGCAGGTGAACAAGGCGCAGTGCTGGGCCGCCTGTGGCTATGGCTCAGCGAGCGCTTTGCCCGCGATGCCAAGGCCGCACAACTGGCGCCGGCGTTACTGATTCTGCTGCAGCGCCAGCGCCTCAACCGCTGGCTACTGGGCGCGCTGGTCCATGGCTTGTGGCTGCTGGCGATGATCGCCGCATTGCTGATGCTATTGGCGTTGCTGGCGACTCGGCGCTATGGCTTCGTCTGGGAAACCACCCTGCTCGCCGCCGAGCCCTTCATCAGCCTCACGCATGCCCTCGGCGCCCTGCCCTCGCTGCTGGGCTTTGCCGTGCCCGATGAAGCCATGATCCGCGCCAGCGGCGACACGCTGCCGGCCCTCGACCTGGCGCGTCAGGCCTGGGCCAGTTGGCTGCTCGGGGTAGTGCTGGTGTACGGCCTGCTGCCGCGCTTGTTACTGGCGCTGCTGTGCCTGTGGCGCTGGCGCCAAGGTCGCGAGCGCTTGACGTTGGACTTGAGCCTGCCCGGCTATGCCCAACTGCGCGATGCATTGATGCCGCGCAGCGAACGCCTTGGCGTACAAGATGCGGCGCCAGATGCCCTGCCGCATTTCCAGCCGGGACAACTGGAGTCAGGTGCCAGCGGCGCGTTGCTGGTAGGGCTTGAACTGGACGACCAGCGCCCCTGGCCGCCCAAGCTTGCCCCAGGCGTAACCAACGCTGGCATCCTCGACAGCCGCGAGTCTCGCAACAAGCTGCTCGAACAACTGAGCCGCTTTCCACCGGCGCGCCTGGCCATCGCCTGCGACCCACGCCGCTCGCCGGACCGCGGCAGCCTGGCGCTGCTCGCCGAGCTTGCCCGCAATGCCGGCGCCACGCGTATCTGGCTGCTCCAGGCGCTTCCCGGCCAAGCACTGGATGCGGCGCGCCTGGGTGACTGGCACGAAGCCCTCGACCGCCTCGGCCTGCCTCACGCCGATACCTCGCCCCTGACCTGGTTGGAGCATGGCCATGACTGAGCCGCTGAAACTGGCCGTGGTCGGCCACACCAACGTCGGCAAGACCTCGCTGCTGCGTACCCTGACCCGTGACGTCGGTTTCGGCGAGGTGTCGCACCGCCCCAGCACCACCCGCCATGTCGAAGGCGCACGGCTGTCGGTGGACGGCGAGCCGCTACTGGAGTTGTACGATACGCCAGGGCTGGAAGACGCCATCGCCCTGCTCGATTACCTGGAACGGCTGGAGCGCCCTGGTGAACGGTTGGACGGGCCGGCGCGTCTACAGCGCTTTCTTCAGGGCAGTGAGGCGCGCCAGCGCTTCGAGCAGGAAGCCAAGGTGCTGCGCCAGCTGCTGGCGAGCAATGCCGGGCTGTATGTGATCGATGCCCGTGAACCGGTGCTGGCCAAGTACCGCGATGAACTGCAAGTGCTGGCCAGCTGTGGCAAGCCGCTGCTGCCGGTGCTCAACTTCGTCGCCAGCGGCCAACACCGCGAGCCCGAATGGCGCGAAGCCCTCGCCCGCCTTGGCCTGCACGCGTTAGTGCGATTCGACAGCGTTGCCCCTCCTGAAGACGGTGAGCGGCGGCTGTATGAAAGCCTGGCCCTGTTGCTGGAGGATGCGCGCCCCTCGCTCCAGCGCCTGATCGACGACCAGCAGGCTCAGCGCCTGGCCCGCCAGCACAGCGGCAAACGCCTGATCGCCGAATTGTTGCTCGACTGCGCCGCCTGCCGACGCAGTGTCGAGGCCGAGCCTGCGGCTGAAGCCAAGGCCATCGAAGCGCTGCGCCAGGATGTACGTCAGCGTGAGCAGCGCTGTGTCGAAGCATTGCTCAAGCTGTATGCGTTTCGCCGCGAAGACGCCAATGCCGGCGACCTGCCGTTGCTGGACGGGCGCTGGGGAGATGATCTGTTCAACCCGGAAACCCTCAAGCTGTTGGGCGTGCGCCTAGGCAGCGGAGTTGCCGCAGGTGCTGCGGCCGGCGCCGGTGTGGATCTGTTGGTCGGCGGCCTGACCCTTGGCGCTGCCGCGCTGGCCGGGGCCATCGCTGGCGGCGCATTGCAGACCGCGCGCAATTACGGCTCAAGGTTGATGGGCAAGTTGAAGGGCCAGCGCGAGCTGACCGTGGATGACAGCGTCTTGCGCCTGTTGGCGCTGCGCCAGCAGCAGTTGGTGCAAGCCTTGGAAAGCCGTGGGCATGCGGCGCAGGACAGCATTCGCCTGGGCGCAGCGGATGAAAAAGCCTGGCGCGAAGGCAAGCTGCCTGAGGCGCTGAACAAGGCCCGGGCGCATCCGCAGTGGTCGACGCTCAACCCTGGGGCGCGGGTCAACCAGGCGGAGCGCCAGGAGCAGTTGGAGGTGTTGGTTAGCCAGTTGTGATGGCGTCTTCTATGCCGGCCCCATCGCGGGCTCGTGGGAGCGGGCTTGCCCCGCGATAGGGCCGGCACAGCCCCCGCCCCCTTTCACAGCAACGCCAACGCCTTGCCCTTCAACACCTGCAAATCGATCACCGGCACGCCCACCTCCTTGGCCTGCTCATCCCACAGCACGGCGCCGACGACTACATCGGCGAGGCCATCACTCAGCTCGAACATTCTCCTGGGCAATTGGTTATTGGGGCCGCTTTGTGGCCCCAGGCACCTTTACTGCTGGGCCACTTTCTCCGACTTGCCGTCATAGCGCTTGCGCCATTCAGCCAGGATCTGGTCGCGGTTCTTTGAGGCCCAGGCAAAGTCATTCTTGATCAAGCGCTGCTCGTAGTCCGCTGGCAGCTCGGTCTGTGGCTTGGCGATCCCTGGCGCGGCCAGCACTGCAAAGTTTTCTTTGTACAGCTCCATTGCCGCGGGGCTTGCGGAGAAGTCAGCCAGACGCTTGGCCGCCTCTGCCTTCGGCGTGCCCTTGATCACTGCAGTCGCTTCGATTTCCCAGCCTAGACCTTCTTTGGGCAGGATGATGTCCAGCGGCGCCCCTTGGCGCTTGAGCTGCACCGCCGGGTACTCGAAGGAAATACCAATCGGGAATTCACCCGAGGCTGCCAGCTTGCAGGGCTTGGAGCCGGAATGCACATACTGGCCGATGTTCTGGTGCAGCCCGTCCATGTAGGCCCAGCCCTGCGGCTCGCCAAAGGTTTGCAGCCAGGCGCTGACGTCCAGGAAGCCGGTGCCGGAGGAGGCCGGGTTGGGCATGACGATCTTGCCTTTGTACTCAGGTTTGGTCAGGTCCTGCCAGCTGACGGGCTTGCTCAGGCCCTGCTTTTCGGCCTCGACGGTGTTGAAGCAGATAGTCGCGGCCCACACGTCCATGCCCACCCAGGCTGGCGGGTTGGCGGCGTCGCGGTAGTTCTTGGCGATCTTCTCCAGGTCTTTTGGCGCATAGGCTTCAAGCATCTGGTGCTGGTCGAGAATGGCCAGGCTGGAGGCCGCCAGCCCCCACACGGCGTCGGCCTGCGGGCGGTCTTTTTCCGCCAGCAGCTTGGCGGTGATGATGCCGGTGGAATCGCGCACCCACTTGATCTCGATGTCCGGGTTGGCCTTTTCGAAGGCCTGCTTGTAGCTCTTGAGCTGCTCGGCCTCCAGGGCGGTGTAGACCGTCAGCTGGCTCCCGGCGGCCGTAGCCTGCAGGCTGAATACAGCGGATACGGCAGCGGCAAGTGCAAAGGGCTTGAACATGTTGCGGTTCCTTTCAGGGTTGGCAGTCGGTCAATGGCCGGGGGCGCGTTGGCGCCAGGCCTGGGAGCGGCGCAGCAGGCCGCGAGAAGCTGCGGCTAGCAGCAATGAGGCGGTCGCACTGGTTAGCAGGATCAGGGTCGACATGGCGGCAGCGCCGCCGACGTTGCCGGCGTCGTCCATGTTCAGCACGGCGACGGCCGCAAGGATGGTGTCGGGGCTGTAGAGGAAGATCGCCGCCGACACCGTGGTCATCGCCGAGACGAACAGGTAGCGAATGATGTCCAGCAGCGCTGGCAGGCAGATCGGCACGGTCACCCTCAAGAAATGCCGATAAAGCGGCGCCTTGAGCGACAGCGCTGCCGCCTCGAACTCGCCGTCGAGCTGGCGCAAGGCGGTGGTCGCGGTCATCTGCGCGGTGGTCAGGTAGTGGGCGATGGTGCACACCACCAGCAGCGCCATGCTGCCGTAGAACACATGCAGCGGGTTGCCATTGAGATTGAAGAAGAACACGTAGCCCAGGCCCAGGACCAAGCCCGGCACCGCCATCGGAATGAAGCTCAGCAGCCGCAGCGATTGGTTGAGCAGGCGCTGGCCTTGGGTCTTCTCCATCAAGTAGGCACCAGCGAAGATCACCACGCTGCCGATCAACGCCGCGCACAAGGCCATGGTCACGCTGTTGCGGTAGGCCAGCCAACCGCCGCCAGCGGTGTCCTCGAACCTGTAGTGCTTGAGCGACAGCGACAGGTTGTACGGCCAGAATTTGACCAGCGACGAGTACACCGCCATGCCGACGACCGCCAGCAGCACCGCACAGATCAGCAGCACGATGGCCAGGAACACGCCGTCACGCAGCCGCGATGGCTTGGGCTCGAACACCTGCGCACGGCCACTCAGCGCCTCGCCCTGGTGCCGACGCAACCAGGCATCGACGGCAAAGCTCAGCAGCGCTGGCACCAGCAGGACCATGCCAATCAGTGCGCCACGGCCGAACTGTTGCTGGCCGACCACCGCCTTGTAGGCCTCCAGCGCCAGCACCTGATAATCGCCGCCGACGACGACTGGCACGCCAAAGTCGGTGATGGTCAGGGTGAACACCAGGCAGAACGCGGCGAACACCGCCTGACGCGTGGCCGGCCAGGTGATGCTGAAAAACGCCCGCACCGGGCCTGCGCCCATGCTCGATGCCGCATCGAACAAGCGCGCATCTGCCAGTGACAGCGCCGACAGCAGAATCATCAGGGCATGTGGAAAGGTGTAGATGGCCTCACCCAGGACGATGCCCCAGAAGCCATAGATATTGTCGCTAAGCAGCCCGCGCAGCAGGCCTTGGTTACCGAACAGATAGACCAGGGCGATGGCCGGCAGCATCGACGGCGCCAGCAGCGGCAGCAGGGAAACCCCTCGCCACAGGCCTTTGCCGGGGATCAGCGTGCGCTGCAAGGCGTAGGCGAACAGATAGGCCAGCGGGATGACGATCACCGCCACCGTGAATGCCACCGACAAACTGTTGCCGAGCAGCCAGTGGAAGTTGTCGCTGGCAAACAGCTCGCGCGCCGCCAGCAGGCCGCCGCCTTGGCCTGCGTCAGCGCTCAAACCTCGCCAGAAGATCGCCAGCAGCGGCATCAGTACCGCCAGTACGAGCAGAACCAGCAGCAGGCTCTTGCCGCCGACCACGAACAACCGGTCACCCAAGGCGACGCCATTGCCCGGCGCCGCCTTGGCTTGCTTGAGCGGCAAGGAGATTGGCGCGGCCATCTTAGGCAAACACCTGCAGGCTCTGTGGTGGCAGGGCCACCCAGATGTCTTGCGAACCCAGGCGCGGCATGGCTTCTGGGGCAATTTCCGCGAGCAGGGTATGCCCTGGCAGGGTTTTCAGCTCGAAGCTCATTCGGCAGCGGTTGCCGAGGAAGGTGATCTCCTGGACCTTGGCCGCGAACAGGTTTTCCTCATGCACCAGCGGGTTGACCGTGATCGCCTCCGGGCGGCAGAACAGCCGACCGCTGCTGGCGCGGGCCGCGTTTGGCCCCAGGCGCATGTTCATCCCGCCAACCTGGGCGTGGCTGTCGCCGCTGCGCTGGAACGGCAGCCAGTTGCCCTGGCCGACGAACTCGGCAACGAACGGCGTCGCGGGTTTGTCGTAGATTTCTTGCGGCGTGGCGTACTGCTCGACCTGACCGTTGTTCATCACGGCGATGCGGTCGGCCATCAGCATGGCCTCGTCCTGGTTGTGGGTAACCATCAAGGTGGTAATGCCGAGCTGGCGCTGCAACTGGCGTAGCTCAGTGCACAGATGCTCGCGAACGCGCGCATCCAGCGCCGACATCGGCTCGTCGAGCAGCAGCAACGAAGGGGCCGGAGCCAGGGCGCGGGCCAGGGCCACGCGCTGCTGCTGGCCACCGGAAAGCTGCCCGGGGTATTTCTTCTCGCTGCCCAGCAGGCCAACCAGTTCGAGCATCTCGGCCACGCGCTGGCGGGCTTGCTCACGGCTGGAGCCGGTCAGGCCGTAGGCGATGTTGGCTTCGACCGTGAGGTTGGGGAACAACGCGTAGGACTGGAACAGGATGCCGTAATCACGCGCCTGCGGTGGCAGCTCGGAGATGTCCCGATCACCGATGTACAGCGCCCCACGGTCCTGCCGTTCGAGGCCGGCGATGCAGCGCAGCAGGGTGGTCTTGCCACAGCCCGACGGGCCGAGCAGGCAGACCAGCTCGCCAGCGGCGATATCGAGGGAGACATCGTTGAGCGCGGTAAACGCGCCGAAGCGCTTGTGGATACCGCGCACTTTCATCTGTGCGCCTGGGGTGGCGATGGCGTGGGTCATGACAGGGCCTCGTCGAAGAGATGCAGGCCATGCTAAGAACCCAATGCGAAGCTTATGTGGCTTTAGGGCAAAAGCCGGTGATAGTGGTATTGGTGGATTTTGTAGTGGCCAAGTTCAGTGTCGACTGCAGGCGCGATTGCGTGGGATTGGGCTTGCCCCGCGATGACGTCCTTGTGCTCACCATCGCCATCGCGGGGCAAGCCCGCTCCCACGAGGCCCGTGTGTAGCTCGCAGACGCCCCGATGGCGCGGCATCGCCTACAGCCCCGCCACCTCTTGCGCCACCCCGAGAAACGCCGCCGGTAACCTGGCCTGGCGCCGCTCCTTCAGGCAGTACAGGTACTCATGCATCACCGGCGCATTCTCCAGCACCAGCACCCGCAGTTCAGGGTTATGCGGCACCTCATGGCGAGCAATGATGCTGATGCCGATGTTGCGCAACACCGCCTCGCGAATCGACTCGCGGCTGCCAATTTCCAGCAACGCACCGATCTTGACCCCGGCATCGGCGAGCATCTGCTCGGTCAGCTTGCGGGTGGTCGAGCCCTGCTCGCGCATCAGCAGGCAATGCCCGGCCAAGGCGTCGATGGCCACCACCTGGCGATTGGCCAATGGATGATTGCGGTGCACCGCCACCACCAGCGGGTCAGTGCCGAGCACGCGGCGAATCAGGCGCGCATCTTCGAGCAGCTGCGATGACGCAGCAATGTCCACCCGATAGTCTTCGAGCATCTCCAGCACCTGCTGGGAGTTGCCGATCTCCACCGCCACGTCCACTTGCGGCAGGCGCTCGCGGAAGATCTTCACCAGGTCGAGGATGTAGTACGGCGCCGTCGCGGCAATGCGCAAACTGCCCTGGGCCTGGCCACTGTTGCGCAGCTCGAATTCGATGTCGGCTTCCTGCTGCAGCAAGGCCTTGACCATCGGCAACAGCCGCGCGCCCTCCTCGCTCAACACCAGGCGCCGACCGCCGCGGTAGAACAGCTCAACCGCGTACTGGCTTTCCAGGTTGCGAATCTGCGTGGTCACCGTCGGCTGGCTGAGCCCGAGCTTCTTCGCCGCCAAGGTAATGCTGCCCAGGCGGGCCACCATGTAGAAGGCTTTGAGCTCGGCACTCAGCATGCAGGTTCCTTATTTGCGCAAAAGGCGCAGGCCGTTGAACACCACCAACAGGCTGACGCCCATGTCGGCGAACACCGCCATCCACATGGTGGCCATGCCGGCAAAGGTGATCGCCAGGAAAATCGCCTTGATCCCCAACGCCAACACGATGTTCTGGGTGAGGATCGCCGCACTTTGCCGCGACAGCCTGACGAAGGCCGGGATTTTGCGCAAGTCATCGTCCATCAGCGCCACGTCGGCGGTCTCGATCGCAGTGTCGGTGCCCGCCGCGGCCATGGCAAAGCCGATTTCGGCGCGCGCCAGGGCCGGCGCATCGTTGATCCCGTCGCCGACCATGCCGACCCGGTGTCCTTCGGCGTACAGCGCCTCGATGGTGTTGAGCTTGTCACTGGGCAGCAAATTGCCTTCAGCTCGGTCGATACCGACCTGGGCGGCAATCGCCTGGGCGGTGTGCGGATTGTCGCCGGTGAGCATGACCGTCTTGATGCCCAGCTCATGCAACTCGGCGATGGCCTGACGGCTGCTGTCCTTGACCGTGTCGGCGACGGCGAACAACGCCAACGGGCCGCTGCGGTCGAGCAGCAAGACTACGGTTTTACCCTGGCGCTCCAATGCATCGAGCTCGGCTTCCAGTTCAGGCGAGCACAACCCCAGCTCCTCGACCAGGCGATGGTTGCCCAGGTGATACAGCTCCCCGTCGATCTCGCCACGCACGCCACGCCCAGCCAATGCGGCGAACGCGCTGACCTCGCTCAGCGCCGTACCCTGTTCCTTGCCGAACTGGGCAATGGCACGGGAAACCGGGTGATCAGAACGCTCGCCGAGGCTTGCCGCCAGCGCCTGGGCACGGCCTTCGAACAGCGGCTCAAGCAGCTTGAAGTCGGTCTGTACCGGCTTGCCATAGGTGATCGTGCCGGTCTTGTCCAGGGCAAGGAAGTCCAGCTTGCGCCCCCCTTCGAGGTACACGCCGCCCTTGATCAGAATGCCCTTGCGCGCAGCGGCGGCCAGGCCACTGACGATGGTCACCGGCGTGGAGATCACCAAGGCGCATGGGCAGGCCACCACCAGCAGGACCAGGGCGCGGTAGATCCAGTCGAACCAGGCACCCGCCATGAACAGTGGCGGGATGATCGCCACAGCCAGCGCAACGGCGAACACCACCGGGGTGTAGATGCGCGAGAAGCGATCGACGAAGCGCTGGGTCGGAGCGCGGGCGCCCTGGGCCTCTTCCACGGCCTTGATGATGCGCGCCAGGGTCGATTGCCCGGCTGCAGCGCTCACCCGATACTCCAGCGCCCCCTCCTGGTTGATGGTGCCAGCGAACAACTTATCGCCTTTGTTTTTCTCCACAGGCAGGCTTTCGCCGGTGATCGGCGCCTGATCGACGCTGGACTGGCCATTGACCACCTCGCCATCCAGACCGATCCGCTCGCCGGGACGTACCCGCACCACCGCACCGAGGGCCACCTCACGGACATCGACCTCACGCCACTGGCCGTCCTCCTGCTGCACGGTGGCCATGTCCGGGCTGAGCTGCATCAGGCCACTGATCGCGTTGCGGGCGCGGTCGAGCGAGCGCGCTTCGATCAGCTCGGCAACGGTGAACAGCACCATGACCATGGCCGCTTCTGGCCATTGGCCGATCAGCACGGCGCCGGTCACGGCGATGCTCATCAGCGCGTTGATGTTGAGATTGCGATTTTTCAGGGCGATCCAGCCCTTTTTGTAAGTGCCCAGGCCACAGCCAAGGATCGCCGCCAGCGCCAGCGCAGCGACCAGCCAACCAGGCGCAAGCGCAGTGAAATGCACCACCTCGGCAGCGATCGCCGCCACCCCGGACAGCGCCAGCGGCCACCAACGGGTCTTGGCTGCGGGGGCCGGGGCGGCTTCATCGGCATCGGTCAGCGGCTCGGCCTGCATGCCAAGGCTAGCGATGGCTTGCTCGATTGCGTGGGTACCGCTCAAGGTGTGACGCACACCGAGCACCCGGTTGATCAGGTTGAACTCCAGCTGCTCGACGCCGGCCATCTTGCCCAGCTTGTCCTGGATCAGGGTCTGCTCGGTAGGGCAGTCCATAGCCTGGATGCGGAAGCGGCTGAGCTGCGCATTGCTGCTAGCCTTCTCGGTCAGTTGCACCAAGGCTGGCGCAGCGGCAGCAGAGCCACAGCAGCTGTGCGCGTGGGTGTCGTGGCAAGAGGCTTTGCCGCCATGCTCATGGTCGTGAGCATGGGCGTGGTCGTGCGAGTGATCGGGGCTGACAGGCTGGTTCATGGATTCGTCCTTAAAGAGAGCCTGTTGCCAAGTGAACAC
This sequence comes from Pseudomonas sp. Je.1.5.c, assembly GCF_051129895.1. Classification (NCBI taxonomy): domain Bacteria; kingdom Pseudomonadati; phylum Pseudomonadota; class Gammaproteobacteria; order Pseudomonadales; family Pseudomonadaceae; genus Pseudomonas; species Pseudomonas sp. Je.1.5.c. The sequence goes on from NZ_JBCPSP010000035.1 coordinate 17,278, forward strand.
CCTATAGCCACTATAGGGTCAAGCCATCTGCTGGAGATTCGTCATGAAGATCGGAGAATTGGCCAAAGCCACCGATTGCGCCGTCGAGACCATCCGCTACTACGAACGCGAGCAGCTACTGCCAGAGCCTGCCCGTAGCGAGGGCAACTACCGGCTGTATACCCAGGCACATGTCGAGCGGCTGACCTTCATTCGCAATTGCCGAACACTGGACATGACCCTCGATGAGATCCGCAGCCTGCTGCGCCTGCGTGACAGTCCGCAAGGCCAATGCGGCAGCGTCAATGCCTTGATCGATGAGCATATCGCGCACGTGCAGGCGCGCATCGATGGCTTGATGGCCCTACAGGCACAATTGGTGGAGTTGCGCCAACGCTGCACGGCACCCGGCGCTGAGTGCGCGATCTTGCAGCAGTTGGAAGTGAATGGGGCGGTATCGGTGCCGGAAACCGAGCATTCACATGTGGGGCGCAGCCACGGGCATTAGCTTCGGAGCCGCAAAGCGGCCCCGAAATTGTTGGATCAAACTGCCATCGGCGCAGTCATCGGCGCATGGTGTTCATACCCTTCCAGGCTGAAATCACTCGGCTCGATCTTCTCCAACCACTCAGGCTCATACTTGCCGGTCTTGGCAAACTCCGGCACGCGACCACTGATCACCAGCTTCGGCGCCGCCAGCGGCTCGCGCTTGAGCTGCTCGTTGAGCATGTCCAGGTGGTTCTCGTACACATGGGCATCGCCGATGAAGTAGGTGAACCAGCGCGGGGTGTAGCCCGTCAGGCGGCCGAACAGCGACAGCAACGCGGCGCCTTCGGTGAGGTTGAACGGCGTGCCCAGGCCCAGGTCGTTGGAGCGGATGTAGAGGGTCAGGGAGATTTCCTTGGTCTCGACATTGGGGTGGAACTGGTACAGCAGATGGCACGGCGGCAGGGCCATTTCATCGAGCTGGGCGCAGTTCCAGCCGTGGAACAGGATGCGCCGGCTGCCTGGATCGTTGGCGATGGTGTCCAGGCACTGGCGCACCTGGTCGATGGCCTTGTAGAGGATGACGAACGCCTGGCCGTCTTCCTCGTCCTGGGCAATCTTGCGAAAGCCTTGCTTCTCAGCCATCTCGATGGCGGCCGGGTTGCTCAGCGGCACGCGCTTGTAACCTGGCCACTGGCGCCACTGCACACCGTAGATCTCGCCCAGGTCGTCATGCCCCTGGCGGAACGGGTTGGCCAGCCACTGGGCGTTCTCGTTGGCGTTCTGGTCCCAGACCTTGCAGCCCAGTTCGCGGAACTCACCGGCGTTCTTCACCCCACGCAGGAAGCCGACCATCTCGCCAATCGCCGACTTGAACGCCAGCTTGCGGGTGGTGATGGCCGGGAAGCCCTTCTGCAGGTCGAAGCGCAGCATGGCGCCGGGCAGGCTGATGGTGCGGATGCCGGTACGGTTACCCTGCAGGGTGCCGTTTTCGATAACGTCGCGGACCAGATCTAGATATTGTTTCATGGCTTACCTGTAACAAGAACGGCAGGGGGATCGCCCCTGCCGTGAAAATCAGACGGTGGCCTTGGCCGTTGGTTTACGGTTGTAGGCCCACCAGATCAAGAAGATGCCCGCAGCGATCATCGGCACGCAGAGCAACTGACCCATGGTCAACCAGCCGAAGGCAATGTAGCCAAGCTGGGCATCGGGTACCCGCACGAATTCGACGATGAAGCGGAAGATGCCGTAGAACAGCGCGAACATGCCGGAAACGGCCATGGTCGGGCGCGGCTTGCGCGAGTACAGCCAAAGGATGACGAATAATGCCACACCTTCCAGGGCGAACTGGTACAGCTGCGACGGGTGACGCGGCAACTGCGCCGGGTCGCTGAACGGCGGGAAGACCATCGCCCAAGGCACGTCGGTGGCCTTGCCCCACAACTCGGCATTGATGAAGTTGCCGATGCGCCCGGCACCCAGGCCAATCGGCACCAGCGGGGCGACGAAGTCCATCAGTTCGAAGAACGACTTGTTGTTGCGCTTGCCGAACCACAGCGCCGCCAGCATCACGCCGATGAAGCCGCCGTGGAACGACATGCCGCCTTTCCACACCTCGAAGATCAGCGTCGGGTTGGCCAGGTAGGCCTGCAGGTCATAGAACAGCACGTAGCCCAGGCGTCCACCGACGATCACCCCCATCGACAACCAGAACACCAGGTCGGAGAGTTTCTCCCGGCTCCAGGTGGCATCGAAGCGGTTCAGCCGGCGCGAGGCCAACAGCCAGGCGCCGCCGATGCCGATCAGGTACATCAGGCCGTACCAGTGAATTTTCAGCGGCCCGAGCGCTACGGCGACGGGGTCGATCTGCGGGTAAGGCAGCATTGCGGTTCCTCTCGATCAAATCAGGAAGCTAAGCCCGACGCAAAACAGCAGCGCGGCGAACAGACGTTTAAGCAGGCGCGGCGACAGCTTGTGCGCCAGCCGCGCGCCGTAGCGGGCGAAGAACATGCTGGTCACGGCGATGCCGAGCAGCGCCGGCAAGTACACATAGCCCAGGCTGTGCGCCGGCAGGTGGCTTTCGTGCCAGCCCAGCAGCATGAAGCTCAAGGCGCTGGCCAGGGCGATCGGCAGGCCACAGGCCGAGGACGTTGCCACCGCCTGCTGCATGGGCAGGCTGCGCCAGGTCAGGAACGGCACGGTCAGCGAGCCACCACCGATGCCGAAGATTGCCGAGGCCCAGCCGATCACCACGCCGGCGCCGGTTAACCCAGGTTTGCCAGGGATGCCGCGACTGGCCTTGGGCTTGAGGTCCAGGGCCATCTGCACGGCGATCACCAGGGCGAACACGCCGATGATCTTCTGCAGCATCGGCCCCTGGATCAGCGAGGCGGTCTTGGCACCGATGCCGGCACCGATGAGGATGCCGAGGGTCATCCAGGCGAAGATCGGCCAGCGCACCGCGCCCTTGCGCTGGTGTTCACGCACGGCATTGATCGAGGTGAAGACGATGGTCGCCAGTGAGGTGCCCACGGCCAGGTGGGTCAGCACCGAGGGATCGAAGCCTTGCAAGGTGAAACTGAACACCAGCACCGGCACGATGATGATCCCGCCGCCCACGCCGAACAGCCCGGCCAGGACGCCGGCGCAAGCGCCCAGCAGCAGATAGAGTACGAACTCCATTCGTCGACCCCTTGAAATTCAATCCGGCATGGTAACGGAAGCCGGGGTCTGGGCTCTAGTGAACTCTATGACAGACACTGGTGAACACTGTGACAGGATGGATCAACCGCCCCCCAGTGGGTAGAGTGAGGCAAAACACAGAGGCCAACCTATGTGTCTGATCGTATTTGCCTGGCGGCCGGGGCACGCCCTGCCGCTGATCGTCGCGGCCAACCGCGACGAGTTCCACGCTCGACCGACCCAGGCGCTGGCGGCTTGGGAAGATGCGCCAGGCGTCTATGCCGGGCGCGACCTGGAAGCGGGCGGGACCTGGCTGGGTGTCGGGCCGGGCGGACGCTTTGCGGCTTTGACCAATATCCGCGACCCACGCCAGCCGCTTGGGCCGCGTTCGCGTGGCGAGCTGGTGGCGGCGTACTTGCGAGGGGAGCTGGCGGTCGAGGCTTACCTAAATCAGGTGGCCAGCCGCAGCGCCCAGTATTCAGGGTTCAATCTGTTGGTGGGCGATGCTGAGCAGCTGGGCTACTTGCACGCACATGAGCCCGCGCCGCGCCTGCTGGAGCCTGGGGTGTACGGGCTGTCCAACGCAGGGCTGGATACGCCATGGCCGAAGCTGGTGAAAACCCGTGAGGGGCTGGCGCGGTTACTGGATGATCCTGATCCACGGCAACTGCTGGGCTTGCTTGCCGATGGCGAACCTGCGGCGGATGCCGAGCTGCCGGACACCGGGGTTGGCTTGGCGACCGAGCGGCTGCTGTCCAGTGCGTTTATCGCCAGCCAGAACTACGGGACGCGGGCGAGTACGGTGCTGATTGTCGACAAGCAGGGCCGGCGGCGGATGGTCGAGCGCAGCTTTGGGCCGTTTGGCGGGCATCTGGGGGAAGTCGAGCTGACAACCTGAGACCCCAGCGAGGTACGGGCTGGTTGGGAGCGGGCTGCGTGGGAGCGGGCTTGCCCCGCCATAGCGATGCCGAATGCACTTGGCGCTAGGGGGGGCCCCCCCCGCTCCCACGAGTCGATCACGAATCGATCACGAGTCGATGTCTTTCCAGGCTGACTCAGAGGGTCTTGTTCGCCCCAGGCCCGATCATCCGCGCTAGCCCCAGGTTCTTCAGCGCCAGCTGCAGCGAGCTGTGGATAACTTGCGGGTTGTCATGGCTCATGGCATCGGCGAGCAATTCCTTGGCCTTGCTCATGTTGATCTGGCGCAGCATCCACTTCACCTTCGGCAGGTTGGTGGCGTTCATCGACAGGCTGTCGAAGCCCATCGCCATCAGCAGGATCGCCGCCGCCGGATCACCGGCCATCTCGCCGCAGATACTCACCGGCTTGCCCTCGGCATGGGCATCGCGGACCACAGTCTGCACCGCCTGCAACACCGCTGGGTGCAGGTAGTCATACAAATCGGCGACCCGCGGGTTGTTGCGGTCGACCGCCAGCAGGTACTGGGTCAGGTCGTTCGAACCGACGGAAAGGAAATCCACCTGCCGCGCCAGCTCCTTGGTCTGGTACACCGCAGCCGGAATCTCGACCATCACCCCCACCGGTGGCATCGGCACGTCGGTGCCCTCATCGCGCACCTCGCCCCAGGCCCTGTGGATCAGGTGCAGCGCCTCTTCCAGCTCATGAATACCGGAAATCATCGGCAGCAGGATGCGCAGGTTGTTCAGGCCTTCGCTGGCCTTGAGCATGGCGCGGGTCTGCACCAGGAAGATTTCCGGGTGGTCCAGCGTCACGCGAATACCGCGCCAACCGAGGAAGGGGTTTTCTTCCTTGATCGGGAAATACGACAGCGACTTGTCACCGCCGATATCCAGGGTCCGCATGGTCACCGGCAGCGGATGGAACGCCGCCAGTTGTTCGCGGTAGATCGCTAGCTGTTCTTTCTCGCTGGGGAAGCGCTGGTTGATCATGAACGGCACTTCGGTGCGGTACAGGCCGACGCCTTCGGCGCCGCGCTGCTGGGCGCGGGCGACATCGGCGAGCAAGCCAGTGTTGACCCACAGCGGCATGCGATGGCCGTCCGGGGTCACGCAAGGCAGCTCGCGCAGCGCGTCCAGGCCCTGGGCCAGCTGGCGCTCCTCCTCGACGACGTCGCTGTACTGCTTGCGCAGCACGTCGCTGGGGTTGGTGAACACCTCGCCCTTGTAGCCGTCGACGATCATCTCGATGCCGTCGACCTTCGAATACGGCAGGTCGACCAGGCCCATGACCGTCGGGATACCCATCGCCCGGGCCAGAATCGCCACGTGCGAGTTACCCGAACCCAGTACGGACACCAGGCCCGCCAGCTTGCCTTCCGGCACTTCGCCGAGCATCGCCGGGGTCAGCTCTTCGCTGACCAGGATGGTGTTTTCAGCGTACACCAGCGACTGCGAGCGGGCCTCTTGCAGGTAGGCCAGCAGTCGCCGGCCGAGGTCTTTGACGTCCGAGGCGCGCTCACGCAGGTAGTCGTCGTCCATCAGTTCGAAGCGATTGACGTGCTCGCCCACCACTTGGCGCAGGGCGCCCTGGGCCCATTGGCCAGTCTTGATGACTTCGACCACTTCGCCACCCAGGGCGGCGTCTTCGAGCATCATCAGGTACACGTCGAACAATGCCCGCTCTTCCGGACGCAGCTGGGTGGCGAGTTTGGCCGACAGCTTGCGCATGTCGGCGCGCACCCCTTCCAGGGCGTTGTTGAACAGTTTCAGCTCGGCGTCGATGTCATCGACGGTTTTATCGGGCACCACTTCCAGGTCGGCCGGCGGCAACATGACCACGGCGCGGCCGACCGCAGCGCCGGGCGAACCCGGCACGCCGACGAAGCGCGCCTCCTGGATGCCCTTGCCTTGGCGGCCCAGGCCACGAATCGAGCCGGTCGCCTCGGCATGGGCGATGACCCCGGCGAGCTGAGCGCTCATGGTGACTAGAAACGCTTCTTCACCTTCATCGAACTGGCGGCGCTCTTTCTGCTGGATGACCAATACCCCGACCACTCGCCGGTGGTGGATGATCGGTGCGCCGAGGAAGGAGGCGAAGCGCTCTTCGCCGGTTTCGGCAAAATACCGGTAACGCGGGTGATCGGCGGCGTTTTCCAGGTTCAGCGGCTCTTCGCGGGTACCGACCAGGCCGACCAGACCCTCGTTGGGCGCCATGCTGACCTTGCCGATCGAGCGCTTGTTCAGACCCTCGGTGGCCATCAGCACGAAGCGGTTGCTTTCCGGGTCGAGCAGGTAGACCGAGCAGACCTGGCTGCCCATGGCCTCCTTGACGCGCAAGACAATGATCCCCAACGCCGTCTTGAGATCTTTGGCGGAGTTCACTTCCTGGACGATCTTGCGCAGCGTATTGAGCATGGCTCGGGGTCGAACTCCGTCGTCAGTCGCGCGTCAGCAGGCGCGGTGCTAGCTCTTTCAGGGCGCGACGGTAGACCTCGCGCTTGAATGTCACCACCTGGCCCAGCGGATACCAATAGCTGACCCAGCGCCAGCCGTCGAATTCCGGTTTACCGGTCAGGTCCATCCGTACCCGCTGCTCATTGGTGACCAGGCGCAGCAGGAACCATTTCTGTTTCTGGCCGATGCACAGCGGCTGGCTGTGGGTCCGCACCAGACGCTGGGGTAAACGATAACGCAACCAGCCACGGGTGCAGGCAAGAATTTCCACATCGTCGCGCTCAAGGCCGACTTCTTCATTCAGCTCGCGGTACAGGGCGTCTTCTGGCGTCTCGTCGGGGTTGATGCCCCCCTGGGGAAACTGCCAGGCATCCTGGTTGATCCGCCGAGCCCATAGCACCTGCCCGGCATCATTGGTCAGAATGATGCCGACATTAGGGCGAAAACCATCCGGGTCGATCACGGCAGCAACCTCGCAAACGCATGTCACCGCATTGTTCCACAAAGCTCACAAGCGCAGCAACGCGCCCGCCACGCTTATGTGCAGCGAGGTGAAAACTCCGTATTCTGCGGGGCCACCCTGTGCCTTAAGCGAGTGACCTTGATGCGCCTGGCTTTATTCGACCTGGACAATACCCTCCTCGGCGGCGACAGCGATCACGCCTGGGGTGACTACCTGTGCGAACGGAGCATTCTTGACCCTGTCGCCTATAAGCAGCGCAACGATGCGTTCTATCAGGATTACCTCAACGGCACCCTGGACCTGCAGGCCTACCTGGCCTTCTCGATGGAAATCTTCGCCGCCACCGAACCGGCCCAGCTCGATCAGTGGCACCGCGAATTCATGCGCGACTGCATCGAGCCGATCATCCTGCCCAAAGCCCTGGCCCTGCTGCGCCAGCACCGCGAGGCGGGCGACAAACTGGTCATCATCACCGCGACCAACCGCTTCGTGACCGCCCCCATTGCCCGGCGCCTGGGTGTGCGCACCCTGCTGGCCACCGAGTGCGAACGCGAGGGCGAGCGCTACACCGGGCGTAGTACCGATATACCGTGCTTTCGTGAAGGCAAAGTGACGCGGCTCAAGCGCTGGATGCTGGAGAATGGCTATGACCTGGAGGACAGCTACTTCTATAGCGACTCGATGAACGATGTGCCGCTACTGGAGCAGGTGACGCATGCAGTGGCGGTAGACCCAGACCCAAAGCTGCGTGCCCATGCCGAGCAGCGTGGCTGGCAGGTTATTTCCCTGCGCGATTGATCCCAGCTATCGCGGGGCAAGCCCACTGCCACGCTGGTTACGCAGGTTGCGTGGGAGCGGGCTTGCCCCCCGATCGGCTACACCCTCAGACTGGCTTGGCGCCCATCAGCCCGGCGATGGACAAGAAACACACACCACTGAACACCGCCAACGCCAGAGTAAAGCGCAGCCCAGTAGGCTCAGCCCGACGCAGCCGGTTCAGCCGCACCAGCAACCACCAGGCACTGAACGCGCCAAAGGTATAGATGACGCTGGAGGCCAACACCCAGGTCTGCCCCAGCGGCCAACCGATCAGGTGCACCAGCCACCAGCCGGTAAACGGCATGCTCAGCAGGCACACGCCCATCAACAGCCAGACGAACAGCAGCGGGCGGCGCAGCAGTTGGCTGTAGACCGTGGCGTCACCGCGCCGACGCGCACGCCAAGTCCAGATCGCCAGGCCCAGGGCGCTGGCGAGCAGCAGCACGGTGGCGATGATGTGGGCGGCCTTGAGGGTAGTCAGGTATTCCATTTTCGAGTCCTTGGTTGGGCTTGCGGGCTTCATCGCGGGGCAAGCCCGCTCCCACGATAGTGCAACCGTTACACAGGCTTGGCGTGGGAGCGGGCTTGCCTTGCGATGAGGCCTTTGAAGCCTAGCTTAGCCCTTTAGCCCAAAAACAACCGGTAAGCCGGGTTCTCGGTCTCATCCCAATATGGATAGCCAATCTTGGCCAATGCCGCTGGTACCAGGTGACGCTCGTCTTCCGGCACTTGCAGCCCCGCCACCACCCGGCCATCGGCAGCGCCATGGTTGCGGTAATGGAACATCGAGATATTCCAGCGCCCACCGAGCTTGTTGAGGAAGTTGAACAATGCCCCCGGCCGCTCGGGGAACTCGAAGCGCAGCACGATCTCATCACTGGCGCCCGCCGAATGCCCACCGACCATGTGGCGAATGTGCAATTTGGCCAGTTCGTTGTCGGTCAGGTCGGTAACCGGGAAGCCTTGCTCGATCAACTGCTGAACCAACATAGCCCGCGGGTCGTTCTCCGGATGGGTCTGCACGCCGACGAAGATATGCGCCTCGTCCGAGGTGTGCTTGCGGTAGTTGAACTCAGTGATCTGGCGTTTGCCGATGGCTTCGCAGAAGGCCTTGAAGCTGCCTGGACGTTCTGGGATGGTCACGGCGATGATCGCTTCGCGCTTTTCGCCCAACTCGGCGCGCTCAGCGACGTGGCGCAGGCGGTCGAAGTTGACGTTGGCGCCCGAGTCGATAGCCACCAGGGTATGGCCGGTCACGCCGGTCATCTCAACGTATTTCTTGATCCCAGCAACGCCCAAGGCGCCAGCAGGTTCGGTGATCGAGCGGGTATCGTCGTAGATATCTTTGATTGCCGCACAGATCTCGTCAGTGCTAACGGTGACCACTTCATCGACGTGGAGCTTGCAGATATCAAAGGTATGCTGGCCGATCTGCGCCACTGCCACGCCATCGGCGAACAGCCCGACTTGCGGCAGGACCACCCGCTCACCAGCGGCCATAGCCGCTTGCAGGCAGTTGGAATCATCTGGCTCGACGCCGATTACCTTGATTTCCGGGCGCAGGTATTTGACGTAGGCAGCGATACCGGCGATCAGCCCACCGCCGCCGACCGGGACGAAGATCGCGTCCAGCCGGCCTGGGTGCTGACGCAGGATTTCCATGGCCACGGTGCCCTGCCCGGCGATGGTGTGCGGGTCATCGTAGGGGTGGATATAGACGAAGCCTTTTTCCTCGACCAGCTTCAACGAATAGGCCAGTGCCTCGGGGAACGAGTCGCCATGCAGCACGACCTTGCCGCCGCGCGAGCGCACTCCTTCGATCTTGATCTCGGGGGTGGTCTTGGGCATCACGATGGTAGCCTTGATGCCCAGCTCGCGGGCCGCCAGGGCAACGCCCTGGGCATGGTTGCCGGCCGAGGCAGTGACCACGCCACGGGCCAGTTCTTCCGGGCTCAGCTGGGCCAGCTTGTTGTATGCCCCGCGGATCTTGAACGAGAACACCGGCTGTAGGTCTTCGCGCTTGAGCAGGATCTGGTTGCCCAGGCGTTTGCTCAGCTGGCCGGCGCTGTGCAGCGGGGTTTCGACGGCGACGTCGTAGACGCGCGAGGTGAGGATCTTCTTGACGTACTGTTCGAGCATCGGGAAAGCATCACTGGGCCGCGGGACAAGGCCTGCGAGTCTACCCCAGCGCTACGTCGGCGGACCACAGCAAAGCCGAGGTTTTGCCGGCGCTTGCCGCTATACTATGCGCCTCTCGAAACTCCCCAGCCCCACTCGGAGCCCGCATGACCCAGGACCAACTCAAACAGGCCGTCGCCCAGGCCGCTGTCGATTTCATTCTGCCCAAGCTGGATGATAAAAGCGTTGTCGGCGTCGGCACCGGTTCGACCGCCAACTTCTTCATCGACGCCCTGGCTCAGCACAAGACGGCGTTTGACGGCGCGGTCGCCAGCTCCGAAGCCACTGCCCAGCGCCTGAAGGGCCATGGCATTCCGGTGTACGAGCTGAACACGGTCAGCGAACTGGAGTTCTACGTCGATGGCGCCGACGAGAGCGACGCGCACCTGAACCTGATCAAGGGCGGTGGCGCGGCCCTGACCCGCGAGAAGATCGTTGCGGCCGTGGCCAAGACCTTCATCTGCATCGCTGACGGCAGCAAGCTGGTGCCGGTGCTCGGCGCCTTCCCGCTGCCAGTCGAAGTGATCCCGATGGCGCGCAGCCATGTCGCCCGTCAGTTGGTCAAACTCGGTGGGGATCCGGTGTACCGCGAGGGTGTGGTAACCGACAACGGTAACGTGATCCTCGATGTGTATAACCTGCAGATCACCAACCCGGTGGAGCTGGAAAGCCAGATCAATGCGATCGTGGGTGTGGTGACCAATGGCCTGTTCGCGGCGCGTCCGGCGGATTTGCTGTTGCTGGGGACTGCTGAAGGTGTGAAGAGCCTCAAGGCCGAGTAATGCATCGCGGGGCAAGCCCGCTCCCACGTACTGCGCTGCGCCCAGGAAGTTGAACACCAATCCATTTTCTTGGGGCAGCTCACTTACGAAGTGGGAGCGGGCTTGCCCCGCGATAGAGCCCTCAAGGGCAATCATTCAGCCGGCTGTTTGAACACATAGAACAGGTTCGGCTCGCTTACCAGGTAGATCGTCCCCGCATCATCCATGGCGATCCCTTCTGCCTGCGGCACGGTCTTCTTCAAGCCTTGATAACCCTTGCTCAACGACAAGGTGCTCAATGGCTTGCCCTTCACATCCAACTCGACCACCAAGCGCGATTCATCGGACAGCGCCAGCAAGTGCCCGCTACGCTCATCGAACTGCAAACTCGACAGATCACGCACGAACAAGCGTGAATCGCGCTTGCGATCCTGCACCACGTGCACCGCATAGGGCTGCTCTGGGTTTTCATGGGGGAAGCCGTGAACCTCGTAGATCACCATCGGGTCACGTTCCTTGGCGACGAACAGGCGCTTGCCCGCCGAGTCGTAGGCCAGCCCCTCAAAACCCTTGTTGCCATTGAGGCCGATGCCCAAGGTCAGCTGCTCGGCATCGTTGGCGTCGAGAAACAGCGTGTCGTCATCCAGGCGAACCCGGATCAGCCGCTGCTGACGCTCGTCGGTAATCACGAAACTGTTCGAGCCGACATACTCCACCGCCTCCGGATCACCGAAGCCGGTCAGGGGGACGCGGCGCAGAATGCGCCCATCCAGCGACAGCTCGATCAGCTCGGAACGTTTGTTGGTAACGCTGAACAGGGTCTTGCGCTCAGGATCGTAGGTGAGCGCCGAGATGTCGTCGTCCAAGCCCTCAATTGGCTGGGCCTCTAGGACCACCTGGTAACGCCCAAGTCCAATGCCTTGCTCGGCAGGCTGCCACCAGGTCTTGAGATTGAACCAGCCGCGCTCGAACAGGCGAAACTCATGCGCCGCCAGGCCAATCACCAGCAGCGAGGACAAGCCCAGAAACAGCAGTAACAACGGCAAGCGAAAATAACGGCGCATGAAGGCAGACTCGGCGAAAGGGAGGCGAATCTAACCACGATCAGCTGAAGTAAAGCTTAATGCCATCACTGTCGCCTGAGCAGACGGCCGTCAGTGCTTCTTGAATCGATAGAACAGGTCGGGCTCGCTGACGATATACAGGGTGCCCTGGTCATCCATGGCCACACCTTCGGCACGCGGCACCCGATTGTTGAGGCCATTGAAACCGCCAAGCAGGGTCATGAAGCTGACTTGCTCGCCGTTCTCGTCCAGCTCCAGCAACATGTTCGAATCCGCCGACAAGGCCAACAGGTGGCCGGTGCGCGGATCAACGCCCAGCGCCGACAGGTTGCGCAAATCAAGCTGATCGTTGGGCAGCGGCTGCTTGTCGCCGGTCAGCGGGCTGCGGCCATCGGTGTTCCAGGTGAACAGCTTCGGGGGCCGCTCCTCGCCGATCACCAGGCGCTGGCGTACGGGGTCCCAAGCGATCGCCTCGAAACCTTTGTTGTCGTCGGCGGACTTACCCAAGTCATAGCGCTTGAAATCGTCGCGTTTGAGCGAAGTGGTGCTGGCGTCGACCTTGACCAGGGTGAGGTCATGACTGCGCTCATCGACGATTGCGATCTGGCCATCTTCCAGCACCGCCACGCCTTCGGGGTTGTCCCAGCCCAGTAGCGGCATCTTGCGCAGGACGTCGCCATCCAGGCTCAACTCGACCAGGAACGGGTTATTGCCCATGACGGCGAACAGGGTGCGGGTATGCGGGTTGAACGCCAGGTCCGAAGCTTCGTCATCGGCCATGCCAGGCAACACTTTGGCATCGATATCGGCAATGTAGTCGGGCAGCCAGACACTTTCACTGCGCTCGGCAGTGCTTTCGAAGCGCTCTTTGATCCACAGTTGGCCGCGATCGTCCCAGTGCATGGCAACTGACAAGCCATAGCCGATGACCGCCACCACGCCCAGCACGAAAGGCCAACGCAGGAACAGGCGACGCTTGCGCGGTGGAGGAAGTGAAGCGCTGGAGGGCGTTGCCATAGAGGTAGTGATCCTGGGGATGCCGCGTTTTTCCTAACGCCGGCGAATGGACGAAATTGCGTGCATTATCCGGATTGTTTGTGAAAAAAACGCTAATTGCTGCCAGGACAGGTGGCTCAGTCATGGCCTCTTCGCGGGCAAGCCCGCTCTCACAGGTTTGTGCAGCGCTGCAAGGTGCTGTGAGGCGGTTTTACCCGTGAAGAAGGTGCGGCGGTATCAGATCAGAGCACCCGGCTCTCGAAGCGGACCACACCCGGCAGTTCCAGCACCAACTCATCACCGACATTGAACGGCCCGACACCCGCTGGAGTACCGGTCAAAATCACATCCCCCGGCTGCAGCGAGAAATGCGAGGCAATGTGCTGGATGATCGGCACGATCGGATTGAGCATCAGCGCGCTGTTGCCATCCTGGCGCACTTCGCCGTTGATGGTCAGGCGCACCGGAATGTCCTTGAGGTCTTCAAAGGTGCCGGCAGAAACGAATGGCGGCAGCACGCAGGCGCCGTCGAAGCTCTTGGCCAGTTCCCACGGCAGGCCCTTCTCCTTGAGTTTGGCCTGCAGGTCGCGCAGGGTCAGGTCCAGCGCCGGGGCGAAACCGGAGATGGCATCGAGCACCTCTTCTTCCGAAGGATGGGCTGACAGCGGCTTGCCCAGCAGCACGGCGATTTCCGCTTCATAGTGCACCGAGCCACGCTCAGTCGGGATCTTGAAGCCACCTTCCAGCGGCACCACGCAACTGCCCGGCTTGATGAACAGCAGCGGCTCGGTCGGAATGGGGTTGTCCAGTTCCTTGGCATGTTCGGCGTAGTTGCGCCCGATGCACACCACTTTGCCCAGCGGGAAGTGAATGCGCGTGCCGTCTACGTACTGGTGCTGGTAACTCATGGCCGACTCCTTCTGCTTACTGCTTTTATTCAGGAGCGAAGATCTTACCCGGATTCATGATGCCGTTAGGGTCGAAAACGGCCTTTATGGCTTTCATGCAGGCGATTTCATGCGCTGAGCGGCTATAGCCCAGGTAGTCGCGCTTGGTCATGCCCACGCCATGCTCGGCGGAAATCGAGCCGTTATAGCGCTCGACGATCTCGAATACCCACTTGTTGACCTTGGCGCAGGAGGCAAAGAAGTCGTCCTTGCTCATGTCGTCGGGCTTGAGGATGTTCAGGTGCAGGTTGCCATCGCCAATATGGCCGTACCAGACCACTTCGTAATCGGGGTAGTGCTGGCCGACGATCGCATCGATTTCGCGCAGAAACGCCGGCACCTTGGAGACGGTGACGGAGATGTCATTTTTGTACGGGGTCCAGTGGGAGATGGTCTCGGAAATGTACTCGCGCAGCTTCCACAGGTTTTTCAGCTGGGTTTCGCTTTGGCTCATCACCCCGTCCAGCACCCAACCTTGCTCGACGCAATGCTCGAAGGTGGCCAAGGCGTCGTTGGCTACATCTTCATTGAGGGCCTCGAACTCCAGCAGCGCATAGAACGGGCAATCAGTAGCGAACGGCGGCGGTACATCGCCACGACCCATGACTTTGGCCAGGGCCTTGTCGGAGAAGAACTCGAAAGCGGTCAGGTCAAGGCGACCCTGGAAGGCATGCAGCACCGGCATGATCGAGTCGAAGTCCGGCGTGCCCAGCACCATCGCGGTGAGGTTGCGCGGCGCGCGGTCAAGACGCATGGTCGCTTCAACCACAAAGCCCAATGTGCCCTCGGCACCAATGAACAGCTGACGCAGGTCGTAGCCCGTGGCGTTCTTGATCAGGTCTTTGTTCAGCTCCAGCAACTCGCCCTTGCCGGTAACCACTTTCAGCCCAGCGACCCAGTTGCGGGTCATGCCATAGCGAATCACCTTGATTCCGCCGGCATTGGTGCCGATGTTGCCGCCAATCTGGCTGGATCCCGATGAGGCGAAATCTACTGGGTAATAAAGGCCGTTATCTTCGGCAAACTGTTGCAGCTGACGGGTCACCACACCGGGTTGGCAAACCACCGTGCGGTCGAATTCATTGAAAGCCAGAATCTGGTTCATGTAATCGAACGCAACGACCACTTCACCATTGGCCGCCACCGCACCTGCCGAGAGCCCCGTTCGTCCGCCAGAGGGCACCAGTGCTACCTTGTGCTTATTGGCCCAGGCGACGATAGCCTGCACCTGTTCGGTGGTCTTGGGCAGCACAATGGCGCTGGGCGCGGGAGGGTAATGCTTGGTCCAGTCCTTGCCGTAAGCCTCGAGCGAAGCGGGATCGGTAAGGACCTTGCCAGGGTCGACCAGGGTCATCAGCTCATCAATTACCGCAGGGTGGGTCATCGCTGGAACTCTCGACTTATTCATAGTCACCCTGAGCACTCTTCACCTGTCGGTATGGGCTCAGATTGTGTCGCGTATGCTAGCATAGCCCTCCCGCTGTTCGTGCTAAGGCCGACGCCGCGCCGCTTTACCCCCTCGCCATTTTTTCTCCGGGATACAGGTTTACGCAGATGAGCAAGACTTCTCTCGACAAGAGCAAGATCCGGTTCCTTCTTCTTGAAGGTGTGCACCAGAACGCGGTCGATACCCTCAAGGCTGCCGGCTACACCAACATCGAGTACCTCACGGGTTCCTTGCCAGAAGCAGAGCTCAAGGAAAAGATCGCCGACGCCCACTTCATCGGCATCCGCTCGCGCACCCAACTGACTGACGAGATCTTCGACTGCGCGAAGAAACTGGTCGCGGTCGGCTGCTTCTGCATCGGCACCAACCAGGTCGACCTGGAAGCGGCCCGCGAGCGCGGTATTGCCGTGTTCAACGCCCCTTACTCGAACACCCGCTCGGTGGCCGAGCTGGTGCTGGCCGAGGCCATCCTGCTGCTGCGCGGCATCCCTGAGAAGAACGCCTCGTGCCACCGTGGCGGCTGGATCAAGAGCGCGGCCAACTCGTTCGAAATCCGCGGCAAGAAGCTGGGCATCGTCGGCTACGGCTCGATCGGCACGCAACTGTCGGTCCTGGCCGAGAGCCTGGGCATGCAGGTGTACTTCTTCGACCCACTGACCAAGCTGCCACTGGGTAACGCCACTCAGGTCGCCAGCCTGAACGAGCTGCTGGGCCTGGCCGACATCGTCTCGCTGCACGTGCCTGAGCTGCCATCCACCCAGTGGATGATCGGCGAGAAGGAAATCCGCGCGATGAAGAAGGGCGCGATCCTGATCAACGCTGCCCGTGGCACCGTGGTCGAGCTGGACCACCTGGCCGCCGCGATCAAGGACAAGCACCTGATCGGCGCTGCCATCGACGTATTCCCGGTCGAGCCGCGCTCCAACGACGAAGAGTTCGAAAGCCCGCTGCGCGGCCTGGACAACGTGATCCTGACCCCGCACATCGGTGGCTCCACCGCCGAAGCACAGGCCAACATTGGCCTGGAAGTGGCCGAGAAGCTGGTCAAGTACAGCGACAACGGTACTTCCGTGTCGTCGGTCAACTTCCCGGAAGTTGCCCTGCCGGCTCACCCAGGCAAGCACCGCCTGCTGCACATCCACCAAAACATCCCGGGTGTGCTCAGCGAGATCAACAAAGTGTTCGCCGAGAACGGTATTAACATCTCCGGTCAGTTCCTGCAGACCAACGAGAAAGTGGGTTACGTGGTCATCGACGTAGATGCCGAGTACTCGGACCTGGCCCAAGAGAAACTGCAGCACGTCAAGGGCACTATTCGCTCGCGCGTATTGTTCTAAGTTCTCTGGCTGGATGAAAAAGGGAGGCCCTGGTGGCCTCCCTTTTTTCGTTGGGTCAGTTGCGGCGCAGGGACTGGCGTGGGAGCGGGCTGGCCCCGCGATGAGGCGTTAACTACCCCAGCCAATCCTGCTAAATGTTCATTACTTGACCGTAACAGTGATCTTCTGCGACTCAACGCCCGGTTTGAACGGCACGTGATACTGGTCACCCAGCACCAGCTGCAGGGTGTGCTTGCCCGGCGTCAGGGTGATGGTGGCTTCTGTCTGCGCCTTGCCGAAGTGCAGCACCTGCGGCCCAGCCGGCAGCGGCGCGTTATTCTCTGGCATCAGGCTAGTCGGCAGCGGCATGTCCTTGACCGGCTCTTTGTCGACATCCACCAGCAAGTGGTGATGGCCGCTGTGCGGGGTCTGGTCGCCCGCAGGTTTAAGCTCCATGCCCTCGATACCGAATTTGACGGTGAAGGTCTTGTCGACCGTAGCGCCATCGGCGGGGGAAACGATGAAGACCTTGGCGCCCGTCGGCGGCTCCTGGCTCTTGAGGGCATCCGCGGCACTGGCAAACAGCGACGCCCCCATCAGCAGACCGGCAACCGCAGCACGCGAAAATAGGCTGTTCATTCACTTCTCCTGTGATTCACTTCAATAACCGCTACCGAAACGAAAGGCAGCGGAAGTTCAACATAGACCAATTGTGGCCAAAGGTGTCTAAAACCCACGTTATAAAAAAATCAGGGCAGACTAAAACATTAATCGGGACACAAGGTCATAGCCTGCGTTCGACCGAGGCAAGACAGAAAGCCGCGGCGAATGAAATTCACCTGCCGAACCAGAAGGGGCTCTCATGCGTTTGACCATTGGCGTACTGCTGGCAGTACTGATCACTCCGTTGGCTCAGGCCGAGCTGATAGACGAAATCAACGACCGGGGCGAACTGCGCATTGCCGTACAAGCCGACACACCGCCCTATGCGTTCAAGGACGCAGAGCACCTGACCGGGTTCGATATCGAATTGGGCCAGGCACTGGCCAAGGAGCTGGACCTGCGCGCCGAGTTCATCGAGGCGCCGGCCGAAGAGGTGTTGCCGGGTGTGGAAAGCGGCAAGTTCGATATTGCCTTGAATCAGATGAGTGTCGAGCAGAAGGTCGAAGGAGCCCTGGATGTCAGCCAATCGTTTGGCAAAGCCAAGCGGGTTATTCCATTCCAGAAAGACAACCCGGCGTTCGAGAGCTCAGTGAACAACGCATTGCAGCGGATCAAGGATGACGGCCGCTTGGCGGCGCTGGAGAAAAAATGGCTTGAGGGTGGCGAGCAAGCTACGGCAGGTCAGTGACGCCCTCATCGCGGGGCAAGCCCGCTCCCACGAGCTCCCGACAGGCAGCGTGGGAGCGGCGTCGTGGGAGCGGGCTTGCCCCGCGATGAGGCCGGCACCTTCAGCGCATTAATGCCTGAACAGCCTGCTCTGCCTGATCCAGTTCCAGCTCACTGAACACCAACACCCCCTCGCGCCGCAGCAGCGCGGTGGTCACCCCTTCGCCCGGCACCTTCACCCCACTGAAGCTGCCATCGTAGGTCAAGCGGTTACCGCACGAAGGGCTGCCAGACTTGAGCACCGCCACCCGGATGCCATGCCGTCGAACCACCGCCAGGGCCAGCTGAGCACCCGCCAGAAACGCCTCGCTGACATCCTCACCCGACACCGCGATCACTCGCGCCTGACCGGCAAGTACCTGCGCGCCCTGCCCGCCCGGAATCTCCGCCGGCGGACGCGGGGTTGGCAGCCCACCGGCCACCTCTGGACACAACGGCACTACCCGGCCCTCGGCCTGCCAGCGTTGCAGCAAATCCGGATGGCCGCTGGCGCGCCCGTCATAGCGAACCGGCTGGCCGAGCAGGCAGGCGCTGACCAGCACCTTGGCGCACTCAGAACGGCTCATTGCCACGCCGCCGGAACCAGCCGGTCAAGGACAGTCGATCTCGCCTGGCTGCCAATACTTCGTGGGGGATATCCCCGGAAAGGAACACCACCAGGGTGCCCGCCGTAGGCTGCACATCGCGTACGACCTCATCGGCAAGGAACATGCGCAGCTCGCCACCATCGCCGGGCTGCCAGTTTTCATTGAGGTAAAACACCGCCGAGACCGCCCGTCGATCGTCATCACGGAAGCGATCCAGGTGCCGGCGGTAGAAGGCCCCTGGTGGATACAGGGCGAAGTGGCACTCGTAGTCCTCAAGACCGATGAACAACCCCTGGTTGATCGCCAGGCGCAGCTCATCCATGGCATCGAGGTACTGATCGCAGTCGTCAGACTCGCCAGGGTCGAGCCATAGGATGTGATCGCCACGGATCGCCTCGCGAACCTCTTGGGCAGCGCCGCGCCCAACCCCGGCAGGGTTGAGTTCGCCTTCGGCAGCGCGGCGTCGGCATTCGGTCGCCAGTGCGCGAACCAGGTCGGCAGGCAGAAAGTTGGCCTGCTCAGACCAGCCACGGGTGGCCAGGTCATCGACAACAGCCGACAGCATGGGAGATTCGAGAGTATTGTGCATGGCGCATCATATCCATTCGCCCTGCCCCCCTCCAGCGCCACTTGGCTGACGTTCGTCATTGCGTCTCGACAAACTCACGCCACGCCACGGACAATAGCGCACTGCCGACAGGAGTCCTGAATGCGCCGTTTGTTTTCCCTGCTCTTGCTGATGATCTGCACCATGCCTGTCTGGGCAGACACCCTCGATCAGCTGTACAAGGCCGCCGGCTGGCCAGACCAGCGCGCCCATTTCACCGATGCCGTGAGCGCCGCCCAACAGCGCTACCGCAATAGTCTGCCGCCTGCGGTTTACCAGGCGTTGGTGAGCAACAGCAACCAACGCTTCCAAGCCC
Organism: Pseudomonas sp. Je.1.5.c; assembly: GCF_051129895.1. Lineage (NCBI taxonomy): Bacteria > Pseudomonadati > Pseudomonadota > Gammaproteobacteria > Pseudomonadales > Pseudomonadaceae > Pseudomonas > Pseudomonas sp. Je.1.5.c. Next base: position 36,692 of record NZ_JBCPSP010000035.1, read on the forward strand.
AGGCCATGGACCAACGGGCCCAGGCCCAGCTGCGCAGCAACCTGAGCAATCCGGCGCCCGCCCTGGCCTTCTTCCAGTCGCCGCTGGGCCGCAAGGTGGTGGCCGCCGAGCTGCTGGCCACGCGCAAGGACCAGTTGGCGAAAAACGCCAAGGGCCTGCCGAAGATCCAGGCCAGTGACACCCGTCAGTTGATCATCGGCCACCTGGCCCAGGCCCTGCCGGCTCGCGAAGCCGGCGCTGAAGTCAGCCTGGCGATTGCCGGGGTCGCCGCCGACAGCCTGAGCTCGATGATTCCCGGCCTGTTTGGCGCAGGACAAGCCCAGGGCCTGCTCGACGGCCAGCGCCAGCGGCTGATGAACCAGATTGGCGAAGACCTCAACAACACCCTGCTGTACGTGTACCGCGACCTGAGCGATGCCGAGCTGGAACAGTTCTCGACCTTCGCCGAATCGGCAGAGGGCCAGGCCTACTACAAGGCCGCGCTGGCCGCAGTACGCGCAGGCCTGGCGGTCGGCCAGAGCGCCAACGACCTCAAGTGATCAGCCAAGGCGCTGATCGATGAAGTCGAAATAGCGCTGACGAATGGCCGGCAGCTCGTTGGCCAGATGATGCCGCGCCTCAGGCAGCATCAGGATTTGCGGCTCAGCGAACTTGGCCTTGAGCACCTTGAGGTTGTAGGGCCAGTCGACCGTACCATCGGCCTCCCCTTGCACGATCAACGGCCGCCGCGCACTGCGCGGCGCGGCCTCGATGCGTTTGACCCAAGCCATCAGCGCCCCGACCCAGGCCGTCGGCAGACGGCGCGGCTGCAGCGGGTCGGCTTGCAGAAATGGCAGGAATGCCGGGTCGTTGCTGTTCTCGCTGAAACGCCGCTCGATGCCGTTGACGAAGTGGCGCAGCACCCGATAACTGAGCTTCGACCAGCGCCAGGACTGTGGCCGTACCAGCGGCGCCAGCAGGATGACCTGGCCGTCCACCGGGCTGCGCTCGCCGCTGTAGAGCAAATGATCGACCGCAATCGCGCCGCCGGTACTCTGCCCGCACAGGTGCCAAGGGCGCGGCAGATCAAGGCCACGCGCTTGCTCGAACAAGGCGTCCAAGGTCTGCTGGTAGAGGGCAAAATCAGTGATGCTGGCCCGCTCGCCGCTCGATAGCCCGTGCCCTGGCAGGTCGCAACTGATCACCGCGTAGCCCTGGCCCAGTGCCCATTCGATCACGTGGCGATACAGCCCCATATGGTCGTAGTAGCCGTGCAGCAACAGCAGCGTGGCCACCGGTTGCAGCGGCAGCCAGACCTGCCCGACCAGTTCGAAGCCACCGGCCTTGAAGCCCCCCAACCAGCTCTGCGCCGGCAGGTCCAGGCCATAGAAGCGCTGATACTCCAAAGCCTGCGCCGATAACGGATGGCGCTCGGTCAAGGGGGCCAGACTGGCACGCAGCAGGTCGGGATGCAGTGAAGCGGGCATGGGGTAAATCCACAGCGATATTGACCTGTGATATTCAGCTTATGCTCGCGACATGGCAAGCTGAGCGCCCCTTAACAGACACCACCGCTCCTACAGGGTTCTGCGGCGGCCATTGGTCTACGGACAACCCATGCCGACACGATCCATCAAGATGCTGCTGGGCACGCTCATGGCAGTACTCTGCGCCGCCGTTGTCTGGTGGGCCTACGACAGCTTCCAATCCCGCTACCTACGTCCCTTCGACAATCAAACCACCCTGTTCGACGGCAGCTCGCTGCGCCTGCCCGCCGAGCTCGCCGGACCTGGGCCGATTCGCGTGGTGCACTTCTGGGATCCGGCCTGCCCGTGCAACGTCGGCAACCAGCAGCACCTGAGCGAACTGATCGAGCATTTCACACCGCTGGGGGTCAATTTTCATCTCGTGCAAAGGCCGGGCAGCCAGGGTCAGCTGCCCGCCGACCTTGCTCGTCTGCAGTTGATTGCCAACCTCCCCGGCAGCGAGCAACTACCCGCCAGCCCTGCCGTAGCCATCTGGGACCGTCAAGGGCGGCTGGCCTATTTCGGCCCTTACAGCGAAGGGGCGGTGTGCAATTCCAGTAACAGCTTCATCGATCCGATCCTCAAGGCGCTGCTGGAAGGCCGCCAAGTACAGGCCTCCAACACCTTGGCCATAGGGTGTTATTGCCCCTGGCAAATAGCCCGGACGCAATAAATATGTACCGCATTAGCGGCTGAGGGCGCACCTAGCTTAGGAACCTCCAAAACGAGGAGAACTGTATGGCTAGCCAACGCTTCAGCAATCTGTCCCCCGCTAATGCAAACCAGGATCGCTCTCGGGCAAATCAAAGCGAACGACAGCAGTCTCGGATCAACCGGCAGCTTGAACAGAGCGAACAAAAGCTCAATCAACTGCTTGTCACTCAGCAGCAATACCAACTGGCCCGCTCAAGCGTGGAAGATCTGCTCAGTACCCTCGACCGCCCATCTCAGCTTGCTCGCGAACTCGAGCAGCAAACCTCCGAGCTGATCAAGGCCCGCACCAGGTTGCGTGAGCTTTCGTTCGAAACGGTATTGCGCGCGCAGTTGCTGCAGAGCGAACCCGCCAGTATCGATTTAGCCCTGCGCCTGCAAAGACGCCCATTGCCGAACGACCGCAGGCAAGAACTCACTGAGCTCAGAGCTCGTATCACCAGCATCCTCGACAATCATCTGCGCACCTGGCCGAACGAGAACGAAGTGGCCGACGCCCTGCAAACAATTGCTGCTCGCGTGATCAATACGGCATTCGACCAGCAGTCATCGCTCGCAACGCAAAGCAGGGTCACCTTCAATGCCTGGACTGCCAGCACCTCCCATGCCTTGGTGCTGGCTACCTCACGTGGCGGCATCGCCCACTTCGAGTCGGTATGGGGGCGCCTCGGTGAGTCGCTGCAAAGCCTTGCCCCGCGCCTTCTAGAGCAAGCGCTAGATACCAATGACAGGCAGGCAAGCTTGATGCGCTACTCGGCGCGGTTGGGCGATGGTGGGCGCATGGGCGTCAGCGTACCGCTGTCCTACATGACCCCAGGCACAAACCTTGCCCAACAAGCTAACCAACTGATCGACCAAACCCTGGCTCTGCAGCTGCACATGACGGTTGCAGCAGTTGCCGAACAGACTGAGGTGGCACTGGTAGCTACCGGCAGCACGCGCGATGTGCGTGTACGTCAGGCACTGTGGGACGCTGACCTGGGCGCCTATCGCTTCAACACCGAAGGACCAGGCTTGGCCAGCATTCGGTGGCACCCGACGACACCGCCGTCCAGCCTGCCCACCATCGATCCCGAGACCGGCAACGCCATCGCACCGCCACCAATCGACGAGGATGTGCAAACCCACTTCCCAGGTAGCATAAGCGTGCCTCGCGAGCCGGAGATTCGCAGCGTGCTGCCAACGAGCGAGGCGCAGGTCGATGACTACGTCATCACCTTCCCTGCCGACTCGGGGCTGGCGCCGATCTATCTGATCCTGCGCAATCAGCTGTAACCACCCTCAGCCCTGCGACCATCACCGCAGGGCTGTACGCCTCACCCGCGCACCCGCGCCGGGTTACCTACGACCGTCGCCCCCGCCGGTACATCACGGGTCACCACGCTGCCAGCTCCGACCACGGCATTGTCGCCAATGGTCACGCCCGGCAGGATGATCGCCCCGCCGCCAATCCAGACATTATTGCCGATGGTCACCGGCCGTCCGCTTTCCAGCCCAGTGCGGCGCACTTCAGGGTCCATAGGGTGATCGGCGGTGTAGATCTGCACGCTGGGGGCAATTTGGCAGTCGTTGCCGATGCGCACCGGCAGGACGTCGAGGATCACGCAGTTGAAGTTCATGAAGGTGTTGGCACCCACACTGATGTTGTAGCCGTAGTCGCAAAAGAACGGCGGGCGGATAACCACCCCTTCGCCAACACCGGCAAAGTGTTCGACCAGCAATGCATGCCTGCCGTCGTTGAGCAGCTCGGCGCTGTTATTGTAGCGCTGCATCCAGTGTTTGTTGGCGATCTGCTCGGCCTGTAGCTCGGGGCAGCTGGCGTGGTAGAGCTGACCACTGAGCATTTTCTGTTTTTCGCTTAGGGACATGCTAACTCCTTTCGAGACTATTCTCTGATCGCGAATCCGTCGATGATCGGACCACAGTTTGCCCCCGAATGCACAAGGAGTCCTGATGAAACGCAGCCTGACCGTGTTGGCTATCGTCGTCGCCGTGGCCGCTGGCGCCGGTTACTGGTACGTGCAGGTCAAGCAGCCGCAGCGTACCGGCGAGGTGGTTATCAGCGGCCTGCAAGCGCCGGTCAGCGTGCGCTATGACGCCCGCGGCGTCCCGCATCTGCAGGCGCAGAATGAAACCGACCTGTACCGCGCACTGGGCTACGTGCATGCCCAGGACCGATTGTTCCAGATGGAGATCATGCGCCGCCTGGCGCGGGGTGAACTGGCCGAAGTGCTGGGCAGCAAATTGCTGCCCACCGACACCCTGTTTCGCAGCCTGCGCATTCGCGAGCAGGCTGAACGCATGGTCCAGCGCCAGGACCGTCAAGGCCCGGCCTGGAAGGGCCTGCAAGCCTATCTGGATGGGGTCAACCAATGGCAGGCCAGCCATCCCAAACCCATGGAGTTCGACATCCTTGGTATCCCTGCACGCCCCTTCACCGCCGAAGACACCCTGAGCATCGCCGGCTACCTGGCCTACAGCTTTGCCGCAGCGTTTCGCACCGAGCCTGCCCTGACCTACATTCGCGATCAACTGGGCCCTGAGTACCTGAAGATCTTCGACCTCGAATGGCAGCCCGATGGCGCCCTTGCAACGCCCCTGGCCAGTGCCGATTGGCGCAGCCTGGAGCAGTTGGCGCGGCTCAGTCACGACGCGCTGGGCGAGGTAGGCATCCCGCAGTTCGAGGGCAGTAATGCCTGGGCCATATCCGGCAGCCGCACGCGCAGCGGTAGGACGCTGCTGGCGGGCGACCCCCACATCGGTTTCGCCGTGCCAGCGGTGTGGTATGAAGCCGAGCTTTCTGCCCCAGGCTTCAGCTTGTATGGCTATTTCCAGGCGCTCAACCCCTTCGCGCTGCTGGGCCACAATCGCGACTTTGGCTGGAGCCTGACCATGTTCCAGAACGACGACGTCGACCTGATCGCCGAGAAGGTCAACCCAGCCAATGCCGAGCAAGTCATGATCGACGGCCAGTGGCAAACGCTGCAGCAGACCCAGCAGCAGATCGCGGTGAAAGGTGAGGCACCGGTGGATATCACCTTGCGCCGCTCGCCCCACGGCCCGATCGTCAATACCGTGCTGGGCGAAAACGCCGGACCTGCGCCAATCGCCATGTGGTGGGCCTTCCTGGAAACGGAAAACCCGGTGCTTGAAGGCTTCTACCAGCTCAACCGCGCCGATACCCTGGGCAAGATGCGTTTGGCGGCGGTGAAGATCCAGTCACCAGGGCTCAATCTGGTATGGGCCAACGCCGGCGGCGATATCGGTTGGTGGGCGGCAGCGCAACTGCCGATCCGTCCCGATGGGGTCAACCCGGCGTTCATTCTCGACGGCAGCAGCGCACAGGCACAAAAGCTTGGTTTCTATCCCTTCAGCGTCAACCCGCAACAGGAAAACCCAGCCAGCGGCTACATCGTCTCGGCCAACTACCAGCCACCTGCCGCCGTGCCGGTGCCCGGCTACTACAACCTGGCGGATCGCGGCCGCCAACTCGACCGTCACCTGGCCAACCCTGAGGTGAAGTGGGACGTGGAGAATAGCCAGGCACTGCAACTCGATACCGCCAACGATTATGGCCCGCGCACCCTAGCGCCGCTGCTGGCCACCCTGCGCAGCGTTGCCGAGGGCGATCAGGAGAAGGAGCTGGTTGAACAATTGGCAGCCTGGCGCGGCGACTACCCCGTTGACTCGATCACTGCCACGCTGTTCAACCAGTTCCTTTACGAACTGGCGTATGCAGCGTTGCATGACGAGCTGGGCGACAGTTGGTTCCCGGTGCTGATCAGCACCCGCGCCATCGACGCCGCCTTACCGCGCCTGGCCGCCGATGCCGAATCGCCCTGGTGGAATCAGCGCGGCGCCAACCAGCGTACCGACCGCGATGCCATCGTTCGTCAGGCCTGGGGCAAAAGCCTGACGCACTTGCGTGAGACCTTCGGCAAGGACCCGGCCAGCTGGCAGTGGGGCAAGGCCCACACCCTGACGCACGGCCATCCGCTGGGGGTGAAAAAACCGCTGAATCTGTTGTTCAACGTCGGGCCGTTTGCCGCACCGGGCACCCATGAGGTGCCGAACAATTTGTCGGCGAAGATTGGCCCGGCGCCTTGGCCGGTGACTTATGGACCTTCGACACGGCGGGTGGTGGATTTTGCCGATGCGGGGCAGGCGCTGAGCATCAACCCGGTTGGGCAGAGTGGGGTGCCGTTTGATCGGCATTATCGCGATCAGGCCGAGGACTATATCGAGGGGCGTTATCAGAAGGCGCAGATGGGGGTGATTCCGGCGCGCAGTACCCTGAGATTGATACCGGCTGAATGATTGTTGGGGCCGCTTGGCGGCCCCAACATCTTCAGATCACCCCTGCCACTTACCGCCTTCGACAATCACGCTCTCAGGCTTGGTGTCATCAGAAAGCTCTTTACGCACATACTGGTCATACAGCTTGAGCAGGAATTTCTCCTCACCCAACTTGGCCAGCTCGGCATTGACCCAATCGCGCAGCTCGGTGTTGCCCTTCTTCACCGCCGGCGCAATCGGCGCTTCCTCACCCAGCAGCTCCGGCAGCACGCGATAGCCCGGATTCTGCTTGGCCCAGCTGAACAGAATCAGGTTGTCCTGGGCGTAAGCATCGCCACGGCCGTTGGCCAGGGCTTGCAGCGATTCGCTGTTTTTCTCGAACTTGAGCAGTTTCCAGTCCGGATGGTTCTTGGTCAGCCAGATGTCAGCGGTAGTCCCCGTGGTGACGATGATGGTCTTGTCGGCCAGGTCATCGAGCTTCTTCACCGCGCTGCCGTCAGCCACGATGGCCTGCACCGCAACGCGCAGGTTGGGGTTGGTGAAATCCACCGCTTCCTTGCGCTCCGGAGTCACGGTCATGTTGGCCAGGATCAGGTCGACCTTGTCGCTCTGCAAAAACGGAATACGACTGGCCGGCTCGACCGCGACGAATTCCACCTTGTTCTCGTCGCCCAGCAGATCAAGGGCCAGACGCCGGCCGATATCGGTATCAAAGCCCACATAACGCCCGCTTTCATCGACGAAACCGAACGGCGGTTTGTCGGTGAACACACCGACGATCAGCTTGTCGCGGGCCTTGATCACTTCCAGGTAGCTGGTGGCCGGCGCCGGGGTTGCCGCGCCGGGTTTGGCCGGCTCTTCAGCCTTGTTGCAGCCGGCCAGCAGGGCCAGGCCGAACAACGGCGCCAGCAGTTTGGTGAGGTTGGCAGTTTTCATGACAGTTCCTTTTCTAATGTCTTCGGCAGGCTTTCGACGAAGGAGAATTTCTCCAGGAACTGCTGCGCGCGTGCGGTTCGCGGTTGGGTGAAGAAGCTCTCGGGGTCGCTTTGTTCAAGGATCCTGCCGGCCTCCATGAACACGATGCGGTCGGCCACCGCGCGGGCGAAGGCCATTTCATGGGTAACGATGAGCAGGGTCATGCCGTCGCGGGCCAACCCTTGGATAACTTGCAGCACTTCCTTGACCATTTCCGGATCGAGCGCGGCGGTGACTTCATCGAACAGCATCACCTGCGGATTCATGCACAACGAACGCACGATCGCGATGCGCTGCTGCTGACCGCCGGACAGCTGACGCGGGAAGGCGTCGCGCTTGTCCAGCAAGCCAACCCGCGCCAGCAGTGCTTCAGCCTGGGCCTGGGCTTCGCCGCGCTGGCGCTTCTGCACCTTGAGCGGGCCGAGCAGCAGGTTGTCGATCACGCTCATGTGGCCGAACAGGTGATAGCTCTGGAACACCATGCCGACCCGTTGGCGCACCTGGCGCCAGTCGGTGCCCGGTTCAAGCAGTTCTTGGCCTTCCAGGCGCAAGTGGCCGCTGTGGGCCTGTTCCAGGCCATTGAGGCAACGCAGCAAGGTGCTCTTGCCGCAGCCGCTGGGGCCGAGGATTACCACCACTTCGCCGGCGTGAACCTGCAGGTCGACATCTTTGAGTACCTGCTGCTCGGCAAAGTATTTGTTGAAGCCTTGGAATTCGATCAGTGCGTTCATGCGTGGGCCCAGCGACGTTCCAGCGCGCGCGAGGCGGCGGACAGCGGATAGCAGACAAAGAAGAAGAACAGGAACAGCGCGCCATAGATCAGCACCGATTCGTAGGTGCGTTCGATGATCTGCTGGCCGGCCTTGATCACCTCGACCACGCCGATCAGCACCGCCAGCGAGCTGGTCTTGATGATCCGCGTGTAGATGTTGATGGTCGGCGGGGTCATGCGCTTGAGCGCCTGCGGCAGCAGCACGTAGCCATACAGCTGCCAACTGGCCAGGCCAATCGACAGCCCCGCCTCACGCTGGCCACGCGGCAGCGACTGCAACGCACCGCGCACTACCTCCCCCACTTCGCTGGCGCCCCACAGGCCCAGCACCAGCACCGCGCACCAGAAGCTGGGGATGCTGATGGAAAAGAAGATCGGCAGGCCGAAAAACACCAGGTACAACCAGACCAGCACCGGGATCGCCCGGAACAGCTCCAGGTACACCTGCAACAGCAAGTTCAGCAGCCGGTTGCCAACTGTAGCGAGCACGCCATAAAGCACCCCACCCAGGGTCGCGAAGACAATTCCCAGCGCCGAAATAGCCAAGGTTTGCCCTGCCCCTGCCGCCAGTTGCGGCAGCGAGATCAGCAGCAGCTCAGGAGCCGAACTGGCCATGTTGCAGCCTCCTTTCGACATAGCGCAGCAGCAGCGACAGCGGCAGGAACAGCAACACGCAGAGCAGGGTCAGCACGGCCAGCATTTCGTAAGTCTTGTAGTACAGGGCGATGTAGTTCTTGGTGGTGTAGAGAATCTCCGGCACCGCTACCGCCGAGACCACGGTGGTCTCCTTGAGCAGGAAGATGAAGTTGGCGAACAGCGCCGGCAAGCTGAGGATGCCGGCCTGGGGCAGGATCACATGGCGCAGCAGCTGGCCCTCGGACAAACCAATCGAGCGCCCCGACTCCAGCTGTGCGCGCGGCACCGCCTCGACACCCGCCCGCAGGACTTCGGTCAGGTAGGCACCGCCCATGAACGTCATGGTGATGATTGCCGCGGCAAAGCCGGACACCTTCACCCCAAGGGTGGGCAAGGCGAAGTAGATGAAGAACAGCTGGATCAACAGCGGCGTGTTACGCGCCAGTTCCACGTAACCCTTCACCAGGCGCCACAGGTAGGGGGTGCGAAACACCAGGATGGTGGCGTTGATCACGGCCACCAGCAACGAGGTGGCGATAGCGATCAGGCCGACTTGCAAGGTCACGCCAACGGCTTGGAAAAACGCCGGCAAGGTGCTGAGCATGAACGCGGTGTCGAAGGTCATGGCTGGCGCCTCGACACGAGGTTGCAGGGGTACGGCATTGGAGTCATTCCCAGTCGGCGCGAGGGTCACTCGGCGTCGTTGTCGATCAAATCAGGGGGTGCGGGTAAGCACGCTGGGTAGACTCTAAAGGTATAAAAAACTTTCTCTAAATACCCTTATTGCATATTGATATCACTTGATGGGCTAACCAGAAATTTCCTACCTAAGCTTGGGATCTTTCATGGAAAAAGTGCCTCAAACAGGTTTCAAACTGTGACCTGCACGGCCCATCAAACTAACAAGGACGATAACGATGAACAGCCCTTGCACCCCTACTTCGAACGAACAACTTCAGTGGTTGCTGGCTTTGCGCAAGGCCCTTGCTGGACAGCGCTGATTCCTGTTTGTCAGGTTAGGCCCTATCGCGGGGCAAGCCCGCTCCCACGCAGTAATCCAACGTTTAAAACATCGCGTGGGAGCGGGCTTGCCCCGCGATAGCGCCGGCACTGACAACCCAGCACCCCCGGCACAAACAAAAACGCCGACGCAAATGCGTCGGCGTTTTTATACGGGATAACCCAGACGTATCAGAACGCCGGCAGCACCGCACCGCTGTACTTCTTGGCGATGAATTCCTTCACCTCTGGGCTGGTCAGGGCCTTGGCCAGCTTCTGGATGGCGTCGCTGTCCTTGTTGTCAGGACGCGCCACCAGGAAGTTCACGTAAGGCGAGTCGGCACCTTCGATCACCAGGGCGTCCTTGGCTGGGTTCAGGCCAGCTTCCAGGGCGTAGTTGGTGTTGATCATATCCAGGTCGACCTGGTCCAGCACACGCGGCAGCATGGCCGATTCCAGCTCGCGGAACTTCAGCTTCTTCGGGTTCTCGGCGATGTCTTTCGGGGTCGCCAGGGCGTTCTTCGGATCCTTCAAAGTGATCAGGCCAGCCTTCTGCAGCAGCAGCAGGGCACGGCCGCTGTTGCTCCCTTCGTTAGGGATGGCAACGGTGGCGCCTTCCTTGAGCTCGCTCAGGCTCTTGACCTTCTTCGAGTAGCCGCCGAAGGGTTCGACGTGCACGCCAATCACGGTTTCCAGGTGGGTGCCCTTGCCTTCGTTGAAGTTCTGCAGGTAAGGCAGGGTCTGGAAGTAGTTGGCGTCCAGACGCTTCTGGTCGACCTGCACGTTCGGCTGAACGTAGTCGGTGAAGACCTTGATCTGCAGGTCGACGCCTTCTTTGGCCAGGGTCGGCTTGATCAGCTCGAGGATCTCGGCGTGGGGTACCGGCGTTGCGGCAACCACCAGTTTTTCAGCCGCGTGGGCCAGGCCAGTCAGCGACAGGGCAGCAGCCAGGGCCGCAGTCAGCAGGGATTTCTTCATGGTGATCCTTAATCAAGCTGGGCCATCGGCGATGGCAATGTTGGGTGCCCAGCGCAGGCTGCGGTGGGCGTGAGGCGGACAATACCGGGATTTTTTATTCCGGAACAATATCTTTTGCTTAGCTGCTTATTCCAAAAACAAACTGCCATTACCGCATTTGCTTATGAGCGGCTACGCGCCGCTCTAGCGCGCAGGTTGCTCAAGGTTGGCCAAGGCGTTCTCCAGCAGCTGGCGCAGGGCGGCGGCGGTTTCTGGCTCGCGGCTACTGCTCAGTTGTGCCAGCTGGGCGGCGAGGCTGGCCAGCGGCGCGGTGTCGGGCAGATCGAGATGCTCGGGGAGAATTTCCTCGCCGTCGCTGACCAGCAACGCGAAGTGAATGACGTTTTCCAGCTCACGGGTATTGCCCGGCCAGCTGTGAGCTTCCAGCGCCTGTTGCGCTTGCTCGCTGATCAGCGGCAGCGGCCGCTCCAGGCGCACGCTATAGATCCCGACGAAGTACTCGGCCAACGGCAGGATGTCGCCGACCCGCTCACGCAACGCCGGCAACGCCAGTTCGCCTTCGTGGAGGTAGTGATGTAAGCGCTCATTGAAGCGCCCCGCCCGGACCGCCAGGCCCAGGTCGATGCTGGAGGCGGCGACCAGGCGCACATCCACTGGCTGCGGATGCTGCGCACCGACGCGGGTGACTTCACGATTTTCCAGGGCGGCGAGCAGCTTGCCCTGGATGGCCAGCGGCAGGTCGGCGATTTCATCCAGATACAGCGTGCCGCCATTGGCCGAGCCAAACCAGCCCGCGCGGCTGCTGGCGGTGCCGCCATGGGTGCCAGCGCTGTAGCCGAACAACTCGGCATCGGCGTAGGTGTGGCTGATGGCCGCGCAATTGACCGAAACGAACAGGCCGCCACGGTCGCTGGCCCGGTGGATCTGCCGCGCCAGCAGCTCTTTACCGGTACCGGTCTCGCCACGGATCAACACCGGCAACGGCTGTGGCGCCAGGCGCTCAAGGTCTTGGCGCAGCTGCTGCGAACGTGGGTCGACGAACACCAGCGCCTTGGCGCGGATGCTCAGCGGGCTTTTATCCAGTTCCGGGAAGGTCAGCAGGGGCTGGCCGAAAGGGCTGTGAAAAGTCATGACAAACTCCCGCCCGGGGCCGCTACCGGCCGGGCGTCTCAGGCATTGTGTGGATAACCGCCGGATCAGGCGCGGCGCAGTGCGCGTTGCTCGATTCGGCCCTGCAGGCGGTAGAGGTAAGCGAAACCCTGCTCCCAGCGCTCATGGCCGGACTTGACGTTGATATGCCCGGCATTGGCCAGCAGGCCAACCTCGGCACCCCACGACTGGGCCAGGTACAACGCTCGCGGCACGTTGACCGCCGGGTCGTTGTCGGAGCTGACCACTTGGCTAGGGAACGGCAGCGCCTGCATCGGGATCGGTGCGAAATTGCGCAGCGCCGGCGCGCAGGTGGGCCGCTCGACATCAGCCGGGGCCACCAGCAAGGCACCGCGTACTTGGCGCAACAAGGCTGGGCTGGCCTGCGCCGCCCAATGGGCAACCGTGATGCAACCCAGGCTATGGGCGATGAGAATCACCGGCGAGCTGTCGGCGCTGATCGCCTGCTCAAGTGCCTGCACCCAATCGCTGCGCAGCGGCGTCAACCAATCGTGCTGCTCGACCCTGGCGCTGTTGGGCAGGCTGCGTTGCCAGTGACTCTGCCAATGATTGTCTGGCGATCCTTGCCAGCCCGGCACAATCAGGTACCGAATCGACTCATTGCGCATGGGGGACGCCTCCTGGAAGTTTGCGTGCTTGCAGACAAGTATAGGGAGGGAGTTATATTCGTAAAGGAATAAGAAGCTATTTATTTATAACTTATTTTCAGGTTCAGCAAAAAAAAGAAGGGCCATCCCCTGCCAAGAGATATGGCCCTGAAGCACTTGCCTGAAGAAGGTTTGCCGATCAGCGCGCGGTAATCACCGCCAGCTTGGTAATGCCCGCACGCTCGATGGCCGCCATGGCCCGCGCCACCTCGCCATAGTTGACGCCATCGTCAGCCTGCAACTGCACACGCAGCTCGGCGTCCTTGGCCTTGGCATCCTTGAGGTTGGCTTCCAGCAGGTCGGGCTGGATTTCATCCTTGTTGATTAACAATTTGCCGCCGCCATCGATGCTCACCACCAACGGATCCTTCTGCTCCACCGGGGCTACGGCCTCGGTCTTGGGCAGGTTGATCGGAATGGCGTTGGTCAGCAGTGGCGCGGTGACGATGAACACCACCAACAGCACCAGCATGACGTCGACCAGTGGCGTAACGTTGATTTCACTGAGGACTTCGTCGCTGTCCTGGGTCGAGAAGGCCATATCAGGACGCCTCCTTCACAGGCTGGGTGAAACCGGTCTGGGCCTTGTGCACGGCAGGGTGGACCAGCACGCGGAAGGCACTCTTCTGCGCCAGGCTGTAGAAGTCGTGGGCAAAATCATCGAGGTCGGCGGCGGTCAGCTTGAGCCGGCGCAGGAAGTAGTTGTAGACCAGCACCGCAGGCACGGCGACGGCGATACCGACACCCGTGGCAACCAACGCCGCACCGATCGGACCGGCCACGGTTTCCAGGCTGGCCGAGCCTGCCGCACTGATGCCTTTAAGCGCTTCCATGATCCCCCACACCGTGCCGAACAGGCCGATGAACGGCGAGGTGCTGCCGATACTGGCAACCACTGCCAAGCCGGTTTCCAGCGAGCGGCGCTCGCGCACGATCTGTTGGCGCAGGGCACGTTCGAGGCGGTCCTGATGGTTGATCGACTGGCTCAGGTCGCTGGCATGGCCTGGCTCACCCACCGCGATAGCGGCGTAGCCGGACTGAGCGACACGGGCAGCAGGGCCGGGCAGCTCATGGCTGATTTCAGCAGCTGAATCGAGGCTTGAGGCGGCCCAGAATTGCTGATGGAAGCGTTTGTCCTGGTTCTTCAAGCGCACGAACTGCACCACCTTGACCAAGGCCAGGCCCCAGGTGACGACAGAGAAGCCAACCAGCAGCCAGATGACTGCGCTTTCTACGGATTCGAGAGGGGATGCCAACAGGCTCATGATGAGGTCTTCCTATGTTCTGCCAATGTTCTGTTCAGGTGCGTATTAACGAAGCTTGAAATCGATCGGGACACTGACCCAGCCGGACTGGGCCACATCGCCCTGCTTGGCTGGGACGAAGCTCCAGCGCTTGACCGCAGCCAACGCGGCGGCGTCCAGCGCATCGCGGCCGCTGCTCTTCTGGATCTGGATCTGCCCCGGCTTGCCGCTGGCCAGTACCTCGACCCGCAGCAGCACGGTGCCTTCCCAGCCGCGGCGCTGGGCCATCTGCGGATACTCCGGCGCCGGGTTCTTCAGGTAGGCGGCGTTGGCCGATGGCGGCGTGACCGGCGCTGGAGCAGGCGGCGCTACTGGCGCGGGCGCGGCGACGGGGGGCGGCGGCGTTTCGACCGGCTTGGGCTCGGGCTTGGCCACAGGCTTGGGCGCAGGCTTGGGTTTAGGTTTTGGCACTGGCTTGGGTGCCGGCTTGGCTGCCAACTCGTCGACTACCGGCGGCGGTGGCGGCTCGACGATTGGCGGCGCAGGCGCAGGAGGCGGTGGCTCGACCACCGGTGGCGCCGGTGCGGCGAACTCGATGGTCATCGGCGGAATCTGCGGCGGCACCACTGGCAACGGTGGGGTTGGCGACTGGCTGACCCAGTAAGCGGCGGCGCCGTGCAGGGCTACAACCAGCAAGGCCAGGGCCCATTTGTCGCGGCGCTTGAGGCCGCTGACCGGCGTGCGTTGCAGGCGCAGTTGGCCGAGTGGCAGGCGAAGCGTCCGTCCAAGCTCGACCAGGTCGCCCGGGGCCGGACGCCATGGCTGGTCGTAGGCCCTGACGGCCGACTGGACATTACCCATTGATCAAACTCCTGGGGTGTTGATTCAGGTCTTCAGCCCTCCTTGGGTGGGCCTCGTGGCTGAATCATCGACGCCAGACGCTTATCTCTGAAAGTAATGTTTAAAATTAAAGCTAGATCGTTATCGAATAAATGATTTTACTAATCTAGGCAAAGCCACGTCGTTGTTGGGCTGTGGCGAACCTGCGAAAATCCCATGCATTAGCGGCATGTGAAATATTCACGCAAGGCATCCCCGTCTTGCCTGAAACACGCTCCCACGAAGTAGTGGCCCAAAAAAAACCGGGCGTTCGCCCGGTTTTTCAACTCACTCAGATGCTCAAATATCCGCCACCTTCTGCCAGACCTTGGGCCGGAAGAACAACGTCTCCCCGCGCGCCAGTCCGGTCAGGCTGTCGTGATCCTTGACCACCTCGGCCTCGATCAGCTCGCTCTGCCCAGCCACTTTCAAGGTCACCCGAGTGGTCGCGCCCAACGGCCGAATATCACGCACCTCAGCCGCATGATGGCCCTCGGTCTCATGCCGCGACAGCGACACCTCGTGCGGGCGGAACAGCACGTGGTTACCCTCGCTCAAGGCCAGACGGTTCGAATCACCGAGGAAGTGATAGACAAAATCGTTGGCCGGCTGCTCATACACCTCACCCGGCGAGCCAATCTGCTCGATTACGCCCTTGTTCATCACCACGATGCGGTCGGCCACTTCCATCGCCTCTTCCTGGTCGTGAGTGACGAACACCGAGGTCAGGTTGATGTCCTCGTGCAGCCGCGCCAACCAGCGACGCAGCTCCTTACGCACCTTGGCATCCAGCGCGCCGAACGGCTCGTCGAGCAGCAGCACCTTGGGCTCGACCGCCAGGGCGCGAGCCAGGGCAATACGCTGGCGCTGGCCGCCGGACAGTTGCTCGGGGTAGCGGTCGGCCAACCAGTCGAGCTGGACCATGTTCAGCAGCTCATGGACCTTCTCGGCGATCTTGCTCTCGCTCGGCCGCTCGCCCTTGGGCTTCATGCGCAGGCCGAAGGCGACGTTGTCGAACACGCTCATGTGGCGGAACAGTGCGTAGTGCTGGAACACGAAACCGACGTTGCGATCACGCACGTCATGCCCAGAAACGTCCTCGCCATGGAACACGATGCTGCCATCATCCGGCGTCTCCAGGCCGGCGATGATCCGCAGCAGGGTGGTCTTGCCGCAGCCGGAGGGGCCGAGCAACGCCACCAGCTCACCGCTGTGGATATCCAGGTTGATGTTGTCCAGAGCCTGGAAGCTGTTGAAGCGCTTGCTGACGTTACGAACTTCGATCGACATGAATTATTCCTCCGCTGCGCTTTGGCGCAGGCGGTTAATACGGTTCTCGCTCCACTGCTTGAGCAGCAGGATGAAGAGCGCCAGGATCAGCAGCAGGCTGGCCACGCTGAAAGCTGCGACGTGGTTGTATTCGTTGTAGAGGATCTCGACGTGCAGCGGCAAGGTGTTGGTCACCCCGCGAATGTGCCCGGAAACCACCGACACCGCACCGAACTCGCCCATCGCTCGCGCAGTACACAGCACCACGCCATAGATCAGGCCCCATTTGATGTTCGGCAAGGTCACGTGCCAGAACATCTGCCAGCCATTGGCACCGAGCAGGCGCGCGGCCTCCTCTTCCTGGGTGCCCTGCTCCTGCATCAGCGGGATCAGCTCACGGGCCACGAACGGCACGGTGACGAAGATGGTCGCCAGGACGATCCCCGGCAGGGCAAAGACGATCTGGATATCGTGATCCTGCAGCCACGGCCCGAACAGGCCCTGGGCGCCGAACATCAGCACGTAGACCAGGCCGGCGATCACCGGCGAGACCGAGAACGGCAGGTCGATCAGCGTCACCAGGATGCTCTTGCCGCGGAAGTTGTACTTGCTCACGCACCACGCGGCGCTGACGCCGAATACCAGGTTCAGCGGCACCGAAATGACCACCGCCAACAAGGTGAGCTTGAGGGCCGACAAGGCATCGGGCTCGAAGATCGCTTCGAAGAACGTGCCAAAGCCATTCTTCAGTGCCTGCGACACGACGATGACCAGCGGCAACAGCAGGAACAACGCAAACACCAACCAGCCAAGGCCGATCAGCACACGCCGCGAAGTGGCGCTGCCACGGCGGGCGGCGTTGGCGGCGGCCGCCGCGCCAATAGTTGAACTAGACATGAGCCGGGCCTCCTTCAAGGGGTTTCGATGCGCCGCTGCAACAAGTTGATCAGCAGCAGCAGGATGAAGGAAACCACCAGCATCAACACGCCGATGGCAGTGGCGCCGGTGTAGTCGTATTGGTCGAGCTTGACCATGATCAGCAGCGGCAGGATCTCGGTCTTCATCGGCATGTTGCCGGCGATGAAGATCACCGAACCATACTCACCCACACCGCGGGCGAAGGCCAGGGCGAAGCCGGTCAACCAGGCCGGCAGCAGTGCCGGCGCAAGGATGTAGCGAAACACCTGCAAGGGTTTCGCGCCCAGGCAGGCAGCGGCTTCTTCGACCTCGCGCGGGATGTCCGCCAACACCGGCTGCACGGTCCGCACCACGAACGGCAGGGTGACGAAGGTCAGGGCCAGGGTGATACCCAGCGGGGTATAGGCGATCTTGAAGCCAAGGTCGGTGGCGAACTGACCGACCCAGCCAGCCGGTGCGTACAGCGCGGTCAGTGCAATACCGGCCACGGCCGTGGGCAAGGCGAACGGGAGGTCGATCATCGCATCGATGATCTTGCGGCCAGGAAAGGTGTAGCGCACCAGCACCCAGGCCAGCAGGGTACCGATCACGCCATTGATGATGGCGGCGAACAGGGCGGTGCCGAAACTCAGCTTGAGCGCGGCAATGACCCGCGGCGCACTGATGATGTTCCAGAACTGCTCCCAGGTCAGCTGCGAGGCATGAATGAACATGGCCGCCAGCGGTATCAGCACGATCAGGCTGAGGTACACCAAGGTGTAGCCCAGCGTCAGCCCGAAGCCGGGTATGACGGGGGAAATACGACGTGACATAAAGGTCCCTGGTTGAACGCACGAAGCCCGGGACGAGTCCCGGGCCAGTACAGGCTACTGAAGGGTGTTGCTCCCGAGAGGCACTGTAAGGGTGACTTACTGCGCCTGATAGATCTGGTCGAACACGCCACCATCGTTGAAGAACTTAGGTTGTGCAGTCTTCCAGCCACCGAAGTCCTTGTCGATGGTTACCAGATCGAGTTTGGGGAATTGCTTGCCAAATTCGGCGGCGACTTTCTCGTCACGTGGACGGTAGAAGTTTTCTGCGGCGATTTTCTGGCCAGCTGGGCTGTACAGGTGCTTGAGGTATTCCTCGGCGATCTTCTCGTTGCCCTTTTTCTGGGCGTTCTTGTCGACCACCGCCACTGGCGGCTCGGCGAGAATCGATAGCGAAGGCACGACGATTTCGAACTTGTCGCTGCCGCCATCTTCCTTGAGCGCCAGGAACGCTTCGTTTTCCCAGGCCAGCAGGACATCGCCCTGGCCGTTGTTGACGAAGGTGATGGTCGAGCCACGCGCGCCGGTATCGAGCACCGGTACGTGCTTGAACAGCTCTTGCACGTAGGCCTTGGCTTTGTCTTCGCTACCACCGGTTTTCAGGCCATAGGCCCAGGCGGCGAGGAAGTTCCAACGCGCACCGCCGGAGGTTTTCGGGTTCGGGGTGATCACCGAAACGTCTTTCTTGATCAGGTCGCCCCAATCCTTGATGCCTTTCGGGTTGCCCTTGCGCACCAGGAACACGATGGTCGAGGTGTAAGGGGTGCTGGCGTCCGGCAGGCGGCTCTGCCAGTTCTCTGGCAGGGTCTTGCCGAGCTTGGCGATTTCGTCGATGTCGCCGGCCAGGGCCAGGGTCACGACGTCGGCGCGCAGGCCGTCGATCACTGCCCGGCCTTGTTTGCCCGAGCCACCGTGGGATTGCTGGATCTTCACCTTGTCGTCCGGGTGAGCCTGTTGCCAGTGCTTGATGAACTCGGCGTTGTACTGTTGGTACAGCTCACGGGTCGGGTCGTAGGACACGTTCAGCAGTTCGTAGTCCTTGGCGATTGCGGAACCGGCAAAAACGGCACTGGCCAGGGCGGCAAGCGCATAACGGCGGATGGACATGGTGAAGCTCCCGATTGGCATTTTTCTAATTAGTAAGTGAAGCGGTATCAGCCGGACTTGTTGCCGGGCTGTTGCAGGCGGAACTTCTCCTTGCGCTCGATCTGTACGACCTGAGCGTTATGCACGGTAATCTCCACCGCACCGAAACGCAGATCGCGCAAGGCGCTCTGAATCTCACGCAGAATGGTGGCTTCGTCCTGACCGTCGATGCTACGCAGAGATGCACTCATGCTCGTTCTCCTGTGAGTGAAGTGCCGGGCAGAGGTTTTAAGGGGATTTGCGCCTGGCTTGAGGCTCATAGTAGTGAGGCGCGGATATTCTTAAAAATACTGTTTAAGAATGTTTATATAACCAATCTGAAGATGGGTGATTGCGTGGGAGCGGGCTTGCCCCGCGATAGCTTGGGTGAGACTACCGTCGCTATCGCGGGGCCAGCCCGCTCCCACGAGACCTAGGGGTTCTCAGGGGTGCTCTGCGGCTCACGGATCTTGTACCAGGCCACATACAGCGCCGGCAGGAACAACAGCGTCAGCAGCGTTGCACTGATGATGCCGCCGATCATGGCGTAGGCCATCGGCCCCCAGAACACTTCCCGGGCAATCGGGATCATGCCCAGGCTGGCGGCTGCCGCCGTAAGCAAAATCGGCCGCCGACGGTGGTTGGTCGCTTCCATCACCGCATCCCATGGCGAATAACCTTGAGCCTCGAACTCATCGATCTGGGTCACCAGGATCACCGAGTTACGAATGATGATCCCGGCCAGCGCCAAGATCCCGAGAATCGCCACGAAGCCCATGGGCGTCCCTGTCGGCACCAGCGCCAGCACCACGCCGATCAAGCCCAGCGGCGCCACACTGACCACCAGGAACAGCTTCTGCACGCTGTGCAGCTGGATCATCAGGAAAGTCGCCATCAAGAACAGCATCAACGGAATGACCTTGGCGATCGGTCCTTGCGCCTTGCCGCTCTCCTCTACCGTACCGCCGGTGGCCACCTCATAACCGGGGGGCAGCTGGCTGGCGAACTCGTCGATCTTCGGCTTGAGCTGGGCCACCAGGTCGGTGGGCTGGATCTCGCCGCTGACCGACGCCTTGATGGTGATGGTCGGCTTGCGATCACGCCGCCATACCAACGGCTGCTCCAGCTCATAGCGCACGGTGGCGAACGATAGCAGAGGGATGGAAGTGCCGTTAGGGGTGAGGATCTGCAGGTTCTGCAAGGTGTCGGGCGAGCCGCGCTCGCTGTCCTCGGCGCGGGCGATCACATCGACCAGGTAGATGTTGTCGTTGACCTGGGTGACCGGCACGCCGCTGACGATACTGTTCATCACGTTGGCCACGTCCTCGGACGAGAGGCCCAATTGACGCGCCTTGTCCTGGGCGATTTCGACCCGCAGCACCTTACCCGGCTCGTTCCAGTCGTAGATCATCTCGCCAATATGCGGGTTGGCATCGAGCAAGGTGGCCAGTTCGATCGCGTGCTTGCGCACCTGGTCGATGTCCTTGCCACTGACCCGATACTGGATCGGTCGCCCTACCGGTGGGCCCATTTCCAGCGACTGGACGTTGGTGCCGATCCCAACGAAGTCTTCACGCAGGATCTTCTGCAGACGCTCGATCAGGCCCTGGCGCTCTTCCAGGCCTTTGCTGACGATCACCAACTGGGCGTAGTACGGGTTCTGCAGTTGCTGGTCGAGCGGCAGGTAGAAGCGGATCGCACCCTGGCCGATGTAGGTGCTCCAGCGCACCAGGTCGGGGTCGTCCTTGATCTTCGCTTCCAGGCGATCGACCACCTTGCGCGTCTCTTCGATCGAGGCGTTTTGCGGCAAGTTCAGGTCAACCAGAATTTCCGGTCGGTCCGATGCCGGGAAGAACTGGTTCTGCACGAAGCGCATGCTGAAGATCGCCAGGGCGAACAGCAGCACCGTGCCGATGATGGTCAGCCAACGGTGACGCATGCACCACAGCAACCCACCCTCGAATGCCCGCCCAACCCGCCCCGGCTCAGCGTCGTGCGCCTTGAGCTTGTCGCTCTTGAGAATATGCACGCCCAGCACCGGAGCGAAGAACACCGCCACTACCCAGGACACGATCAGCGCCACCGCGATCACCGCAAACAGGGTGTAGGTGTACTCGCCCGCAGAGCTGGCGTTGAGGCCGATGGGCACGAAGCCCGCCACCGTCACCAGGGTGCCGGTGAGCATTGGGAAAGCCGTCGAGGTATAGGCGAAGGTTGCCGCCTGCTCCTTGCTCTCACCCATCTCCAAGCGTGTGACCATCACCTCCACGGTGATCATCGCATCGTCCACCAGCAGGCCCAGGGCGATGATCAGCGCGCCCAACGAGATGCGCTGCATGGTAATGCCGCTGTACTCCATGAACACGAAGACCATGGCCAGCACCAGCGGAATCGAGCAGGCCACCACCAGCCCGGCGCGCACGCCAAGGCTGACGAAACTGACTGCCAGGACGATCACTACCGCTTCGAACAGGGCACTGGTGAAGCCACCGACCGCTTCCTCGACCACCACCGACTGGTCGGACACCGTATGCACACCGACCCCTACCGGCAATTGGGTGACGATGCGGTCCATCTTCTCCTTGAGCGCCTCGCCGAACACCTGGATGTTGCCGCCGGCCTTCATGCCAATGGCCAGGCCGATGGCGGTCTGGCCGTTGTAGCGGAACATCGGCGCAGGCGGATCGGTGTAGCCGCGCTCGATATTGGCGATATCCGCCAGGCGGAAGAAGCGATCGTTGATCCGCAGGTTGACGGTTTCCAGGTCTTTTTCCGAGGCGAACTGGCCAGTGGTGCGCACCGAAATACGCTCCGGGCCAGCCTCGATCACCCCGGCCGGGGTCACCGCGTTCTGCGATTGCAGGGCCTGCATGACCTGGCGCTGGTCAATACCCAGCGAGGCCAGCTTGCGGGTCGAGAAATTCAGGTAGAGCACTTCGTCCTGGGTGCCGACCAGTTCGATCTTGCCGATATTGGGCACTTCGCGGACTTCGGCGCGCGCCTGCTCGACATAGTCGCGTAGCTGTCGCAGGGTCAGGCCGTCGGCGGTAAAGGCGTAGATCGAACCGAACACATCGCCGAATTCATCGTTGAAACCCGGCCCTTGGATGCCTTGGGGGAACTGCCCGCGAATGTCATCGATCTTCTTGCGCACCTGGTACCAGATCTGCGGGATGTCCGCCGCTTTGGTGGTGTCGCGCAGGTAGACATAGACTGTCGACTCGCCTGGGCGGGTATAGCTTTTCACATAGTCGAGCGAATCGAGCTCCTCCAGCTTCTTCTCGATGCGGTCGGTGACCTGGTAGAGCGTCTCGTCCTGGGTCGCGCCGGGCCAGCGGGTCTGAATCACCATGGTCTTGATGGTGAACGACGGGTCTTCCTCACGGCCGAGATTGAAGTAGGAAAAAATCCCCATCAGCAGGCCAACGAACATCAGGTACCAGACGAAGGATTGGTGCTTGAGCGCCCATTCCGAGAGGTTGAAGCTTCCTTTCATCGTTCTTCCTCATCGAAGGTGACCTGCTGGCCTGGCTTGAGGGTATTGACCCCGGCCGTGACCACGCGCTCGCCAGGCTGCACCCCGGAAGCGAGGATGATGCTGTTGGCGGTGCGTGCGATCAGGGTGACGTCACGGGTGCTGACGGTCTTTTGTTGTGGGTCGACCACCCACACCTGGGTTTTGCCATCGCGCTCGAGCAGCGCAGTGCGCGGCAGCTCGCTACGCGGGGTCACCGCCGTGGTCAGGGTGACACTGATCGCCGTGCCCAGATGGAAGGCAGCAGGGGTGTCAGCCAGGGTCAGGCGGGCACGGCGCGTGCGGGTGGTGGCGTCGGCCTGCGGCTCCAGCTCGCGCAGGATGGCAGTGGTGTGGATGCTCGGATCGAGCTGCGAGGCAACGGTGAAGGTGAGGTCTTTGTTCAACTGCTCGGCGAGTTGGATGGGCAGGTCGATGACTGCCTCCTTGACGTCAGGCCGGGCCAGGGTGACCACTTCTTGACCTGCGCTGACGGTTTGCCCGGCCTCGGCTTTCCAGGCGGTGACCACGGCGGCGTGATCGCTGCGCAGCGTGCTGTAATCGAGTTGATCGCGGGCTTGGCTTACCGCCGAGCGCGCTTGTTCCAACGACGCGCCGGTGGTTTTCAGGTCGGTCTGGGCAATGTCCAGCTGAGCCTGGGCGCCGACACCGCGATCGTACAACTGCTGCTGGCGGCGGGCGTTGGCCTGGGCGTTGATCCACTGCGCCTCGACCCTGGCCAGATCGCCCTCGGCGGCGCGCAACTGGTTTTGCTGATCGGTCGGGTCGAGGGTCGCCAGGGTATCGCCAGGGTTGACCCGCGCGCCCACGTCCAGCCAGCGCCGAGCAATGCGCCCGGAAACACGAAAGCCCAGGGTGCTCTCGAAGCGCGCCTGGATGCTGCCAGCAAAGCGCCCCAGCTGCGATTGCACCTGCGGCTCTACCAACATCGACAGCACCGGGCGGATCGGCTCGGGTTTTTCTTCATCGCTGCCACAAGCGCTGAGCAACAGGCCGGCAGACAGTATCAGCAGCAGGCGCTTCATGGCGCGGCCCCTCCGTCCTTGGCACTGACCTTCTCTACCTGCATGCCTGGGTGCAATAACTGGCCGCCACTGACGACCACGGTCTCACCGCCCTTGACCCCGTCGGCGACAACGATCTTGCCGGTGAGGTAACGGCCCACCTGGACTTTGCGCAGCTCGACCTTGTCGCCCTCGCCCACCACCCACACGGCGGGCTCCTTGAGCCCCTTGGTCAGTGCCGACCAGGGCAATTCGATACTCGGCCGGCCCTGGCTGCGCCCGGTGGCGGTGACGGGCGACCCCAGTTGCATCCCAGCCGGCACATTACGCAGGGCCACCTTGACCTGCACCGTGCCGCTCTCGGCAGACACCGTTGGCGTGATCTCACGCACCCGGCCCTCGGCCTGAATCTTGGGATCATCCAACAGGCTGACGATCACCCCCTCATCGCTTGGCGGGGCAATCAACAGTGACTCATAGACGTTGAATACCGCATCGCGGTCGCCATCCACCGCCAGGCTGAAAATCGGCATGGTCGCCTGCACCACTTGGCCGACCTCGGCCTGCCGCGCAGTGATCACGCCATCGGCTTCAGAAACCAGCGCGGTGTAGCCCAGTTGTTCCTTGGCATTGGCCAGCTGCGCCTGGGCCGCCTTGAGCGCGCTCTGGCTGCTGCGCAGGGCGGCTTGGGCGGAGTCGTATTCACTCTGGCTGGTGTAGCCCTTGGGTAGCAGTTTCTGCTGGCGAACGAACGCCGCGCTGGTCTGGGTGACCCGCGCCTGTTCGGCGAATACCTCGGCCTTGGCCGATTCGACGTTGTTCTGCAGGTCTTTCGGATCGAGCCGGGCGAGCACCTGGTTGGCCTTGACGTGATCGCCCACATCGACGCTGCGCGAGATGATCTTGCCACCCACGCGGAATGACAGGTCGGTCTGCACACGCGCTTGTACATCACCGGTCAGGGTGACCTTGGCGGCGAAATCAGTGGGTTGGACTTGCAGTACACCTACCCTGGGCAGTTCCGGACTCGAGACTTCCTTCTCGCACCCCGACAGCATGAACAGCAACCCCAGGCAAACGACCGACAGTAGACGCCTCAACGTCATGCAGGCTCCTTGCTTGCGCGCAAATGGTTCGAGGGATGCGACTGTTAGCGTAGATCAGGGTTCCGAAAAGGACACTGATGGGGGTCAGTTAAGGGAAATTGTCGTCTGTTCTGGCCTCTTCGCGGGCAAGCCCGCTCCCACAGGTATTGCGTTGGCATCTGGAACAGTGGTGTGCCAATTTCATTTTCAGAAACCATCAAGCCCAGCAAACACCCCGCTATCTCGAGCCCCCCACAATACCTGTGGGAGATTCTATGGTTATGGGCAAGCCAATTTCATAGCTCTGGTGATGTATTCGCCCTGATTTTTCATCAGGGCGAAAGCCACGCGGGCAAGCTTTCGAGCCAAGATGACCAAGGCTTGGGT
>NZ_JBCPSP010000036.1:0-59518 GCF_051129895.1 Pseudomonas sp. Je.1.5.c
CCCGATTGGAGCGGGCTTGCCCGCGAAGGGGCGCGGAGCGGCCCCAGCCGTACAACTGAATGATCAGGACCGAACCATGGCACACGCACCGCAGATCAAGATCCCCGCCACCTACATCCGTGGCGGCACCAGCAAAGGCGTGTTCTTCCGCCTGCAAGACCTCCCCGAGCGCGCCCAGCAACCTGGCCCGGCCCGCGACGCCCTGTTGCTGCGGGTCATCGGCAGCCCGGATCCTTACGGCAAGCAGATCGACGGCATGGGCGGCGCCACCTCCAGCACCAGCAAGTGCGTGATCCTCTCGGCCAGCAGCAACGCTGAGCACGACGTCGACTACCTGTTCGGCCAGGTCTCGATCGACAAGGCCTTCGTCGATTGGAGCGGCAACTGCGGCAACCTCTCGGCAGCGGTCGGCTCGTTCGCCATCAGCAGCGGCCTGGTCGACCCCGCGCGCATCCCGCATAACGGCATCGCCACCGTGCGCATCTGGCAGGCCAACATCGGCAAGAGCATCATCGCCCATGTGCCAATCAGCGAAGGCGAAGTGCAGGAAACCGGTGATTTCGAACTGGACGGCGTGACCTTCCCCGCTGCCGAAGTGCAGCTGGAATTCCTCGACCCGGCCGCCGACGAAGACGGCGACGGCGGGGCGATGTTCCCCACCGGCAATCTGGTCGACGACCTCGAAGTGCCAGGTATCGGCACCTTCAAGGCGACCCTGATCAACGCGGGTATCCCGACCATCTTCGTCAATGCTGCTGACATCGGTTACAGCGGCAGCGAACTGCAAGACGCGATCAACGGCGATCCTGCGGCGCTGGCGCGTTTTGAAACCATCCGCGCCTATGGTGCCCTGCGCATGGGCTTGATCGAGCACGTCGATCAGGCGGCCACGCGTCAGCACACCCCTAAGGTCGCCTTCGTCGCGCCGCCAGTGGCCTATACCTCATCCAGTGGCAAGGCGGTTGCGCCAGGTGACATCGACCTGTTGGTTCGTGCACTGTCGATGGGCAAGTTGCACCACGCCATGATGGGCACCGCCGCCGTGGCGATCGGTACCGCCGCCGCCATTCCAGGGACGCTGGTCAACCTGGCAGCGGGCGGCAACCCGCGTAGCGCGGTACGTTTCGGCCATCCCTCAGGCACTTTGCGGGTCGGCGCCGAGGCACGTCAGGTGGATGGCCAGTGGACAGTCACCAAAGCAATCATGAGCCGAAGCGCTCGCGTGTTGATGGAGGGCTGGGTACGGGTACCTGGTGATGCCTTCTAGGCGCACCCCCTGACACATGAGCGGCGCTCGGCTTCTTTGTTCAACCCTCTGCAACAGGAAGCAACAGAGATGAGCGCCAACGTTGACCTCAACGACCGCCCGGACTACGACCGGGTGCTGCAAACCATTGCTGACTACGTGCTCGACTATCAAGTCGGCTCGGCCGAGGCGCTGGACACCGCGCGCAACTGCCTGATGGACACCTTGGGCTGCGGCCTGCTGGCGTTGCGCTTCCCCGAGTGCAGCAAGCACTTGGGGCCGCTCGTCGAGGGCACGATCGTGCCCAACGGCGCGCGGGTGCCCGGCACCTCGTACCGGCTGGACCCGGTCAAGGCCGCCTGGGACATCGGCTGCATCGTCCGCTGGCTGGACTACAACGACACGTGGCTGGCGGCCGAGTGGGGGCATCCGTCCGATAACCTCGGCGGCATCCTGGCGGTGGCCGATCACCTCTCGCAAAAGCGCGTGGCAGCAGGCGAGCAACCGTTGAACATGCGCCAGGTGCTCGAAGCCATGGTCATGGCGCACGAAATCCAGGGGGTGCTGGCGTTGGAGAATTCCTTCAACCGCGTCGGCCTGGACCATGTGCTGCTGGTCAAGGTCGCTTCCACGGCAGTATGCGCCAAGTTGATGGGGGCCAACCGCGAGCAGCTGTTGTCGGCGCTGTCGCATGCCTTCGTCGATGGCCAGGCGTTGCGCACCTACCGCCATGCGCCTAATGCCGGTTCACGCAAGTCGTGGGCCGCAGGTGATGCGTCAAGCCGTGGTGTGCGCCTGGCCGATATCGCCCTGCGCGGGGAGATGGGCATTCCGGGTGTGCTCAGTGCACAGCAGTGGGGCTTCTACGACGTCTTGTTCAGTCATACCAACAAGGATCTGGCGCTCAAGCCGGTCGACCAGCGTCAGCTGCGACTGCCTCAGGCGTTCGGCAGCTACGTGATGGAAAACGTCCTGTTCAAGATCAGCTTCCCGGCCGAGTTTCACGCCCAGACCGCCTGCGAGGCGGCGCTGGTGTTGCATCCAAAAGTGCGTAACCGACTGCATGAAATCGAGCGCATCGTCATCACGACCCATGAATCAGCGATCCGCATCATTTCCAAGGTGGGGCCGCTGGCCAATGCCGCTGACCGTGACCATTGCCTGCAATACATGACCGCCGTGCCGCTGATTTTCGGCAACCTGGTGGCTGAGCACTACGAAGACAGCTTCCATGCCGCGCACCCGACCATCGACCGCCTGCGCGAGAAGATGGAGGTGGTCGAGGAGCCGCGATTCAGCCGTGAATATCTTGAGGCTGACAAGCGCTCGATCGCCAATGCGCTGCAGGTGTTCTTCAACGATGGCTCAAGTACCGAGCAGGTGACGGTGGAGTATCCGATCGGTCATCGGCGGCGGCGGGCCGAGGGTATCCCGTTGCTTGAGGAGAAGTTCAAGGCCAACCTCGCTACCCGCTTTGCCGGGCAGCGTTGTGCGCAGATCTTTGCCTTGTGCAAGGCGCAGGCGCAGCTGGAGGCGACACCGGTGCACCGGTTTGTCGATCTGTTCGTGATCTGATGATTTTGTAGTGTTCATGCCGGCCTCATCGCGGGGCAAGCCCGCTCCCACGCAGTTCGCTACATGGGCCGTGGATTGCGTGGGAGCGGGCTTGCCCCGCGATGAGGTCGGTACAGGCACTGCAAGACCCACAAAAAAGCCCCGGCACTTCTGCCGGGGCTTTTCTTACAGCGTGAAGCTTAACGCTCGTCGCTGTTGTTACGCCTGAACAACCGGGATCTTGGCGCTTTCGGCCGCTTCACGGAACTCGGCGATCTGGTCGAAGCTCAGGTAGCGGTAGACGTCGGCAGCCATGCTGTCGATGTCCTTGGCGTACTGCATGTACTCTTCGACAGTCGGCAGTTTGCCGATGATCGAAGCGACTGCAGCCAGCTCGGCCGAGGCCAGGTAGACGTTAGTGGCGTCGCCCAGACGGTTCGGGAAGTTACGGGTCGAAGTGGAGACCACGGTAGAACCGGTCTGCACACGTGCCTGGTTACCCATGCACAGCGAGCAGCCTGGCATTTCCATGCGCGCACCGGCCTTACCGTAGATGCCGTAGTAGCCTTCTTCGGTCAGCTGGTGGGCGTCCATCTTGGTTGGCGGGGCCAGCCACAGACGGGTCGGAATACCGCCCTTGACCTTGTCCAGCAGCTTACCGGCAGCGCGGAAGTGACCGATGTTGGTCATGCACGAACCGATGAACACTTCGTCGATCTTCTCGCCCTGTACCGAAGACAGCAGGCGCGCATCGTCCGGGTCGTTCGGCGCGCAGAGCACAGGCTCTTTGACGTCGGCCAGGTCGATCTCGATGATCTCGGCGTATTCGGCATCGGCGTCGGCCGACAGCAGTTGCGGGTTGGCCAGCCAGGCTTCCATGGCTTGCGCACGGCGCTCCATGGTACGCGCGTCACCGTAGCCTTCGCTGATCATCCAGCGCAGCAGGGTGATGTTCGACTGCAGGTACTCGGCAACGGCTTTTTCCGGCAGCTTGATGGTGCAGCCAGCAGCGGAGCGCTCGGCCGAGGCGTCGGACAGCTCGAAGGCTTGCTCGACAGTCAGCTCGTCCAGGCCTTCGATTTCCAGGATGCGACCGGAGAAGGCGTTTTTCTTGCCTTTCTTCTCGACGGTCAGCAGGCCTTGCTGGATGGCGTAGTAAGGGATGGCATGTACCAGGTCACGCAGGGTGATGCCCGGTTGCAGTTTGCCCTTGAAACGCACCAGGACCGACTCAGGCATATCCAGTGGCATGACGCCAGTGGCTGCGGCGAACGCCACCAGGCCGGAACCGGCCGGGAACGAGATGCCGATTGGGAAGCGGGTGTGCGAGTCGCCGCCGGTGCCGACGGTGTCAGGCAGCAGCATGCGGTTCAGCCAGCTGTGGATGATGCCGTCGCCTGGACGCAGCGACACGCCGCCACGGGTGCGGATGAAGTCTGGCAGGGTGTGGTGGGTGGTGACGTCGATCGGCTTCGGATAAGCCGCGGTGTGGCAGAACGACTGCATCACCAGGTCAGCGGAGAAGCCCAGGCACGCCAGGTCTTTGAGTTCATCACGGGTCATAGGACCGGTGGTGTCCTGAGAACCGACGGTGGTCATCTTCGGCTCGCAGTAGGCGCCCGGACGTACGCCTTGGCCTTCTGGCAGACCGCAGGCGCGGCCGACCATTTTCTGTGCCAGGGTGAAGCCTTTGCCGGTGTCGGCTGGCTGCTCGGGCTTCTTGAACAAGTCCGATGCACCCAGGCCCAGTTCGGCGCGGGCTTTTTCGGTCAGGCCGCGGCCGACGATCAGCGGGATACGGCCGCCAGCGCGGACTTCATCGAGCAGCACTTCGGTTTTCAGGGCGAAGGTAGTGACCAGCTCGTCGCTTTCGTGACGGCGCACTTCACCTTTGTACGGGTAGACGTCGATGACGTCGCCCATGGCCAGGTTGGTGCAGTCGAATTCGATCGGCAGGGCGCCGGCGTCTTCCATGGTGTTGTAGAAGATCGGGGCGATCTTGGTGCCGAAGCAGAAACCGCCAGCGCGCTTGTTCGGCACGTTAGGGATGTCGTCACCGAAGAACCACAGCACCGAGTTGGTCGCCGATTTACGCGACGAGCCAGTACCGACCACGTCGCCGACGTAGGCGACCGGGAAGCCTTTGGCGCGCATCGCTTCGATCTGCTTGAGCGGGCCAACCGAACCCGGTTGCTCAGGCTCGATGCCGTCACGGGCCATCTTCAGCATGGCCAGGGCGTGCAGCGGGATGTCTGGGCGCGACCAGGCGTCCGGGGCAGGGGAAAGGTCGTCGGTGTTGGTTTCGCCAGGCACCTTGAACACGGTCAGGGTGTATTTGTCGGCGATCGCTGGACGGTTGGTGAACCACTCGCCAGCAGCCCACGACTCGAGCACGGCCTTGGCGTGGACATTGCCCGCCTTGGCTTTCTCGGCGACGTCATGGAAGGCATCGAACATCAGCAGGGTGTGCTTGAGCTGTTCGGCCGCGACGGCGCCCAGTTCGGCGTCGTCCAGCAGCGCGACCAGCGTTTCGATGTTGTAGCCGCCCTGCATGGTGCCCAGCAGCTCGGTGGCGTGCTTGCGGTCGATCAGCGGCGACTTGGCTTCGCCCTTGGCGAGGGCGGAGAGGAAACCGGCCTTGACGTAGGCGGCTTCGTCGACGCCTGGCGGTACGCGGTCGGTGATCAGTTCTACGAGGAAGGCTTCTTCGCCGGCCGGCGGGTTTTTCAGCAGCTCGACCAGGCCTGCGGTTTGTTCGGCGTTCAGCGGCTGGGGCACGATACCCAGAGCGGCACGCTCTTCGATGTGTTTGCGGTAGGCTTCAAGCACAGTTATTACCCTCATCAGTGGTCCCTAAAGGGAGTCCGGGACGCTCATCCAGCATTCTCATGCACCCATGCGCAATGACGGCTTCTTGGGCCGCCCAGCCAGGGTCGCAGAGAATCCTTACAGAAGCTGCTTTCAAAGTTTTACGCCTGTAGAACGGAGGCTGATGAGGGGTTGGCGCGGACCATGCGAGGGTGCATGAGCCGGGCCAACGCCGTTCTACCGGATCAACTGTGCTCGTGACGCTTTGAAAACAGCTTCCAACGGACATTGTTGCCTTGAAAAGGCGGAGTGATTCTACGGCAAAAAGCGAACGAAAGTAAGGCGGCACTTATGACTTTAACGGGTGACCCTGGTTAGACAAAGGGCTAACATGGGGCCGTGTTCCACCGCCAAGCCGTTGTTTTTTCATGTCCAATCAATCCATCAAAACCCCTTGCGTGGGCTTGTGCTCTACCGTCTACGGCGACCTGGTGTGCCGCGGCTGCAAGCGTTTTCACCACGAAGTGATCCACTGGAACGGCTACAGCGACGAGCAAAAGCGCGCGGTCTGGCTGCGCCTGGAGCAATTGCTGGTGCAGGTGATGATGGCCAAGCTTGAGGTGTTCGACAAAGACTGCCTGCGCCAGCAATTGGAGCAGCGCTCGATTCGCTTCGTCGCCCATCAGTCCGAATACTGCTGGGCGTATCAGTTGATCGCCCGCGGCGCGCGAATGATCCGCGACCTGGAAGCCTACGGCATGGCCTTGATGCCGGAGTTTCGCGACTGGGAGCTGCCGCAGCTGCGCGATGCCATCGACCGCGAGTTCTTCCTGCTGTCCGAGGCGCACTACGAGCGCTACATCGCCCCGCGTTTTTTGCGCGACGCCCTGGAATTGGGCGCCGGGCAGGCCTGACTCAGTCGCCGGTGTATTCGCAGCCGCTGGTGCAGGTTTCGTGGATGCGTACTTTCGACAGCTCAGGCAGCAGCGGCTTGACCTGTTCCCAGATCCACTTGGCGATGACTTCACTGGTCGGGTTTTCCAGGCCAGGGATGTCGTTCAGGTAATTGTGGTCCAGCTGCTCGTAGATCGGCTTGAAGATCGCCTTGATCTCGGAGAAATCGCGGATCCAGCCAGTGTGCGGGTCAAGCGGGCCGGTCAGGTGCAGGGCGACCTTGAACGAGTGGCCATGCAGGCGACCGCACTTGTGGCCTGGCGCGACGTTGGGCAGGCGGTGGGCCGATTCGAATGTGAATTCCTTGAAGATTTCCACGCTGTAGAGACTCTTGTAAAAAATGCTGACGGCGATTCTACCAGCATGCCCGCTACAACGGTTGCAGCCGTTCGTGCAGCCGCCCGGTGGCGATCAACTCGAGTAACTCATCGCCCAATCGCTGGCTCTCGGCAATCGCCTTGTACCAATAGCGCTTGCGGCTTGGCGCATCGCCCATGAACCGCTTGAAGTCGTTGCGGTCAGGTAGCTTGCCGTAGGGCAGGGCCGCCAGGTAGTGCGCAGAGGGGGTCATCAGCAACACATTCTGCAGCCGCGTGGCGTCACCCTTGCGCCAGGGCAGGGCCTTGTCGAACCAGCCGGGCACCACCTTGTCGGTGAAGTGCGGGTAGATCACCAGGTCATCGCCGCGGTAGGGCAGGTCCAGGTGGTAGTCGAGCAAGCCGCCGTCACGGTAGGTGCCGCTGCCAGCGCCTGGAATATCACGCACCCCGTGCATGACCATGGGGATCGAACCCGAGGCGAGCAGGGCGTGGCGCAGGTTGGCCAGGTCCAGCGGCAGGTAGCGCGAGGGGAAGTCGGTCAGCTCATCCAGCGGCGGTGGCGAACGCCCGTCATGCAGGATGATCCGTTCGAAATGCCGGCCCAGCCGGGCGCGCCCAAGCAGGTTGCTGGCAATCACCGAAGACAAGCCCAGCCCTAGCCGAGCGCGATGGTCGTCGGCCAGCAGGCCGTGGCTTTTCACCACCATGATGTTCAGCCGGTAGTGCGCATTGGCCAGGATCTGCCCATCGTTGCCCTGCAACAGGTCATCGAGCATGCGCTGGCAGCTGCGGCTGATTTCGGCGGGCGTCACGCCCTTGGCGAAGTCTTGCTCAGTGTACAGCTCGCCCAGGCGGCGCAGGCCGGCAACCGGGTCATCGAGGCAGGCGCTGGCGAAGCGCCAGGAGCCGATCGAGGCGCCAATCAATGCCCGCTGGCGCGGCGCCGAAGGCAGCCACTCACCGAACAGCGCCAGGTCCAGGCCTTGGATCCCCAGCGGCTTTGGCCCGCCCGCAGCACCAGGCACCACGCCCACATCGGCGGCGCGCAGGCCGCGCTCGCGGATCTGGTGCAAGGCACGCTTGCCCGCCTTGAACGTCAGGGCAGGGGACTTGATATGGATGGCCCTCATGCACGACCTCGCGGCTAACAAGCGGGGCATTATAGGGAACCGGCGGCTAACGCGCTGCGCTATCATGGCGCCAGCTGTTTTCAGGTTGAGTTAAGGACCGGTGGTTAATCTTAACCCCGTAGACAAATTACACATCTCGACGGAGAGACCCTCATGAAAACTTTGACTGCCCTGTTCACCGCCGCTGCCCTGGCCTTTGGCGCCAACGTTGCCCTGGCCAAAGACGTCCAGCCTGACGAAGTGGTCAAGCTGGTCAACGCCAAGACCATCATGTCGCTGGACGAATTGAAGGCCAAGGCGGTCGCCAAGCACCCAGGCGCCACCGTCACCGATTCGGAACTCGAAGACGAGTACGGCCGCTACATCTACAAGGTCGAGCTGCGTGATGCGCAGAACGTCGAGTGGGACGTGGACCTGGACGCCAAGACCGGTGAAGTACTCAAGGACGCTCGGGATAACTGATGAACCCTGTACCGCGAACGGCGCGCTACCTCGCCCTTGCGCTGATGACCGTCTGTTCGCTGGCAGTGGCCCGTGACCTTGACCAGGATGAAGCCCTTGAGCTGCGGCAAAAGGGCATCATCCTGCCGCTTGAGCAACTGCTCGAGTCCGCCCTGGGGCGTTACCCCGGGGCGCGGCTGTTGGAGGCGGAGCTGGAAGAAAAGCACAACCGTTACGAGTATGAAGTCGAGTTGCTGACCCCTGCCGGCGTAGTGCGCGAGATCAAGCTGGACGCCCGCAGTGGCGTGCTGCTCAAAGACGAGGAAGACGACTGAATGCGCCTGCTGCTTGTCGAGGACAATGTCCCCCTGGCGGACGAACTGACGGTGGGCCTGCAACGCCAGGGCTACGCCGTGGACTGGCTGGCCGATGGCCGCGATGCGGTGTACCAGGGCCAAAGCGAACCCTATGACCTGATCATCCTCGACCTGGGCTTGCCCGGGTTGCCGGGGTTGGAGGTGTTGGCCCAATGGCGCGCGGCAGGCCTGGCCACCCCGGTATTGATCCTCACCGCGCGCGGCTCCTGGGCCGAGCGCATCGAAGGGCTCAAGGCCGGGGCCGACGATTACTTGAGCAAACCGTTCCACCCCGAAGAGCTGCAACTGCGCATCCAGGCCTTGCTGCGCCGTGCGCGGGGCCTGGCCAACCAGCCGAAGTTGGAAGCTGCCGGGCTGCACCTGGATGAGGGGCGGCAATGCGTCAGCCGCGAAGGTGTCGACATCCAGCTGACCGCCGCCGAGTTTCGCCTGCTGCGCTACTTCATGCTGCATCCGGGGCAGGTGTTGTCCAAAAGCCACTTGGCCGAGCACCTGTATGACGGCGAGACCGAGCGCGATTCCAACGTGCTCGAAGTGCACGTCAATCACCTGCGACGCAAACTCGGGCGCAGCGTGATCGAGACCCGTCGCGGCCAGGGCTACGTCTACGCCGGGAACAGCCAGTGAAGTCGATTCAGGCGCGCCTGAGCCTGGGCCTGGTCGCGGTGCTGGTGGTGGTCGGCCTGGCCTTGGCCCAGTTGACTTTGTGGCTGTTCGAGGTAGGCCTGCAACGCTACCTGGAAACCGGCCTGCGCAAGGAAAGCGAGAACCTGCTGGTAGCCATGGTGCGCGGCCCCAACGGCCTGCAGCTGGACGAGCGGCGGGTGTCTGCCGCCTACCAGCGGCCCTTCTCTGGCTATTACTTTCGCATCGACTTCGACAAGGGCACCTGGCGCTCACGTTCGCTGTGGGACCTGGACATGCCCAAGCCGTCCAAGCCCGGCCTGGAAGACAGCCATGAGCTAGGGCCAGAAGGCCAGCAACTGCTGGCCTTTCGCGCCGATTACCGGCGCCTGGGGCAGGACATCTCGATCAGCGTCGCCCAAGACTATTCACCCGTGCGCGATGGCTTTCGCCGGATGCAGCAGATTGGTCTAGGCATGGGCCTGGTGGCGCTGGTGCTGGTGCTGGTGTTGCAGCGCATCACAGTGACCCGCTCACTGCGCCCACTGGAGCGCGCCCGCCAGCAGATCGCCCAGTTGCAGCAAGGCCAGCGCTCTCAGCTGGATGCCCAGGTGCCCAGTGAGTTGCAACCGCTGGTGGATCAGGTCAACCACCTGCTGGCGCACACCGAAGACAGCCTGCGACGCTCGCGCAATGCCTTGGGCAACCTCGGCCACGCACTGAAAACGCCGCTGGCGGTATTGATCAGTCTGGCCTCCAGTGAACGGCTCAAGGATCTGCCCGAGGTGCAGGCGCAGATGCGTGAGCAGCTGGAACAGATCCAGCAACGCCTGACCCGCGAACTAAACCGGGCCCGGCTGGCCGGCGATGCGCTGCCGGGCGCGCAGTTCGACTGTGATGCAGAACTGCCGGCGCTGCTGGCAACCTTGGGCATGATCCATGGTGAAGGGCTGTTGCTCGAGCGCGATGTCGCACCGGGGTTGCTGCTGCCGTGGGACCGCGAAGATTTGCTGGAGCTGCTCGGTAATCTGTTGGACAACGCCTGCAAGTGGGCCGACAGCGAAGTGCGCCTTGGCATTGCCCAGACGAGCGATGGCTATCAGCTGTGGGTCGACGATGACGGCCCGGGGATTCCCGAAGCCAACCGCATGCAGGTGCTTGAGCGCGGATCGCGGCTCGACGAGCAGGTCGATGGGCATGGCCTGGGCCTTGGCATCGTGCGCGATATCGTCGAGGCCTGGGGCGGGCGCATCGCCTTGCTGCAAAGTCCCCTGGGTGGGTTGCGGGTAAGCATCGAGCTGCCGCGCAAGGGGCGCTGAATTTCGTCGTTCGCCGGGGCCTCATCGCGGGGCAAGCCCGCTCCCACGCCATCGTCGACCTAGCCGCACATTCGTGGGAGCGGGCTCGCCCCGCGATGAGGCCGGCCCTGCCAGCCCACGTCCCACCCTGCAAAAATATTGCAGCTCAAGCGCATTTTTTTGAATTGGCCCCAAAACGGTGCGCCCGGCACAATCCCTGCCACGAAACTTACCAGTTTCCATCTCCACGGACGGAACCCCTTAGCGATTGCATCTGCAATACAGGGCCCAGGCCAATTGCGGCTGGGCTTTCTTTTTAAAAAACATAACCCATCAACCCCTGGAACACGATCAACTGCCCGATGTCTGCCTCGCGTCCTGAAAGTCGATTGCAGCGCCTGTTGCCGGCGCCTCTGAATATCCCCCGCAAAGAATGGCTACGTGCCGGCCTCGGCGCACTGCTTGGCCTGTTCCTGGCCGGTTGGTTGTGCAGCCTGGCCTACGGCCCCTCCATCGCGTTACACCTGCTCGGCCCCCTGGCCGCCACTGCGGTGCTGGTGTTCGCAGTGCACTCCGGGCCTTTGGCGCAACCCTGGCCGGTGCTGGGCAGCTATGCCCTGGCCGGTGCGGTGGGCCTGGCGATGCGCCATGGTTTTGGTAGCGAGCTGTGGGTCGCTGGCGCCGCCCTGGGCATCTCGATCCTGGTGATGTGCCTGCTACGCTGCCTGCATCCACCCGGTGGTGGCGTGGCGGTCAGTGCGGTGTTGGCCGACTCAGGGCTGGTTGCGCTAGGCGATCACCTGCTCGAGCCGATCATGCTCAACGCGCTGATCCTGATCACGGTTGCGGTGCTCTACAACCGCCTGACCGGGGTGCGCTACCCCAAGGGCCCCTTGCCGCGTAAAGACCTGCATCACACCCACGATCCATTGCCCAGCGAGCGCGTCGGTATCAACAGCGCCGACCTCGACCAGGCGCTGGAAGACATCGGCGAGTTCGTCGACGTCACCCGCGACGAGCTGGAGCGGATCATCCTCGCCACCGAGCAACACGCCTTGCAGCGCAGCCTGGGCGGGATCACCGCCGCCTCGGTGATGTCGCGGGATATTCAGTTCGCCAGCAAGCACACCACCTTGGAGCAAGCCTGGAAGATGCTCGCCAGCCATCACCTCAAGACCCTGCCAGTGCTTGATCAAGGCCGCCTGGTGGGCATCGTCAGCCTTAGCGACCTGGTTGGCCCGGCCATGGCTCGTGGGCGTTTCAGCTGGCGCGGCGTGCTGCGGCGCAAGCCGGTGCTGATGGAGCAGGTGATGAGTCGGCGGGTGGTCAGCGTCAGCAGCCAGCACCCGCTGGAGCGGCTGTTGCCGCTGCTCAGCGAGCAGGGCCTGCACTGCCTGCCGGTGCTCGATGGCGACAGCCTGGTCGGGGTCATCACCCAGAGCGACCTGATCGCCGGGCTCAAGCGACACTTGCTCAACGCCGCTGCGCTGAAATCAGATGATCGGGTCCCAGCGCTGTGACCAATCGCTGGCGCCGGCGGCGACTTGCCGGCGCAGCACGCTGAAGGCCTGCTGCAAGGCCTCGCTGTCGCGTTTGCGGGCATACACCAGGAAGGTCGGGTAGGTGAACTCCGGCGCCTGCGGCACCCGCTCGAACACGCCGCTGTCCAGGTACGCCTGGACCACGCGGGTACGGAAATAGCCGCTGCCGCCCTGGTCGAGAATGAACTGCAAGGCCAGTGGGCCGAGGTTGAAGCTCAGCGCCGCGCGGGCACAGTCGGGCAGGGCGGCGTCGTGCTGGCGGCGAAAAGCTTCGCCCCAGTCGATATAGATGTAGGGCTCGGGCAGATCGACGCGGCGGATGCGGATGAGCTTTTCTTCCATCAACTGCTCGACCTGCAGGCCCGGCCCGTAGGTCGGCTGATAGACCAATGCCGCGTCCAGCAGGCCCATCTCCACTTTGCGCAGCAGCGACTCGCCGTCGCTGACCTCGCTGCGAATCGCGTGACTCGGCAGCTCGCGGTGCAGGGCGCTGACCCAGTCGAGCAGCATCGGATTGCCCAGGCTCACTTCACCACCGAGATGCAGCACTTGCTGGCAGCCCTGTGGCAGCGGCAGGTCGCGGCGCGCCGCCTCCCAGGTCTCGACCAGCTGGTTGGCGTAGGTGACGAACGCTTCGCCGTCGCTGGTCAAGCTGGCGCCGCTGCGGCTGCGCACGAACAGTTGGCAGCCCAGCTGCTGCTCCAGGCGCTGGACCCGCGCGGTGATCGCCGTTTGCGAGACGAACAGGCGCTCGGCGGCGGCGACCAGGCTGCCGCAACGGACGATTTCCAGGAAGGTACGGGCCTGATCGATGTCCATGGCTGAGCTCGTTGAGGTAGGTGGCGGCTATTCTAGAGGCTTCGCACCGGATTGGGGCAGCGGCGTGTTGGCTTTGCCGCCTGCCCCGCGCAGTGGCCGCTCAATGCGCCAGTAGCGCCAGCAGTTCGCTGAAGCCTGGGCGCTGGGCGACGTCGGCCTGCTGGCAGTGCTCGGCCAAAGCCTGCAGCTGCTCATCGGGCTGCGTGCAGTGCGCCAGCAGTTCGCTCAGAAGAATGCCGAAGGCGCGTACTTCCAAACGCTGCAAAAGGATGGCGGCAGGCTGCTCGGCTGTTGAGTGGAAGGAGGCCGCGCCGAAGTCGCCGAGCAGGCACTGGCCGTGGTCATCGCAGAGGATGTTGTGTGCATACAGGTCGCCATGGCTCAGGCCACGGGCGTGCAGGTGCGCGCAGACCGAGGCGATGCCCAGGGCCAGCCGGCGCAGCGCCGTGGGCGATAAACGGCGTGCGTCCGGATACTGGTCGCGGGTGCAGCTGGCAAGGCTCGGCGGCCCGGCGAGGTTGTGCCAATGGGCGGGGATCAACTGCATGGCCAGGGCCGGTAACTGTTGCGGATGGTCATCGATGCGTCCGGCCAGGCGCACCAGTTGCGGGTGATCACCGGCAGCGATGCAGGCGCTCATTTCCGCCAGGGGCGAGCCGTCGCTGGTAATCGCCCCTTTGTACAGTTTGACCGCCAGTGGCGCGTCCTGGCCGCGCCAGTGCGCAAGGTGGATCAAGCCGGAAGCGCCGCGACCGAGCTCTGCCCCAAGCTCGATGTCTTGCCAGGCAATGCTCGGGCACGGGGCATCCACAGGGGGCGCGACAAAGCCCTCCGGTAGCGGGTTACCGGCATAGGCCAACCAGGCCAGGCGCGGCATTCGCAGCAGCCAGTCGGGCAGGCTGGTGAGGCGATTGCTGGCGATACGCAACAGCTCCAGCCGTTGGCAATCAGCCAGGCTTGCGGGCAGGGCGCTCAGGCGATTGCCGGTCAGCATCAGCTTTTGCAACTGATGGCATTGGCCCAGGCTGTCTGGCAAGCGTTCAAGCGCGTTGTCCGTGAGGATCAGCGCCCGCACGCTGGGCGGCAGCGCGGCGCCGCTCACCTCGCTGATCTGATTGCTCCTAAAGCCAATGGTCTCAAGCTTGGCGCAGCGTCCCAGCGCCTCGGGCAGGTGGTTGAAGCGGTTGTTGGAGCAGAACAGCACTTTGAGCCGGGTCAGCCGATGCAGATCCTCGGGCAGTGTGCTCAGGGCATTGTCGCTCAGGTCGAGTATTTCCAGGCTCTCGGCCAGCGCGAAGATTTCCTCGGGGAACTGCTCGAGGCCTTGCTTGAGGTTAAGGCGGGGGATGCCGCGCAGGCGGCCGGCTCTGAGGTCGTCGAGGCTATGCATGGGGCAGTGGCACGGGTGCTGAGGCAGGGCCCGGCATGATACCGGCAAATTCTCCCTGGGCGGGGCGCAGAGTCTGCGAATTTGCAGGTCGGTTATGGACTTTAGTCCCATGGCAGGCGCGTGCTGGCGGTCCATACTGGAGGCTCGCCCTTTAATAACAACAAGTATTTAGGTTGCGACCGACATGACTTACCAGCACAGCTACGCCCGTTCCATTGCCGATCCCGTGGCCTTCTGGGCCGAGCAGGCCGAGCATTTGGCCTGGCATCGCAAGCCTTTGCAGACCCTGCAAGACAACCCCGACGGTACCCACCGCTGGTTCGCCGATGGCCGCCTAAATAGCTGCTACCTGGCGCTCGATCATCAGATCGAGCAGGGCCGCGGCGAGCAGACCGCGCTGATCTACGACTCGCCGGTGACCGGCGTGCAGCAGCGCTTCAGCTACCAGCAGCTATGCGATGAAGTGGCGCGCCTGGCCGGGCTGCTGCGCGAGTTGGGCGTGTGCAAGGGCGATGGGGTGATCATCTACATGCCCATGGTGCCCCAGGCGGCGATGGCCATGCTGGCCTGTGCGCGGATTGGCGCGGTGCATTCGGTGGTGTTCGGTGGCTTTGCCGCCAACGAGCTGGCGCTGCGCATCGACGATGCCCGGCCGACGCTGCTGCTCACCGCCTCGTGTGGGCTGGAGTTCGAGCGGGTGATCGAATACAAGCCACTGGTCGACCGCGCGCTGCAGCTGGCCACGCATCAGCCCAAGCAGGTGCTGGTGCTGCAGCGACCGCAGGCGCGTGCTGAACTGCAAGCCGGGCGTGACCTGGACTGGACTCAAGCGCTGGCCAACGCCCAGCCCGTGCCACCGGTCGAGTTGGATGCGGGCGATCCGCTGTACATCATGTACACCTCCGGCACCACCGGCAAACCCAAGGGGATCGTGCGCGAGAACGGCGGCAACGCGGTGGCCCTGAGCTTTGCCATGCGCCATATCTACGGCATGCAGGCCGGCGATGTCTGGTGGGGGATCTCCGACGTGGGCTGGGTGGTCGGCCACTCACTGATCGTCTATGGGCCATTGATGAACGGCTGCACCACGGTGTTCTACGAAGGCAAGCCGATCCGCACCCCCGATGCCTCGGCGTATTGGCGGGTAGTCGAGCAATACCAGGTCAATGCGCTGTTCTGCGCGCCCACTGCCATGCGTGCGATTCGCAAGGAAGACCCCGATGGCGAACTGATCGCCCGGCATGATTTGAGCTCGCTGCGCCAGTTGTTCCTGGCAGGGGAGAAGCTCGACTCCAGCACCCATCAATGGCTGGAACGGGTCAGCGGCAAGCCGGTGCACGATCACTGGTGGCAAACCGAGACCGGCTGGCCGGTCACCGCGCCTTGTGTCGGCCTTGAGGGCAGCGCCGCCCGGCCCGGGTCGAGTAATCGCGCCGTGCCCGGTTATCACGTGCAGGTGCTGGATGACGACGGCCAGCTGCTGGAGCCCAACCAGCAAGGCGCGATCGTGATCGCCTTACCGCTGCCACCCGGTTGCAGCCAGACCCTGTGGGGTGATCATGAGCGCTATCTGCAGGCTTATCTGCAGACCTATCCGGGCTACTACCACACCGGCGACGGCGGGTATCTGGATGACGATGGCTTCGTCTACATCATGGGCCGTACTGACGATGTGATTAACGTCTCCGGGCACAGGCTGTCGACTGGCGAAATGGAGGACTTGGTGGCACGCCATCCAGCAGTGGCCGAATGCGCGGTGATCGGTGTGCATGACGAGATCAAAGGGCAGGTGCCGTTGGCACTGGTGGTGCTCAAGGATGGCCAAGGGATTGGCGAGCAGCAGTTGCAGAAGGACCTGGTGGCCAGCGTGCGCGAGCATATCGGCGCGTTGGCGTGTTTTAGCCAGGTGCGCTTGGTCAAGCGTTTGCCCAAGACTCGCTCAGGGAAGATCCTGCGGGCCGTGCTGCGCAAGATTGCCGATGGCCAGGATTATGTGCCGCCTTCGACCTTGGATGATCCGGCGGTGCTTGGCGAGATTGAAGGGGTGTTGGCGGATTTGCCCAGGGCTGGCTGATGCGGCGGCGCTGATATCGCTATCGCGGGGCAAGCCCGCTCCCACGATAGCGCAGCGTTCACAGGTGGCGTGGAAGCGAACTGATGCTATCGCGGCTATCGTGGGAGCGGGCTTGCCCCGCGATAGCGGCGGTCAGTCCAAGCGCGTTACCGGCCCAACCTGATGCAACTGCCCCAAGCGACTGCGCGTACGCATCAGATCAGCAATCGCCCCACCCAGACTGTCCGCCAGCGGCCGCCGCGCAATCACCACCAGCTCGCGGTCCTGGTCATACAACACATCCACCAGGTTGACGAAGCGCTGCTGCGCCGCCAGCGAGCACTCGGCCAGGTCATCCAGACCTGCGATCACCCAGCGCTCATAGCGCCCAGCCAGGTGCAGATAATCGATCACCGCCGTCGGCTGCTCGCACAAATCGGCAAAGCCAAACATCACCTGTCGCTCACCGCTGGCCAGTGCGCGCAGCGGGCGCTGGTTCACCTCCAGCATGACCGGTTCGGTAGCGGGCACCAGCAACGCCTGCAACTGCTGCGTCTCACCCGGCCACACGTAGTGGCCCTGGGTAAAGCGCTGATGCGCGCGGTTGGCGGGCAGGCTCCGAAAATCGGTATCGCCGCCCACTTCGAGCACGTGCATGCGGCCGTTGATCAGGCGGATCACCGGCAGAAAACGCTCGTGATACAACGGATTGGGCAGCAGCCCCTCAGGGGCATAGTTGGACGTCACCAGGACAAAAATCCCCCGCTCGAACAGCGCCGTGAACAGCCGGGTCAGCAACATGGCATCGCC
The DNA here is from genome assembly GCF_051129895.1 of Pseudomonas sp. Je.1.5.c. Taxonomy (NCBI): domain Bacteria; kingdom Pseudomonadati; phylum Pseudomonadota; class Gammaproteobacteria; order Pseudomonadales; family Pseudomonadaceae; genus Pseudomonas; species Pseudomonas sp. Je.1.5.c. The sequence continues at coordinate 17,366 of NZ_JBCPSP010000036.1, forward strand.
AATGTCATGCACATGGAACTCATCGAAGCACAGCACGCGGCACTTGCCGATCAACTCATCCAGGGTCGCGCCCAAGGCATCGTCCTGCGCCCGGTGGCGATGCATGCCCTGGTGCAGGCGAGCGAAGAAGTCATGAAAGTGCAGACGACGCTTGGCCTCGATTGCAAGCGCCTGGAAAAAACCATCGAGCAGCCAGCTTTTGCCGCGCCCGACCGCGCCATACAGGTACAGGCTGCGTGCCTGGCCTTGCTCCAGCAGTGCCAACTGCTCGGCCATGCAGGCAATCACCCGGCGCTGGCCGTCGCTCAGGGTGTAGCCACGCTCGCGGGCTTTTTCCTCGAAGCTGGCCAGCAGCGCACTGTCGGCGCGCGCTTCGCTGCGTAGGCGTTGCTGCAGGTGGCGCAGCGGCGTGGGGATCCAGGCGGACACAGCGAAAGTTCCTCGAAGGACAGGGCAGGGCGCAGCATGCGCGAGGGCGGCTATTTTGACCAATAGATAAATTGGCAGGCAACGATCGCACTATGCGATAGCTCCGATACTGGGCGGATACCGGACAACGTCGCTCGTCAGCTCACCCAGCTTGGTGCTTTGCGGATGCGCGCACGCCGGCGCTGCTCGAGCAGTCTGGCGACTCAGCTTTTGCGTTCGAGTTGCCGTTCGATCATGTACTTGACCGCCAGGCGGCGCTCCTTGAGGCGATGCAGATCGTCATCGTTGGCGATGCCCGCCGAGATCGATTCTGCGGCCAGCACCTGATTGTCGATATCGATGTACTCGTCGAGCAGGCGGTCGAGCTTCGGGTCTTGCTGGCGGCGCTGCTGGACGATCTCGCGCGGGTAGTGCAGGTCCTGGTACAGGTCATGGGAAACTGGCATTGCGCCCTCCTTGTGATGCGCTGATATGGCTTATCTGATTGGAAGGGGGCAAGGCGATTGTGTTGAGGCAGCGTTGAGAAATTACGACGGGTGGTCGAGTGGTGCTTGCGCGATCACCGCGCTACCCAGGGGAGCAAACTTGCACCGCGATGAGGCCCGCGCAGGGCCCCCAATGACTAACCTGCTGTTTTCCGGCAATTTTTTTTAAAAAAAACTTCCCACATCGAACGTTTGTTGTTAAAGTGCCGCGCATTCCCCGACAGCAACCCATGTTGTCATCCAAGGGGAGTTGTCAGAACGACAGTGCTCAGCACTCGTCGCATCCGATACAGGGGCGTCGCCAAGCGGTAAGGCAGCAGGTTTTGATCCTGCCATGCGTTGGTTCGAATCCAGCCGCCCCTGCCATTTTCTTTCCTCGCTTTACCCTCCAACACTCTCCTGCTTTATTCGTTTGAAAAACGGCCGAGCTTCCTGCTCAGACCGCTCCCAACAGATCGTTCAATGCCTGCGCCAGTACTTGCGCCTGCACCGGTTTCTGGATCACCAGGCTATCGGCCAACTCCAGGCCCTGCAGTTCGGCATAGCCCGTCAGGATCACCACCGGCAGCTTGGGAAAGCGCGTGCGCGCTGCCAAGGCCAACTGCGCGCCATTGAATTCGGGCATGGCGAAGTCGGTCAGCAGCAGGTCGATGTGCTCATCGAGCAGCACCAAGGCCTGCTCGCCGCTATGCGCCTGGCGCACCTGATAGCCGTGCAGGCGCAACACATCGCCAATCATGTCGCGTACCAGGTGATCATCGTCGACCAGCAATACGGTACGATCGCGCCCCTCGGCCGTCAGCGGCTGCGCTGGATTGACCACTGCCGCTTCAAGCACGTACGGCTGCTTGACCGCGGGCAGGTAGACCGACACCAGCGTGCCATGCCCCGGTGCGGTATCGATGCGCACCCCGCCACCGGATTGTTTGGCAAAGCCGAACACCTGGGCCAGGCCCAGGCCTGAGCCCTTGCCGATATCCTTGGTGGTAAAGAACGGCTCGAACACCTTGCCCACCACGTCCTCGCTCATGCCACAGCCGGTGTCGCGGATCGACAGCGAAACGTACTCGCCAGGCTCGGGGTCTTCCGGTCGCTGCGGGCGAGCCACCACCTGGGTGTTGCGCGTGGTCAGGGTCAATTGGCCGCCGTCGGGCATGGCGTCGCGGGCGTTGATCGCCAGGTTGAGAATGATCATTTCGGTCTGGGTCGGATCGGTCAGCGCTTGCCAGAGGCTGTCGTCCAGGTCCAGGCGCACCGAAATGTTGCCGCCCAGGGTACGGCGCAGCAGCTCCTCAAGGCCGGCCAATGTCTGATTGAGGTTCAGCGGCACCGGCTCCAGGCGCTGGCGGCGGGAGAATGCCAGCAATTGCGAGGTCAGCTTGGCGCCGCGCTCGCCTGCTTCGCGGATGTGTTGCAGGCGGCTGCGCGCCTTCTCGTAGTTTGCCTTGTCCAGGTCGCGCTCAAGGAAGCTGGCGCCGGTGAGGATCACCGTCAGCAGGTTATTGAAGTCGTGGGCCACGCCTGCAGTGAGCTGGCCGACCGCCTCCAGGCGCTGCATCTGTTGCAGCGCCGCTTCGATTCGTTCGCGCTCATCGATCTGCTCACGCAGGCGGGCGTTGGCCTCGGCCAGGCCCAGTGACGATTCACGCTCGCTGGTAATGTCGCGCGCCACGACGTAGAGCAGGGTGTCTTCCGGCACCACTACCCAGGACAACCAACGTTGCTGGCCACTGGCATGCTGGATGCGACCCACGAAGCGCGCACTGGTGCGGCCATGGGCGAGGGCTGCCAGCTCGGCAAGAAACGACTCCTGATCCTGTTCGGGCAACAGTTGCAGCAGCGAGGCCTGGCTCAGGCGCTCGCGGGAGATGCCCAGGCTAGCCTCCCAGGCAGGGTTGAGCGCCACGGGGGTGAGGTCTTTGTTCAGCACCGCGAGCAAATCCTGGGACAACTCCCAGGCGCGGTCGCGTTCGCGGGTGCGGCGCTCGACGCGCTCACCGAGCATCTCGTTGAGCTGTTTCAGCGCCTGGGTGGCCTGGCGCTGTTGCTGGATGTCCTGCAGCACGCCGGAGAACCGCACGCAGCGCTCTTCGACAAACTGACACTGGCCGCTGCTGAGCAACCAGCGTGGCTCCAGGCCGTTGGCCTGGGCGATACGAAACTCAACTCGGTAGCGGCCATCGCTGGTTGGCAGCATGGCTTGTTCGACCGCGTTGCGGACCATCTCCCGGTCATCGGGATAGATGCCTGCGTAGAACACATCCAGGCTCATCTCGGTATCGGTGGGCAGGCCAAACAGGGTCTTGCAGCGGTCGTCCCACAGCAGCAGGCCGTCTTCGGGGCGAAAGTCCCAGGTGCCCATGCCGGCGGCATCGATGGCAATCCGTGCGCGCGCCTCGACATCGGCCAAGGCCTCTTCGGCGCGGCGCCGACGCTGGCGCTCTTGCACTTCGGTCAGTGCCCGGCGCACGGCTTTGGGCAGCAGCGGCAGGTTCTTTTTCAGCACATAATCGGTGGCGCCGAGGCGGATCATCTCCACCGCATGCTCTTCGCCGTAGATCCCGGACAGGAAGATGAACGGCACATCCGGCGCCAGGCGCTGGGCAATCGCCAGCACCTCGGTGCCGGAGGAGCCGGGCAGCACACAGTCACACAGGATCAAGTCGAAGCTGGCTTCACGCAGCGCGTGCTCGACGCCGACATGGTCGAACACCAACTGCGACTGAATCTGCAGGCCACTGCGCTCCAGGCGCAGCAAGCTCAGCTCGGCGTCCATCGAGCTGTCTTCGACCATCAGCAGTTTCAGCGGGCTGGGCAGCATCGGCGCCAGGCTCAATTGCTGCCGCGCCGATTCAGGCGCAACGAGCCAGGTGGTGGTTCGTTGAGCACCGCCCAGAACACCCCAAGGTCAGAAATGGCGGCGACGAATTCCTTGAATTCGACCGGTTTGACCACGTAGGCGTTGACCCCCAGTTCGTAGGCGCGCAGCAGGTCTGGCTCCTCGCGCGAGGAGGTCAGCATCACCGTCGGGATACTGCGCAGCTCGGCGGTGGCGCGTACTTCCTTGAGCACTTCCAGGCCATCTACCTTGGGCAGTTTCAGGTCCAGCAACAACACCGCCGGGTTGCCGCCGGCGCGATCGGCGTAGGCGTTACGGCGTAACAGGTAATCAAGGGCATCGGCGCCATCGCGCAAGACGATGACTTCGTTGGCCAGTTGGCTGCGCTCCAGCGCAAGGAGGGTCAACTCCAGGTCCCTAGGGTTGTCTTCGACCAAAAGGATGGGCTTGAGCATGATCGTACGGTTGCCTCAGGTATTGATTGAATTACGCGGGAGCGTGAAATGGAAGCTGGCGCCCTGGTCGATCTGGCCATCGGCCCAGACTCGGCCATCGTGCCGTTCGATGATCCGCCGGACACTGGCCAAGCCAATCCCGGTGCCCTCGAAATCTTCCATGCGGTGCAGGCGTTGGAACACGCCGAACAGCTTGCCGGCATAGGCCATGTCAAAGCCCACGCCGTTGTCGCGGATGAAAATCTCGGTTTCGTTTTCCAGTTGCCGGGCGCCGATGTTGATCCGCGCAGGCTGGCGGCCCCGGGTGTACTTGATGGCGTTGGCGATCAGGTTGTGCAGGGCCATGTTGATGAAGGCTGGGTCGCCGATCACCTTGGGCAATTGCTCGACCTCCCAGACGATCTCGCGTCCGGCATAGTCGGGGGCCATTTCGCTGCGGATCGCCTCCACCAGGGTATTGAGGTCGACATCCGACAGACGCAGCGCCGAGCGGCCCATCTGCGAGAAATTGAGCAGGTTGTCGACCAGGGTGCCGGCAAAGTGCGCGGCTTCCTCGATGTGCTGCAAAAAACGCCGGCCGCGCTCGCTGAGCCCGGCGCCTTCGATTTCGCCGAGCAGCTCGGTGTAGCCGGCGATATGCCGCAACGGCGCCCGCAGGTCGTGCGACACGCTATAGGAGAACGCTTCAAGCTCCTTGTTCGAACGCTTCAGCTCGCCGGCCAATTGCGCCAGCTCTTCGGCCTTGCGCAGGACGATGCCGAACACCGCGCCGCGCAGCTCCTGTACGCCTTCGATGATCAGCGGATCCCAGGCCTGGCAGAAACCGCTGAGCTGCTCTTGCCAGCGCTCGAAGCTGTTGCGCGGGTCGAGCGAGCCTTGCGCGCTGATGTGTTTTTCCGGGCGCCCGGCCCAGGTTACGGTGCGGATCTGCTCGGGGCGGAACCACACCAGATAATTGGAGTGGATCTGCGAGATCGACACCGCCAGCAGGCCGCCAGCGTGTTCGGCCAGTTCCGGCAGCTCGTCGATATCGCGGCGAATGTTGTCGGTGTGGAACACCTCGCCACGCCCGCCCAGCCAGTGCACCAGGGCGTTGACCTGGGCCTCTGGCGGCGTGATGCCGATCAGGTCGCAGCGTTCGGCGGAGATGATCGCAGCGCCGCTGGCGCCAGCGAAGTCCAGCAGCACATCGGGCAACGCGCGCAGGCCTTGGCTGACGTTGTCATGGTCGGCCATCGAGGCGAGCATGCGCACGATGCGCTGGCGCATGTCGAGCAGGGTCTGGGTGCTGGTATGCGCCTCGCGTGACTCGATCTGCAGCGACAGCACGCTGCCGAGCAATTCGCAGGCGGTACGGGTCGGCAAGTCGACCCGGTGCGGCTGTACATGGTGGCACGAGACCAAGCCCCACAGCTGGCCATCGACCACGATCGACAGCGACATCGAGGCCAGGGTGCCCATGTTGCGCATGTATTGCAGGTGCACCGGAGAGACGCTGCGCAGCGCGGCAAAGCTCATGTCCAGCGGTTTGCCGGTGCGCGGGTTGTTGCTTGGGACCAGCACCGAGGCCTGGTAATTGGCATCTTCGATCACCCGGATGCGGTTGACCCGGTACAGCTCGCGGGCCTGGCGCGGAATGTCGGAGGCCGGAAAGCACAGCCCCAGGTAGCTCGGGTAGCCAGGGTCCGCCACTTCGGCCAGCACCTGGCCATTACCTTCGGCATCGAAGCGGTAGGCTTTGACCCGGCCGAAACCGGTGATGCGCTTGAGCTGCACCACCGACTGCTGCAGCAGCTCTTGGATCGAGCCTGCCTGGTGCACGCTACTGACGAACGCACGCACCAGCGGGTAATAGTCGCCATGACCGGTTGGCCCCGGGCTTGAACGAATCGGTTCGAATTCGCTGATCAGCACCTGGTCATGACGATGCACCAGCACCCGCAGGCGCTCACCGCCCGGCACACCTTGGCGCAGTTGCACGTCGCCAATATGGAAGGGAAACACTTCGTCATCAGGCAGGTACTGAAGGTGCGCGCGCAGGTCGAAGCCTTCGCTGATCAGGTCGGGGAAGGTGCAGCCGACCAACTCGCGGGCTGGCAAGCCTAGCCAGCGCTCGGCGTTTTCGCTGGCCTGGAGGATGCGCAGGTCGTGCTCGTCCAGCACCAGCAGAAAGCCCTGCGGCTGAATGCTGCCGGGGACCTGGATCGGTTCCTGGGCACAGCGTTCGACCGCTTGGTCGAGCGCGTTCTGGGCAGTAGTCAAAAGAGGTTCTCCTGTCGGTTCCGTCCGCGCATGGCGGAATGCGCATGGCACAGGATGTTTCACATGCACGGTATCAGAATGTCGTCTGCTTTGCCGGCATATGGCCATTTGAGGGCTGATAAGTTCAGGGGTTCTGCCGCTGTGTCAGAAAATTCTTTCACAACAACAGATCGTGCCCTCTGTAGGCGCGGGCTCGCCCCGCGATGATGGCCTCCAGCCCCTACCAAACCTGCGCTAACCCCTTGTTATTAATGCCAAGGAAGGGGCCGCCGAGCCCGGCGCTATCTCCCCCGGCTGCTACCCTCAAGCTCAGTACCTACAGACAGGAATATCGAGGTGACGAGACGCTTTCTGGCCGTGTTGTCGGGCCTGCTGTTAAGCGCGAGCACCCTGGCGGCGGACTTTTTGGTCGAAGTGCGGGTCCAGGTGCAGCGCGGCTGCATGCTGGTCAACCAGCAGCGCGACGCTGGCGCGCAAGCGCTGGGTCGCATCGACCTGGGCGCGGTTGCGCGGCTGGACGGGCCGGGCGCGCCGTTGTCCGGCGTGCTGCTCAGCCAGCGCCCACCGCGGCTGGAGTGCAACCCTGATACGCCTTATCAGATCCGCGTCGACGGCGGCCAGCATGGCGGCGTTGGCGAACTGCGTTTTCTGGCCAGCGACGACCGCCAGGCCAAGCCCATTCCTTACCGTCTTTACCGCGATGCCGCCTGGCGCCAACCGTTGAGCGTCGGTGAGGCGCACGCGGCGCGGGTGCCGGACAGCGGTTCGGCGCAACTTCCGCTCTACGCGCGGATCGACCGACTGGCCTGGGTGCCACGCCCAGGCCTGTACACCGACCTGCTCAAAGTCACGCTCACCTGGTAGGGATATCGCCATGGACAAGGACGCCGCCCGATGAACCGCACCTCGTTCCTGCTGCTGACCCTCGGCCCGCTGCTGTTGCCCAGCTCAGTGGTGCATGGCACCACCACCGGGTTTATCGAGGCGCGCCTGGTGATCAGCGCGGCCTGCCAGATCAGCAGCGACCCGCAGCAACCGGCCACCTTGGGTAACCCTGGTGTGATGGATTTCGGCGCCCGCGGGCCAAGCTGGGACCAGCCCCTGCAAGGCCGGGTCGACGAGGCGGGCGGTGAGGGCGGGTTACAGATCAGTTGCACGCCGTCGGTGCGCGCTTTCAGCGTGCGTATCAATGGCGGCCAGAATGGCGGCGATGGCGTGCGCCGCTTGAGTAATGGTCGCGAACTGATCCCCTATCAACTGGCCGTCGACCCCAATGGCAATAACCGTTATGGGGTCGGCCAGGCGCGCACCTTCACCATCAGCAGCACCCGACAGATCCCCATCCCGATCTACGGCGTGGTGGTCGCGCAACCGCGCGCACTGCCCGCAGGCCTGTACCGCGACACCCTGAGCGTGACCCTGGACTGGTAACACCCAAGGAGATTCCGATGCGCACTCATGTCACTTGCTCCATCCTCGCTGGCCTCGGTCTGGCCTTGGCGTCCCAGGCCCAGGCCGCGACCGTCACCGGCACGATCAACTCGACCCTGACCCTGACCGCCGCCTGCCAGGTCAACGGCAGCGCCGGCACCTCGGGGCTGAACTTCGGTAGCCTCAACTTCGGTACCCAGGACGCCTTGTTCGGTACTGCCAATGCCCAGGTACTCGGCCCGGGCGGTGGCGCCATGAGCATTCTTTGCTCCAATGGCACGGTGCCTTCGATCCGCGTGCGCGCCGGCGCCCATGACGGCCAGTCGACCGGTGGCACCCGCGCCCTGGCCGATGGCAGCGGCAACTTCGTGCCGTACGACTTCTACACCGATGCCGGCCACACCCAGGTGCTGGCCATCGACGGCACCATCACCTTGCCGACCAGCACGGGCGTGGCGCAGACCGTCAACCTGTATGGCCAGGCGCGTGGCAAGGCCGGGCTGCCGGCAGGCACCTATACCGACACGGTGGCAGTCGAGCTGACGTTCTGAGCCATGAGCGCCTGGCTGCGCAGTGGCGTCGGCGCCCTCGGCCTGCTGTTGGCCTTGCCGCTGGGGGCGGTGACCAGCAGCACTTTCCAGGTCAGCGCGCAGATTGTCGCTGGCTGCCTGGTGGTGGGCGGGGTGAGCAACTATGGCGTGCTGAATTTCGGCAGCCAGTCGGCGCTGTCCACCGCCACCCTGAGCACCTCGTTGGGTGGCACCACGGTGACCTTCCAGTGCACCCCGGGGGTGGCGCTGAGCATGAGCCTGGATGGCGGCCAGAACAGCGCCAGCGGCAGCCGCAACCTCAAACGCAATGGCGGCAGCCAGTTGCTCGCCTACCAGCTCTATCGCGACGCCGCCCTGAGCCAGGCCCTGGCGATTGGCCAGAGCGTGAGCGTGAGCTACAGCGACCCGACGGCGATCAAGCTGCCGGTGTACGGGCGCACCCAGTTGAGCGGCACGCTGCCGGCCGGGACCTACACCGATGTGGTGCAGGTGACGGTGACCTGGTGAGGCCCGGATCAATCACAACCAGCGAAGGAGAGCAGCATGGGGGCAGGCGCAAAATGGGCGCGAACATTGATCGGTTTGCTGCTGCTGGCCAGTGTGCCAGCAGGGGCCGCCACCTCGGTGCTGATCTGGCCGATCGACCCGGTGCTCGAAGCTGACCAGAAGGCCGGCGCACTGTGGCTGGAAAACCGCGGCACGGCGCCGGCCAGCTTGCAAGTGCGGGTATTCGCCTGGCGCCAGGGCGAGTACCAGGAGCAGTTTCAGGCCCAGCGCGAGATCATCGGCAGCCCGCCGGTGGCCAATATTGCGCCCGGGCAAAAACAGCTGATCCGCCTGACCCGTACCGGCACTTCACCGGCCGGCCAGGAGCAGGCCTACCGGATCATCATCGACGAAATCCCCTCGCCGCTGCCGGCCGATGCGCCCAGCGCAGGCACCCTGGCGGCGATCCGCCTGCAAATGCGCTATTCGGTGCCGCTGTTCGTCTACGGCGAAGGCTTGTGGGGCAAGCCCGACCCTGAAGGCAAGCGCAGCGCCGAGGGCGTCGGCAAGCCGCAACTGAGCTGGCGCCCGGTCAGCGTGCAAGGCAAGCCCTACCTTGAGCTGCGCAACACAGGGCCGGTGCATGCGCGCCTGACTGATGTGGTGTTGCAGCAGGGCGGCCGGGATACGCCCGTGGTCGAGGGCCTGCTCGGCTATGTGTTGCCCGGCGCCAGCATGCGCTGGCCGGCACCGAGCGCGCCGAGTGCCGCTAGCGTGCTCAAGGGCCGGGTCAATGGACAGGATGCGGCCCAGGCGATCAGCCAGGGCCGTTGAAGCAATCGTGAAACGACGTCAGGGGCCATGGAGGACCCGACAATGGCTGGAAGCCGTGTGTGAAATGCGTGTCGCAGGCGACATGCCGCGTGTGCTTAGGCCTGTTGCTGATGGGGTCGGGCCTTGGCGTGGCCAACGAGCTGCCGCCGCCGCCCAGCGAAACCGCCGCCATTGCCGACGCCACGCTGTACCTCGACCTGTTGGTGAACCAGATGCCCAAGGCTGAGTTGGTGCCCGTGCAACAGCGTGCCGGGCGTTTGTTCATCGACAGTGCGGCGCTCAGTGCCGCGGGCATCAGCCTGCCGGGTACGCCGCAGGGCGAAATCGCGCTGGATAGCGTTGCGGCGCTGCACAGCGACTACGACAGCCAGAATCAACGGCTGCTGTTGCAGGTGCCCGCCGCCTGGTTGCCAGGGCAGCAGGTCGGTGCTCGCAACCTGTACCCGGCCAGCGATGCGCGCAGCAGCTTCGGCGCACTGTTCAACTACGACCTGTACCTGAACGACACCGATGAAGGCGGCACCTACCTGGCGGCCTGGAACGAGCTGCGCCTGTTCGACAGCTGGGGCACCTTCGCCACGACCGGGCAGTGGCGTCAGTCATTCAATGGGGCACCTGAGGACGATAGCCGCCAGGGCTTTTTGCGCTATGACACTACCTGGCGCTACACCGACGAACAGCGCCTGCTGACATTCGAAGCCGGGGATGTGATCACCGGCGCCTTGCCCTGGACCAGCTCGGTGCGGGTCGGCGGTGTGCAGCTGTCGCGCGACTTTGGTGCGCGTCCCGACCTGGTCACCTATCCCTTGCCGGCCTTTGCCGGTGAAGCGGCGGTGCCGACGTCGCTGGACCTGTTCATCAACGGCTACAAGACCAGCACCACCGAGCTGCAGCCTGGGCCGTACACCCTGACCAATGTGCCCTTCATCAATGGTGCGGGCGAGGCAGTGGTGGTCACCACCGATGCCTTGGGCCGACAGGTTTCGACCACCTTGCCGTTCTACGTCACCAGCAGTTTGCTGGCCAAGGGCTTGAGCGATTTCTCCCTGGCCGCCGGTAGCCTGCGTCGCGACTATGCGCTGCGCGATTTCAGCTACGGCCCAGGCGTCGCCTCGGCCAGCCTGCGCCATGGCCTGAGCGACAATTTCACCCTCGAAAGCCACCTTGAAAGCGCCGAGTCGCTGATGCTCGGTGGCCTGGGCGGCAACATGCGCCTGGGCACCTTTGGCGTGCTCAATGCCGCAGTGGCGCAAAGCCGTTTCGAAGGCGAGCAGGGCCAGCAGGTGGCCCTGGGCTATCAGTACAACAGCCAGCGGCTGGGCTTCAATTACCAGCGCCTGCAACGCCATGGCGAGTATGCCGACCTGTCGCGGGTCGACACCCCCTACATGCGCCTGTCGCAACGCAGCGAGCAGGTCACCCTGAGCCTGAACCTGGACAGCTATGGCAGCCTTGGCGCGGGCTACTTCGACGTGCGCGCTGGCGACGGCTCACGCACCCGCCTGATCAACCTCAGTTGGAGCAAGCCGCTGTGGGGCAACAGCAGCTTGTACCTGTCGGCCAACCGCGAAGTCGGTGACAGCCAGTGGGCAGTGCAGGCGCAGTGGGTGATCCCGTTCGACCTGCGCGGCACCCTGGCCCTGAGCATGGAGCGCAGCACCGACGGCGAACGCTTGCAACGGGTCAACTACAGCCGCGCAGTGCCAGTAGAAGGTGGTGTTGGTTTTAACCTGGGCTATGCCGACGGTGACCGCGAGGCCTATCGCCAGGCCGACGTCACCTGGCGTTTGCAGTCGGTACAACTGCAGGCAGGGGCCTATGGCAGCAGTGGTTCGATGACCCGCTGGGCCGACGCCAGTGGCTCGCTGGTGTGGATGGATGCCGGGGTGTTTGCCGCCAACCGCATCGACGATGCCTTCGTCGTGGTCAGCACCAGCGGCTATGCCGACGTGCCGGTGCGCTATGAAAACCAGGTGATTGGGCGCACCGATAGCAAAGGCCATCTGCTGGTGCCGTACAGCAGCGGTTATTACCGCGGCAAGTACGAGATCGATCCGATGGAGCTGCCCGCCGACATCCTCGCGCCACAGGTCGAGCAGCGCGTGGCGGTGCGGCGTGGCAGCGGCTATCTGCTGGAGTTCCCGCTCAAGCAGGTGCTGGCGGCGAGCATCGTGCTGGTCGACGCCAAGCAGCAGGTGCTCAAGCTTGGCAGCCGCGTGACCGACGCGCACAGCGGCGCCCAGGCAGTGGTGGGCTGGGATGGCTTGGTCTACCTGGAGAACCTCTCGGCGCACAACCGCTTGCAGGTCGACGTGGCGGATGGCGGCCCGTGCCAGGTTGAATTCGATCTGCCCGAAGGGCAGGGGCCCATCCCATTGATCGGCCCGCTGGTGTGCCAATGAACACCTTAAGCCGTAGCGCGCTGCTGTGCGCCATGCTGCTGCCAGCCGCTCCGGCCTGGGCCTTGTGCTCGTCGGTGGCGACCGCGCCGGCCGCCTTTGGCACTATCAATTCCACCCTGGTGCGCAGCACGGTGCAGACGGCCAGCAGCACCAACGCCGGCTTGCAATGCACCGGCTCGCTGTTGTCGCTGCTGACCAGCAACGACCACTTCTACGCCACCATTACCTCCAGTCGCAGCGGCCTGGTGGGCCCTACTGGCGATGTGATCCCGTATACCATCTATGCCAACAATACCACCTCGTTTCCAATCGCCCGCGGTACCCAGTTCGATTTCGCCCCGGGGGGCATCATCGATGCGTTGGGCCTGCTCAGTGGCACCACGCCCAAGTCGGTGCCGCTGTATTTTCGAACGGTGGTCGGCGCCAATGTGGCCGCCGGGCTGTATCAGGAAACCCTGAACATCGCCTGGAGCTGGAACTACTGCTCAGGCATTGGCATTGGCGCTATCTGCCTGGGGCGCGACATCGGCAGTGGCGTGCAGACGCTGACCGTCAGCCTGACGGTGAGCAACGATTGCCAGATCACCACGCCTACTATCAGCTTTGCCAGTGCGCCGGTGGTGGCAGGGTTTGGTACGGTCAACCAGAGCATCAATATTGCCTGCACCAAAGGCAGCAACTACACCGTTGGGCTCGATGATGGGCAGAATGTGCTCAATGGGCGGCGGCGGATGAAGTCGGCGGCCAACAACTATCTGGCTTACGACATCTTCAAGAGTGCCGGCAGTGTCCGCTGGGGGATGTTGAGCAGCGCACGGCGGGCCAGTAGCGATGCGGATGTAAACCCCGGCGCGGGGACTGGCATCGGGAGTCAGGTGTTCAACTACAACGCCAAGGTGTACACCGACCAGGCAACCCCGCCGGCGGCCAGTTACACCGACAGTGTGATCCTTGATGTGCAGTTCTGAGGTGGCTGGGCGTGCACCGCTCCCACTACGTGCATTTCGCAAGCAAAGATGCGTGGGAGCGGGCTTGCCCCGCGATGAGGGCGGTACAGTCAGCGCAAATCCCTGACCATTTTGCGCAAGGTTTCCAGCACTGCCGCCGCCAACGCCTTGGAACGCTCGCCCGACCACCCGGTACGCGCATTGGGCGCATCGTCATGGTCCTTGAACGGCATTTCCAGGGTCAGCGACAGGCAGTCATACATCTGGCCTACCGCGTTACAGGCCAAGGTCATGTTGGCCTGGCCCGGCTGGTCGCGGGTGTAGCCATGCTCGGTCTGAAAATCCTTGGTGACGCTGCACAGGGTGCTGCGGAACTGCTCCTCGAGCTTCTCGATCCGCGCCGTGTACCCAGGGTTACCTTCACAGGCAGCGGTAAACACATGGGGGATTTCTTCATCGCCATGCACGTCGATGAAGGCATCGACGCCATACAGCTTCATCTGCGATTGGGCGAAGAACACCTCGGGGCTGAGCTCGACACTGGCGTCCTGCCAGGCGCGGTTCAGATCCTTGCCCTTGAAGTTGGTACGCAGGTGGCCTAGGAAGGCGCCGTCAGGGTTCATGTTAGGGATCAGGTACAGGTCGGCCTCTGCAAGCAACGCCTGGATGCTCGCATCGTTGGCTTCAAGGCGATCGATCACGCCCTCCATGAACCACTCGGCCATGTGCTCGCCGGGGTGCTGCTGGGCGATCAGCCACAGCTTGCGTTTGCCCGCCGCGCCATCGCCTGCACGCAGCAGCGGGATATCGCGGCCCTGCACGCTGCGTCCGCTGGCCAACAGCTCGACGCCAGGGAGCTGGCGGGCACGTTCGATCAGTTGATTGTGGCGGGCGCGCGGATAAGGTTCGAAGTAGGCGAACCAGGCCTGCGGTTGCTCGGCCTGCAATTGGAACGTCAGGGCCTGGCCATCGAACTGGCTGGGCACGCGGAACCAGCTTTGCTGATCGTAGGAGGCGACTGCCTGATAGCCATCCCAGGCATTCTTGTAGGAAGACTGGCTGGCGTTGTCGAGGCTGAAGCGGTGGGTATGGCCCGGGGTCAAGCCGTCGACCTTGAAGTGGAACCATTGGAAGTGGTCGCTGTGGCTGTCAGGGCGGATGGCCAGGTGTACCCGACTGGGGTCGCTGGCGTCCTTCACCTGAATGTTGCCGGAATCGAAATCGCAGTCGATCTGCAGGGGGGACAGCGTCACGGTCATTGCCAGACTCCTGTGGCTTTTGTTGTGACGCTACTGTACACCCCTCGGTGGAGGGGTTGGTTCGAATGTTGTGCGGGTAAAGTGTTGCGTGGTGTCAGTGAGGTCGCTATCGCGGGGCAAGCCCGCTCCCACGCTGTCAGTGTTCAATGAAGCTGACAGTGTTCAATGAAGCTGACAGTGTTCAATGAAGCCGACAGTGTTCAATGAAGCTGTCAGTGTTCAATGAAACAGCACGTGGGAGCGGGCTTGCCCCGCGATAGCGACCTCATCGACCCACAAATCAGGCCCAGAAACCCAAGGCGAACAGGGCTGCGACGCCCAGCCCAATGGCAATCGAACAGCCCCCCAGCGACAACGCGGCCCGGCCTTGCCGGTACCAGTCATCGTGGCCTAACTGCCGCGCTGGGCCGAGCAGGCTGCGCCAGCGCAGCTCGGTCTGGTGAAACGCCTCAAGATGCGCGGGCGCTGCATCCAGCCAGCGGCGAAAATCAATCCGCTCGCACGCGGTCACCTGCGGGCTTTGCAAGCGCACATACCATTGCCCGGCGACACCGGCCAAGCCATCGCCGTGCGGGCGAGCGGCCTGCAACACTTGGTTCATATGCCGCTCGATACTGAGCAAGGGCAAATCGAGCCGGGCAGCGATAGCGGCAAAATCCAGTTGATCGAGGCGGTTGAGCAGAAACACTTGCTGCACCCGGCGCGGCAGGCGCTTGAGGGCATGCAGCAAGGCGTCATCATCCAGTGCTGCAGCAGTGTGCGGGGCGTGTTCAAGGGGCAGCAGCAGGCGGGTCATGGATTGCTCCTTGCTCAAGGGTAGGGGTGGGGGCATCTTCCCTAATGCGCAGCCAGCTTAATGGTAACGAGATTGATTCTCAAGTGCTGTTTGCGCAAAACGCTGTAACAACCGTTCACCAATTGACACACCTTTGCTATCATCGCGGCCATTCAAGCGGTAACCCTTCTTCATTAGCCTGAAGAGCCAAAAAAAAAGACCCGGCAAAAAGCCGGGTCAAAAACCGTGATTAGCCTGATGAGGAGATAATCTGAGAGTCCGACCTAAGGGCTCCAGGTTATCCAGCGGGTCTCGCGACCTGCTGAGTGCAATAATAATCGTTATCATTTGCCAGTCAAATGATATTTGTTTAATTCGGCAAAATACTTTTACCGATGCACTTCCTCGGTCCCGGCAATCGGGGCCATTGCCGTTAATCGGCTGTCACGTTTCTCCCTTATTTCCCTTCTGATTGAACCGCCTGCTTGTGCTCCAGCAGCGCCCTGGCCATGTTCACCATGTGCATCAGCGCCAGCGTGATCTCGCGGGTCATGCCGTCTTGGTGAACGGCGGTTTCGTGGGCGGTGGCTGCGGCGCAGCGCAGCAGGGCCAGCGCATGGTCGTGGGCTTCAGTGCTGGAAACCCCCGGCTGCAGGGCCCACAGCTTGTTGTCCAGGTTCGGCCGCGGTGGGGTGGGGTTGAGGTAATAGTCGAGGGCGCGGCGTGCGGCTTCGCTGTCGAGATCTGTATCTTCGTTTTTCTGCGGATTCATTTGGATACCTTCGATTTCCTTTCAAGGACAGTGAATGCCGAGCATAGGTCAATTTGTACTAATTAGCTCTCTGAAGATAATTCACAATGTGTATTGATGAGATTAATACAGCCCGTATTGTTCCGGTCATGGAAAACTGGATCGATTTTCTCTCGCGCTACAAGCGCGAACACAACCTCAGCCAGATCAAACTGGCCGAGCGCCTGCAGATGACCCAAGGCGGCGTCGGTCATTGGCTGCGCGGTTCGCGCAGGCCGACCTTGCAGACCATCAACGAGAAACTCGAAGTGCTGGGCCTGGTGTATTTGGAGGCGCAGGCGATGGTGGTCGAGCGTGATCTGGTGCGCGAGGCGCAGGGCAGTTACGCCACCGAGCAGCCGCTGTCGGCGCAAGCGTTGCGCTATGCCAGTTTTCGTTTTCCGGTGCTGAGTTGGGCGGATCTGCAGGAAGGGCTGCCCACGGCAAGCGAACTGCAAGAGCAGACCGACTACATGCCTGCGGGCAATGCCTACTGGCTGCCGGTGGAAAACGACTCGATGAATGCCGCCAGCGGCAAGAGCGTGCCCGAGGGCATGCTGATCCTGGTGGATACCGGGCTTGAGGTGCAGCCGGGCAAGCTGGTGATTGCTCGCCAGCCGGGCAAATCAGCGGTGCTGCGCCAGTTGATCGAGGAGGGCGGTGAACGCTTGCTTAGGCCGCTGAATACGCGCTATCCGACGGTTCTGTGCGAACCTGGGTGTGAGTTTCTAGGCGTGGTGGTGCGGGTTCACGGGATTTTTTAGATTTGGGATTTTGGGGCTGCTTCGCAGCCCTTCGCGGGCAAGCCCGCTCCCACAGAGAGCGCGCTGCACTTAGTTTCAACACAGTACCTGTGGGAGCGGGCTTGTCGGGGCGCCGAACCGCCGCGAAGGGCCGCAGCGCGGCCCCAAAATCTCCGATCAGTCAGCCAACTCGACCAACACCGCCCCTTCACTGACCATATCCCCCTCCTGACAGAACAGTGCCTGCACCGTCCCGCCCTGGGGCGCGCGAATGCTGTGCTCCATCTTCATCGCCTCCAGCACCACCAGCGCGGTGCCGGCCTCGACCAGTTGCCCAGGCTCGACCAGTACCCGCACGATGCTGCCGTTCATTGGCGCACTGAGCCCGCCCTGGTGGCTGTGGCTGGCTTCAGCCTCGGCAATCGGGTCGAACGCGGTAATGGCATGCATGTCGCCCTCCCAGCGCAGATACAGCGTGCCAGCCCGGCGAATGGCCAGATGCCGGCGGCGCAGGCCGTCGCGGTCCTCGCACAGCTGCTCGCCTTCAAGGCGCAAAGTGGACGGTGCACTGCGCTCCAGCGCCACGGCTTGATCTTGCCCAGCACTGGTCAGGTGCACACTGCTACGTGCTGGCAAGCCTAACCGCAAGCCCTCACGCTCATCCCACGGCGAGCCAGGATCGTCAGCGCGCAGCTGCGCAGGCGTGCTCTGCAACCAGGCCTCGGCAGCAGCCTGCCAGAACGCGGCGGGCAGCTCGCTGGCAGTCGGCAGCAACAGCTCTTGATGACGCGCAATGAAACCCGTATCCAGCTCTGCCGCGGCAAACGCCGGATGCGCGAGAATTCTGCGCAAGAAGGCAATGTTGGTTTTCACCCCGCCAATGGCGAACTCATCGAGCATCGCCAGCAAGCGCAGCCGCGCCTGTTCGCGATCTTCACCCCAGGCAATCAGCTTGCCCAGCATCGGGTCGTAGAACGGCGACACACTGTCGCCCTCGCTGACGCCGCTATCCACCCGCCGGCCTTCACCAGGCGCCGATTCGCGGTACAGGCTGAGGGTGCCCGTGGCCGGCAAGAACTCATTGGCCGGGTCTTCAGCATACAGACGCACCTCGATCGCATGGCCGATCAGCGGCACCTGCGCCTGGCTGATCGGCAGCGCCTCGCCACGCGCCACGCGAATCTGCCAGGCGACCAGGTCCAGGCCGGTAATCGCCTCGGTCACCGGGTGCTCGACTTGCAAGCGCGTGTTCATTTCCATGAAGAAGAACTCGCCGCGGGCATCGAGCAAAAACTCCACGGTGCCTGCGCCGACGTAACCAATCGCCTGGGCGGCACGCACTGCCGCTTGGCCCATGGCCTGACGCAACTCGGGCGAGAGCCCTGGGGCTGGCGCTTCCTCGACCACTTTTTGGTGACGACGCTGAATCGAGCAGTCGCGCTCGTTGAGGTACAGGCAGTTGCCATGCTGGTCGGCGAATACCTGGATCTCCACGTGGCGCGGCTTGAGCACGTACTTTTCCACCAGCATCCGCGAATCGCCAAACGACGACTGCGCCTCACGCTGGGCCGAGGCGAGGGCGTCAGCCAGCTGGCTTTCTTCCTCGACCACTTTCATGCCCTTGCCACCGCCGCCAGCGCTGGCCTTGAGCAGCACCGGATAGCCGATGCGTTCGGCGGCGGCGCGGAAGGTTTCCAGATCTTGCGCTTCACCGTGATAACCCGGCACCAGCGGAACACCTGCGTTTTCCATCAATGCCTTGGCCGCCGACTTGCTGCCCATGGCGTCGATGGCGCTGGCCGGTGGGCCGAGGAAGATCAGCCCGGCCTGTTCAATGGCGCGGGCGAAACCTGCGTTTTCCGACAAGAAACCGTACCCTGGGTGAATCGCCTGGGCGCCACTGGCCTTGGCGGCGGCCAGCAACTTGTCGATGTCCAGATAGCTCTCGGCAGCCTTGGCGCCGCCCAGGTCAATACGAATATCAGCTTCACGCGCATGCCGGGCTTCGCGGTCGATGGCGCTGTGCACGGCGACCGTGGTCAGGCCCATGGCCTTGGCCGTGCGCATCACCCGGCAGGCGATCTCACCGCGGTTGGCGACCAGCAGGGTGGTCAGCGTGGGTTGGCTCATGGGCGCGGTTCCTTATCAAAGTCTTGCCAGGCAGGGCGGCGTTTTTCCAAAAAGGCGCGCAGGCCCTCCTGGCCTTCGGGGCTGACGCGGATGCGGGCGATGCTGTTTTCACAGTAGCGGCGCACGGCCGGGGTCAGCTCGCCATGACCGACTTCACGCAGCAACTCCTTACTCACGCGCAGGGCCTGGGGGCTGTTGAGCAGCAGGTTGTCGACCCAGGCCTCGACCTGCTGCTCAAGCTCGGCGCCAGGGTAGGCCTCGGCCAGCAGGCCCAGCTCGCGGGCGCGCAGGCCGCTGAAGCGTTCGGCGGTGAGCGCATAGCGGCGTGCGGCGCGCTCGCCGATGGCCTTGACCACGAACGGGCTGATCACCGCTGGCGCCAGGCCGATGCGCACCTCGGACAGGCAAAACTGGGAGTCCTCGGCACCAATGGCCATGTCGCAGCAGCTGATCAGCCCCAGGGCGCCGCCGAAGGCCGCGCCTTGCACCACCGCCACAGTTGGCAGCTTGAGGTTGTGCAGGTTGTACATCAGCTCGCCCAGTTCATGGGCGTCGTCCAGGTTGGTGTTGAAGTCCAGCTGCGCCGATTGCTGCATCCAGGCCAGATCGGCGCCGGCACTGAAGTGCCGGCCACGGCCGCGCAGCAGCACGAAACGCAGGCTGGCGTCGGCGCCGAGCTGGTCGATGGCGACGATCAGCTCGCGGATCATCTGCGCGTTGAAGGCGTTGTTCTTGTCGGCGCGGTTCAGCCACAGGGTGGCGAAGCCGCGCGGGTCCTTGATCAGTTCAAGGGTGCTGAAATCGCTCATGGGTCACATCCGGAATATGCCGAAGCGGCTCTGTTCGATGGGCGCGTTCAGCGCGGCAGACAGCGCCAGGCCGAGCACGTCGCGGGTTTGTGCCGGGTCGATGACGCCGTCGTCCCACAGCCGGGCGCTGGAGTAGTAGGGGTGGCCCTGGCGCTCGTACTGATCGAGGATCGGCTGCTTGAGCTTGGCCTCATCGTCGGCGCTGAAGGCCTGGCCGCTGCGCTCGCTCTGCTCACGCTTGACCTGCGCCAGCACCCCAGCGGCCTGTTCGGCGCCCATCACGCCAATCCGCGCATTGGGCCACATCCACAAGAAGCGTGGGTCGTAGGCCCGCCCGCACATGCCGTAGTTACCCGCGCCAAAGCTGCCGCCGATGATCACGGTGAACTTCGGCACCTGGGCGCAGGCCACCGCGGTGACCAGCTTGGCGCCGTGCTTGGCGATGCCGCCTTCTTCGTATTTCTTGCCGACCATGAAGCCGGTGATGTTCTGCAAAAACAGCAAGGGGATGCCGCGCTGGCAGGCCAGCTCGATGAAGTGCGCACCTTTTTGCGCAGCTTCGGCAAACAGGATGCCGTTGTTGGCCAGGATCGCCACCGGGTAGCCGTGCAAGTGGGCAAAACCGCACACCAGGGTGGTGCCGAACAGCGCCTTGAACTCATCGAACACCGAGCCGTCGACCAGCCGCGCAATCACCTCGCGCACATCAAACGGCTGCTTGGCATCGGCTGGCACCACGCCGTACAGCTCATCGGCGGCATACAGCGGCGCCACTGGCGCCTGGCGTTGCAGCTTACCGAGCTTGTGCCAGTTGAGGTTGGCCACGCTGCGCCGGGCCAGGGCCAAGGCGTGCTCGTCGTTGTCGGCATAGTGGTCGGCCACGCCGCTGGTGCGGCAGTGCACGTCGGCGCCGCCCAGGTCTTCAGCGCTGACCACTTCACCCGTAGCGGCCTTCACCAAGGGCGGGCCGGCGAGGAAGATGGTCGCCTGCTGGCGGACCATGATCGCCTCGTCGGCCATCGCCGGCACATAGGCGCCGCCAGCGGTGCACGAGCCCATCACCACGGCGATTTGCGGAATGCCCAGGGCGCTCATGTTGGCCTGATTGAAGAAGATCCGCCCGAAATGCTCGCGGTCCGGGAATACTTCATCCTGGCGCGGCAGGTTGGCCCCGCCCGAATCCACCAGGTAGATGCACGGCAGGCGGTTCTGCAGGGCGATGGTCTGTGCGCGCAGGTGTTTTTTCACCGTCAGCGGATAGTACGAGCCGCCTTTGACCGTGGCGTCGTTGGCCACGATCATGCACTCGACACCTTCGACTCGGCCAATGCCGGCGATCACCCCGGCAGCGGGGACGTCTTCGCCGTACACCTCATGGGCGGCCAATTGGCCGACCTCAAGAAACGCCGAGCCGGCATCCAGCAAGCGGTCGATACGCTCACGTGGCAGCAATTTGCCGCGCGAGGTGTGCCGCTCCTGGGCCTTGGGCCCGCCGCCCTGCGCGATGTGGGCGAGCAGGCCGCGCAGGGCCTGGACCTGTTCGAGCATGGCCGCGCCATTGGCGGCGAACTCTGCCGAGCGCGGGTTGATCTGGGTATGCAGGATAGCCATGGGCGCCAGTTCCTTTTGCTCAGCGGGTTTCGTTGAACAGTTCGCGGCCGATCAGCATCCGGCGAATCTCGCTGGTGCCGGCGCCGATTTCGTACAGCTTGGCATCGCGCAGCAGACGCCCCGCCGGGAACTCGTTGATGTAGCCGTTGCCCCCCAGAATCTGAATCGCCTCAAGAGCCATTTGCGTGGCGCGCTCGGCGGTGTAGAGGATGACCCCAGCGGCGTCCTTGCGGGTGGTCTCGCCACGGTCGCAGGCCTGGGCTACGGCATACAGGTAGGCGCGGCTGGCATTGAGTTGGGTGTACATGTCGGCGATCTTGCCCTGGATCAGCTGGAACTCGCCGATGCTCTGGCCGAATTGCTTGCGGTCGTGGATGTATGGCACCACCAGGTCCATGCACGCTTGCATGATCCCGGTCGGGCCACCGGAGAGCACCACGCGCTCGTAGTCCAGCCCGCTCATTAGCACGCGCACGCCGCCGTTGAGCTGGCCGAGGATATTTTCTTCGGGCACCTGGACGTCATCGAAGAACAGCTCGCAGGTGTTCGAGCCGCGCATGCCGAGCTTGTCGAACTTGTTGCTGCGGGTAAAACCTTTCCAGTCGCGCTCGACGATGAACGCGCTGATGCCGTGGGCGCCCTTGTCCAGGTCGGTCTTGGCGTAGATCACGTAGGTGTTGGCGTCGGGGCCGTTGGTGATCCAGGTCTTGCTGCCGTTGAGCACGTAGTGATCGCCGCGCTTCTCGGCGCGCAGCTTCATCGATACCACGTCGGAGCCTGCGTTGGGTTCGCTCATGGCCAGGGCGCCGATGTGCTCGCCGCTGATCAGCTTGGGCAGGTATTTCTGCTTCTGCTCGTGGCTGCCGTTGCGGTTGATCTGGTTGACGCACAGGTTGGAGTGCGCGCCGTACGACAGCGCCACCGAGGCCGAACCGCGGCTGATCTCTTCCATGGCCACCACGTGGGCCAGGTAGCCCAGGCCGGCACCGCCGTATTCTTCCGGCACGGTGACGCCGAGCAGGCCCATGTCGCCGAATTTGCGCCACATGTCGGCGGGGAACAGGTTGTCCTGGTCGATCTGCGCGGCGCGCGGGGCCAGTTCGGCCGCGACGAAGGCCTGCACCTGTTCGCGCAGCATGTCGACGGTTTCGCCCAGGGCGAAGTTCAGGGACGGGTAATGCATGTGGGGCACCTTCTTGTTCTTGGCTAGGCCTGAGTGAGCTTGGCGCGTGGGAGCGGGCTCGCCCCGCGATGGCGTCTATCAATATCAGTATGGCCCTGGATGCCATTGGATTGCTGTCGCGGGTCAAACCCGCTCCCACGCTGCTTGTAACCTTTACGTTAACGTAAACCTGGCTCACTTCACTGTCAATCCGCTCATGACCTTTACGTTAACGTAAATCTGCGCCAGAGTATTCGTCGCTTGCTTCAGTCATGCCCAGAACAACCACAAGAAGGGACAGTCATGAATCAACCCAGCTACACCCGCGGCCGCCAGGACCGGCCCTTGCTCGAGCAGACCATCGGCCAGGCCTTCGCTGCCACCGTGGCCCGTCATGCCGACCGCGAAGCGCTGGTGGTACGCCACCAGGGCGTGCGCTATACCTGGCAGCAGCTGGCCGAACAGGTCGATGCGCATGCCCGCGCCTTGATGGCGCTGGGCGTCAACACAGGCGATCGGGTCGGCATTTGGGCGCCCAACTGCGCCCAGTGGTGCATCCTGCAGTTGGCCAGCGCCAAGGTCGGCGCGATTCTGGTCAACATCAACCCGGCTTATCGCGTTGCTGAGTTGGACTACGTGCTGCGCCAGTCCGGCTGCCGCTGGCTGGTGTGCGCCGATGCCTTCAAGACCTCCGATTACCACGCCATGGTGCAAGCGCTGGTACCTGAGCTGGCCACAGCAGCCCTGGGCGAACTGGCCAGCGAAAGCCTGCCCCAGCTACGCGGGGTGATCAGCCTGGCCGCCCAGCCGCCGCAAGGCTTTCTGCCCTGGCAGGCGCTTGCCGAACGGGCAGGGCAGACGTCGCTTGAGGCCTACACGGCCCGCCAGCAGAGCTTGCAGTTCGACCAGCCGGTAAACATCCAATACACCTCCGGCACCACCGGTGCGCCTAAAGGGGCGACGCTCAGCCACTACAACATCCTCAACAACGGCTGGATGGTCGGCGAAAGCCTGGCCCTGACCGAGCATGACCGCATGGTGATCCCGGTGCCGCTGTACCACTGCTTCGGCATGGTCATGGCCAACCTGGGTTGCATCACCCATGGCAGCACCATGATCTACCCCAACGACGCCTTCGACCCCGAGCTGACCCTGCGCACGGTGGCCGAAGAGCGCGCCAGCATCCTCTATGGCGTGCCGACCATGTTCATCGCCATGCTCGACCACCCGTCACGCCAGCAACTGGACCTCTCAAGCTTGCGCAGCGGCATCATGGCCGGCGCCACCTGCCCGATTGAGGTGATGCGTCGGGTCATCGAGCAGATGCACATGGCCCAGGTGCAAATCGCCTACGGCATGACCGAGACCAGCCCAGTCTCACTGCAAACCGGCCCGGACGACGAACTGGAACTGCGCGTGACCACCGTCGGCCGCACCCAGCCACAGCTGGAAACCAAGCTGATCGATGAGCACGGCTGCATCGTCGCCCGTGGCGAGATCGGCGAGCTGTGTACCCGCGGCTACAGCGTGATGCTCGGCTACTGGGACAACCCCCAGGCCAGCGCCGATGCCATCGACCCGGCGCGCTGGATGCACAGCGGCGACCTGGCGGTGATGGACGAGCAGGGCTATGTACGCATCGTTGGGCGCAACAAGGACATGATCATCAGGGGAGGGGAGAACATCTATCCGCGCGAGCTGGAAGAGTTCTTCTACACCCATCCGGCAGTGGCCGATGCCCAGGTGATCGGCATCCCGTGCAGCAAGTATGGGGAAGAGGTGGTGGCCTGGATCAAACTGCATCCCGGGCATACGGCGACGGTTGAGGAATTACACAGCTGGTGCAAGGCGCGCATGGCGCATTTCAAGGTGCCCAGGCATTACCGCTTGGTGGATGAGTTTCCGATGACGGTGACGGGCAAGGTGCAGAAGTTTCGCATGCGCGAAATCAGCCTTGCAGAAATCGGCAAGACCTGATGACTTGAAGCACCTCTCTACCTAGAACGGCGACGACGAGCTTGAGCCGACGGTCGCCAAGCCTCGGGCACTGTCGGCTTCGAGCTGTAAACCGCTCAGCGCGAAGGCCGACGAGTGCACGGGCTATCAATTGTCATTTAGCATTTTTAACAAATCATCAACGGTCTCAAGGCGCTGGAAATCGTTCGCGGATAGAGTGACGCCGAATGTTGAGTTAAGGGTGTGGGCAAAGAAATTCGTATCTACCGTGAGCTCCTCGATCTTTGTTGTTTTGCTGATGTCTTTGAGAGTTGTTATGCGGTGATGTATCAGGTCGATTAATTGCTCAAGTGTGATGTTTTGTGAATGACTCATGGTGGCTTCCTGGTTGTGGGTAAACATACAGCGCTTGCTCGCGCCTGTAGCGGGTGCAATCACATGTGGAGTCTGCGGCGAGCGTGTCTTCGCCCGGGCTGTATATGGGTAGCTGGGCTGGCTGTGATCATTTGCTAATTTTCTTGATGTCCTTGAGTTCTAGTGTTCTGTCCTTTTTAGTTCCGTACTCATAGAAAGTTATACTGGTTTCGTTCACGGTGTTGAGATGGCCGTATGTACTCTCGCCGTTTCGGAACTTAATCTTCATGTTGGAGCTATCCCGGTGCGCTAGTGCTTCAGCCAGAACTCTCTTTGTCGTGTTGATGTCCTCAGCGGCGATCCGGGCTGCTGCCACTTTATCCGCCGCGTCTTTAGCCTCCTGAGCCGCACGTTCAGCCTCGGCTACAGCGTTATTGATATCCTCCAGCGTTGTAGCCTGTTCGGCTTTTTCCCTGGCGGCCTTGGCTTTTTTGGCTGCGGTCTGGGCTTCGGTGAGTGCCGCAGTGGCTTTGCTCAGCTCGGCGGCGGCTTCGGGGGCTTTGAGCACGTCGGCGCTGGCGTCGGTTTGTGCCTGTGCGCTCGACGCGTTGGCGTCTTGCTCGGCTTTTCGGGCCTTGGCCAGGGCATTGGTGCGGCGTTGTGTGGCCAAATCCTCGGCAGCCTTGCGGGCTGCTGCCGCTTTATCCGCCGCGTCTTTAGCCTCCTGAGCCGCATGTTTAGCCTCGGCCACAGCGTTATCCAAACCCTCCACCGTTGTAGCCTGTTCGGCTTTTTCCCTGGCGGCCTTGGCTTTTTTGGCTGCGGTCTGGGCTTCGGTGAGTGCCGCAGTGGCTTTGCTCAGCTCGGCGGCGGCTTCGGGGGCTTTGAGCACGTCGGCGCTGGCGTCGGTTTGTGCCTGTGCGCTCGACGCGTTGGCGTCTTGCTCGGCTTTTCGGGCCTTGGCCAGGGCATTGGTGCGGCGTTGTGTGGCCAAATCCTCGGCAGCCTTGCGGGCTGCTGCCGCTTTATCCGCTGCATCTTTAGCCTCCTGAGCCGCATGCTCAGCCTCGGCCACAGCGTTATCCAAACCCTCCACCGTTATAGCCCGTTCGGCTTGTTCCCTGGCGGCCTTGGCTTTATCTGCTGCGGTCTGGGCTTCGGTGGCCGCCGCAGTGGCTTTGCTCAGTTCGGCGGCGGCTTCGGGGGCTTTGAGCACGTCGGCGCTGGCGTCGATTTGTGCCTGTGCGCTCGACGCGTTGGCGTCTTGCTCGGCTTTTCGGGCCTTGGCCAACTTGTCGGCGGTTTTGCGCGCCGCTTCTGTTTTGTTGAATTCGTTTAGTTCACGCTTGACGGCGTCACAGAAAGCAACTTCACCTTGGTAGGCGGAGATAATAAGTTTTACGGTAATATCCTCCACTATGAATGTTCCCTTGTCGTTGTATAACCCAGGGTGACAGGCCGCGTCAGTCGGGAAGGTGAGGGTATAACTTGAAATCAATCCTGTGCCTTCAAAGACGTTATAACGTGATTTGTCGGTCATCGCTGGCAGCACGTCATAGGGCAGTGGAGGTCGGGAGGCTGCTGAAATGGCCATGTACTGGTCGACACGCAAATTGGTTTTTATAGCGTCATGTCCCTCCCGCTTACCGGCGTAGAGAAGCGCCATTGCTTCGACGTTTGGCTCCAGCAAGACGGTGCTCGAGGTCTGCCGTAGCATTGCCGACACGGTGTGTAGACCGCTGGCCATTCTGTTGTACTTGATGAATTCGACATCAAGATCTTCAATGCGCCTCAGATAGTGCCCGGGGAAGTGAGCGTCAAAATGGTGGGGGGCTAGTTCGAAATAAATTGTGCCCTTCTCAATGTGTTCTTTTAGTTGATCCTGGCTCCAGCCCTTTATCTTTCTCAGTGAGACATTCGCGTGGACAATCAGCGGCCGATGATTATCGCGCACGGCAGCCACGTCCATCAGCATCAGGTCGCGTATCAGTGCCTCGCCGGCGAGCATGCCCCGCCAGTTGTCCAGCCAGGCGCCAGGTTTGATCCAAGTGGTCTTGAAATCAGCAAGTTCATACTGCAGGCAAGCCTCGGCCATCAGGCACAACGAGAGCGTGGCATCGTAAGCGCTGTTGTAGATCTCCGACAGGCGCTCGATCAGCCAGAGGTAGGTGGTGCGGTTGGGGAATACCGAGGTCATCACCTCGTACTCGGCCTGGTGGGCCTGGCGGGTGGCGTTGGTTTCTTGCAGGGCGATGCGGGCGGCTTTGATATGCACGTCCCGTTCGCGCAGTTGTTTGTCGAGAATGTTGAGCTCGTGACCAGCCTGTTCGATTTCGTAGTTCCATTGAGCCTGGCGCAGGAAATAGTCTGCGAGTTGAAACATCGAATTGCTTGTGGTTTCGATGGTTTCGGCCGCTGCTTCAATCGCATTTGCCACTGACTCAAAGCATTCATTTGGGCTATGGCCGCCGCAGGCCATTCCGAAAATTGTCGGCACCACTGCCGCTTTGGCGGCGACGGCATACAGGGGGATTGCAGCTATGCGTGTAGCATACGATGCGGTTCCAAGCCCAATGCCGGCAAGCGAAAGGTTGTCTATGCGAACGTCATCCTTCAATTGCTGGTAGTGGTGCAAGCGGTGATGCGCCATCTCTTTGGCGGTCAGAACGGTCTCACGCTCTCGCTGGGCCAACTCAAGCGCCTGTTCTTGAAGTTGGTAAGGGAAGTCCAGCAGCTTGATCAGGTTACGCTTGCTGAGCAGCTCAAGCTGCTGGGTCGCTTCGGTCTGGTAGTAGCCCAGCAGGGTCTGCCCCATGCCAATCAGTTGCTGTACCGCCTCTCCTGCGCATTTGCGCACTTCCGCATAACGCAGAGGCGGCACCACCCGGGCTTTGCTCGCCTTGCTGCTTTGGTCCTGGTCTGCGCTGCCATGGCCCAAGGCGAGCCGGTCGATGACGTCGGGGTCGAGCATGATCGAGGCGGGCTTGCCATCCAGGGTCAGACCGTGGCGTAGGTTGAACAGGCGATTGCGCAGCAGATTGCGTAGCTCGACCAATTTGTTGTTGAGCGGCGGTGTAAAGGCGCTTGAACGGGCATCGTCCAGCGACGGTGGCTGGGCGGGTGCGCTCGACAGGTTTTCCGGCAGCACACCGATCAGGCGCAGGGCCTTGTCGTAGCACAGCGCCGCCTCGACCAGTGAATCGAGGGTGAGCAGGCGGTATTGGTCGTCACCCTGGCGTTGCCAGTTGCCCACCACGAACAGGTGCAGAGCCTTCTGGTAGCGTTCAGGCTCGGCGTAGGCCAGCAGGTCGGGGTCGTTCGATTGGGCGGCGACAGCATAGCCGACGTCGTCGAGCAGTGCTTGGCTGAGCCAGTGCTTCGGTGGGCGGTCACCTTCGGGCACCCAGGTGCGGTACGGGTCGAACAGGTAGCGGGTACAGCAGCGCCAGGCCTGGCTGTATTCGCGGTTCTGGCGTTGCAGCCAGGCAAGCAGGAACGGAACGTGGAAGAACAGTTCCCAGAAGTACAGACCGTTGGCACTACGGAAGTCGACGGTGGTACCCGAGCTGCCGGGTTCCAGGGGCGGCTCTGGTAGATGCTGGGCTTTCCACGACAGGGCCTGCTCAACCGACTGGCTGGCCAAGGCTACCAGCTGTTTGCCGAACAAGGTGTTGAGGCGCAAGCTTTGTACGCTCAGCTTGTCCTTCGTGTCTGCTTTCTCATTGGCCTCAGCCAGATCAAGGTAAAGTGCCTGCTGGTCGTTACGCCTGATGAACACGCTAGGCACGGCATCATCTTCTTTGCTGACCAAGGTGTAGACCTCTTCGACAGAGGCGAGCGGCTCGTCGTCTATCGCTTCATCGAAGGCTTCAAGCTTGATCGTGTACTCAGTGATGTCCCGGTTGAAAGGGTATTGGCATAGCACTTGGGACAGGTCATTTTTCAGCAGCACGTCCTCGAAGACCATGGTGTGCTCGGGGCCGAGGTAGAGCAGGATTCTGAGGCAGCTTTCAGGGTGGTAGTGGCGTAGCCGAACAGCAGCTTTTAACAGGTCATCTGGCAAAGTACTGTCTGCCAGCTTAATTTCTTCGGCTTCTTTGTCGATAAAGGCGGTGATGGCGTCGGCCGCCTTGCTGTTATTTGATGTTCGAGCCATGGTGATCGCTTCGCCATAGGCCAAGCGGCTCTGGTCGTTGGTGCCCTCGGTTATCCCGAGCTGTGAGTTGTATTCAGAGAGCGTGGTGTAGCGGGTTTTCAATAGCGCTTTTTTTAATGCGTTGAAGAGGGGCAGTTTTGCGCTGGCGAGCGTTTTTAGTTGGCTCAGAACTGGAGTTTCGAGTTGTTGTGAGTCTTGGTTGGGTAAGGTCCAGGTTGGATGGGATGCATTGTGTGGTGTGATGGTTGATCTGGTTTTAACTTGTGAGGGTCGTTGGATAGATATAGGTGTGAGCTGGGCGGTGGGCCACTCGGATCTATTTTCACCATAGGAGGCGGTTGTGGGGCAGTATATTTCCTTCGAGTTTTTAAGTTTTTCAAAGGCATTTTTTTTGATGGTGACGCTGAACTTTTGTTGTGCAAAGTGTTCTTTGAATAGCATGTCATCTTTTGTTAATAGATCGTTTTGGGATGGGAGTTCGAGGTATAGGCGTATAAGTTTGTACGCATCCTTTGATATGTGAGTGGCACTTACAAGAAGTTCGTAATCTTCGTTGTTATTTGTCTCGCGGACTTCGATTGCGATGGTTGCGATATTTCCGTAACCCTTTTCGTTTACGATAAATGGCTTTAATGCAAATAGTGTTCTGGGTAACCAAATGTTCTGCGGGTCTGCCCAGATTTTGATTTGTTTCTGATCGGTTGAAATTTGCGCTGTAAAATCTATTTTCCCAATAGGCTGAATACCATATTTCTTCCCCAACTTACTCTCTGGCGTAGTCCTACTCCACGTGTGTTGCTTCTTGGTATCTGCCTTCGGTTCCAGATCGATTGATGGGCCTTTGTACGGGTGCTGCACCGTCCTTGGGTCATCGAACAGTTTCAGCCAATTAGTCGCCAATTTACTTTGAATGGTTTTTTCTTCGTTGCCTATGTCGAGTGATCTATTTTCCAGTAACAATAGGTCCTTCATTACAATGAAAGAGGTGGCATCTTTTTTGGCGCTTGGGGAGGCGTCGAACAATAGAACGGTTAGCCATGGGTCATCCAGGCGATCACCTTCAATATTCACCATTACCATCAGGCCAGGCTTGAAATCTTTGGTTTTCAGGTAATTATTGCTGCTCGATGTACCATTGGCTTGCGTGTCATTTTTGGCAATTGGCGTGAATGCGCCCTGGTCATCATGCCCATCCAGACATATCAGTTCATTGGCAGGGGTCCACATACCGTCGGTCTGCTGGTAGCTGAAACAGACCCGTAACGCATAGTAGGGGCTGGGTTTACTGTCTTCGCCTATGATCGCGGTGGTGTCGCGTTCCACCCACACGGCATAGCGGCGGCCTGCAATAACGACCGGACGGACCAGATCGATATGCTCACGCGAGTCGTTCGCAAGCAGGCTTTGCTCTGTGGCGTTATCGACCAAGAACTGTTCCTTCTTCGCGGCTTCTTCCTCAGCCGTTCCCTGTCCTTTTACGTAAACCAGCGTTTTGGGCAGTGGTGTCACCGCCATCTGCCCGCTGACCGTCAAGGTGATCTTTTCCCACTCGCTCCACGCCAGCATGCTGGGCGCGCGCTGCTTGTCGAGTTGTTTCATATCCAGCGTGCGCCAGTAATACTCGGTAGGCTCCACGTTGGTCTTGCCGATGAAATGGTAGGTATCGGTCAACGGTGAAGTACCGTCGGCATACACCGAAATCGGCTGGATATTGCTGACTGTCTCAAAGCTGCTGAGGTAACCCAGCATCGCAATCTGCACGTCATCCGCCGTGCACTTGCCTTGGGCGAGTGCGGTTTCCAGATCCTTGAACGCGGTGGTCTTGCGGTGGCGACGGGTGGGGTCGATGAAGTTTTGCGGCTCGTTATGCGCGTCCTTGCGCAGCTTCCAGCGTTCGTAGCTGCTGCTGAAGGTTTCCCACTCCTCACGCTCCTCTTCGCTGATCTTGCTGTTGCGGTAGCCGTTTTCCAGGTTCGAGTGGATCTGATGCAGGTAGCGCTGCAGGCTGGCGGTGGCCGAGAGCGTGCGGGTGGTTAGTGGTTCGTGGGACACCTGAAGGTCCATCAGCAGGTAGTCGGCCAGGGTCTGCGGGCTGCTGATCCAGCTACGCGCGGCTTCCTTGGGCGCCCAGTTGACGATCATCCATTGCATCAGCGCGTCGCGCCAGGCCAGGCTCAGTTGTGCGTCGAGCGCTTTGCGCTGTTTGTTGGAGCAGCCTTTGCGCAGGGCGACGGCTGCTTGCTCGAAGGCCCCGTACTCCTTGGCCTTGGGAAGTGCGCCCAGTTCGAGCAGGGTGTCTACCGCCAGGCGGTGCTTGTTCGCCTGTTCCAGCAGGCGCAGTAGCCGATCGAGCTCACCCAACGTCGAGGGCGGCGCGATGCCTGCCAGGGCGCTGAGCGCGCCGCTGGGTTGGTCGAGCAGCCGTTCGAGTTCGCTCCAGGCCTTGTCGACCCGCGAGCCTTGCAGTGGGCCGTTGGTCTGCGTGTCGAACTCGGCCAGGTAGTGCAAGACATCGGGCTCGCCATGGCCCTGTGCAAGCCTGGCCAGCAGAGCCTTGTAGCGACTGAGTTGATAGACGGTGGTGAGGTCGAGGGGGCGCCAGGTGTTCTTCTTCTTGCCCTCCAGGGTGAACCAGCCAGGGTTCAGCGAGACTTGCTGGAGCATGGTGGCGCTGAGCTTGAACAGCTTCACCAGGTCGCTCAGGCGCTGCAGCGTGGACCACTGAAGATAGTCGCTGGCCGTGAAGCAGCTGAGCGGTGTGGCGCCTTGGGCACTTTGCTGGGCAATGGCTTCGATCCTGTCAGCAAACGCCTTGGCGTCGACCTTGGCCCAACGCAGCAGGGGTTCCACCAGATTGTCGGCGTTAAGGCCAAGCGCAGTGCGTAGTGCCAGGTGCAGGGCGTCGGGGCTTTGGGCAAGGCCGGGTTTGAATACAGTTTCCCATGCCCTCGAAGTGTACGGGGCCTGTTGACTCAGGACCCTGGCCAATCGCTGGGTATCCAGCCCCTGCTGCTGCACCCACTCCATGGCATGGGCCACGCCGGCGATCACGTCGACGATGTCTGCCTTGCCGGCTTCCCCCAGCAGGCTCGGTTTGCCGGCCAGTTGCTGACGGTAGACGGGTTGCTCTTCCATCAATAGCTCGAGCAGGCACAGCCCTTGCTGGGTCGAGGTGCCGAACAGGCGTGCCAGGGCAACGATCCGGTAGCAGGCCGAAACCACCGCCAATGACCGCGTTGGCTTGGCCAGCCCTTGGGCGCTGTTGACCCAGCCGAGGATGACGCGCAAAAAAGCGTTGTCCACGTTCAGTGCCAGGCAGAGCTGTTTTATGGTCAGCCCGTCGCTAGCACTGGTGGCCAGGGGATCGAACTCGCTGTCGTCGAGGCATAATACGGGGGCTGCGGGATTGGCATCGTCACCGTTGGCTGGAGCAAACAACTGGTCGTAGAACGACACCTGTCGGTCAGTGGCGTAGGGCGAGATCGCATCGAGGAATGCGGCATATTGCCAGGGGGTGACCCGGTATTTCTGCTGTAGATGACGGAACATACCCAGGGCGCGCAGGGTGTTGCCGGTCAGGTGATAGTCGGTCTGCTGGCCCTCGGCACGCAGCGCGGCCATCACCAGGCTATCGCACTCCGCGGCGTTCAGGCCCAGGGCACGCTGCACGCGCAGAATGCGTTGCATGCGGTCGAGGTGCGCGTTCGTGAGGCCGGTGATGACCACGGTCTTCTTCGCCGACGGCTGCGCTGGCTGCGGCTCGGTGAGGGATAGTGGCGTCGCGCCATTGTTGATGAATGCCGCGCCGTGCACCGCGCTCGATGGGACGGCTGCCGAGCTGACATGGGCGCTGCGGTTCACTGCGGTTTTACCCTCACCGACAGCATTGACGGCCAACAGCTGGCGCAGCTCGCGACGTGTAAGCCCCAGAGCCTTGGCCATTTTCCGTGTGGTATCGACGGACGTCAGTGCGAGGCTGTCCTGGCCATTTTCGCTCAGCAGCACTGCCTGCAGTTGGGGCGCGAAGCCGTTGCTCAGGGACGTGGCGGAGCGCTGGGCAGCCTGCGTGAGGTTGTCGAAGGTGAAGCTGGGGTAGGTTGCATGGGCGCTGCTCAACACGTCCCAGAGCGGCATGTTTTTGGCTGCCAGCGTGGCCTTGATCGATTCCCAGGCAGCGTGGTAGGGCACGTTGGCGTTATACAGCCCCTTGGCTACCATCGGCTGCAGCGTTTGCTTGGCCGTCAAGGCCTCTTTGGCACGGCTCTCTAGCAGGCCGAGGGCCAGGCGCACCTTGGGCAGGATTTTACGGCTGTTCTTGTCGTCGAGCGTCAACGCCAGCAGGTCGGGGCGGCGCTTGAGCAGGGTGATCGGCGCGCTGATCTTCGCCCGCACCTCGAATGCCTGGATCAACTCCTTCAGATGCACCAGATAGGCCAGCCGGCTATTGTTGGCCATCAGCGCCCCGGGTGCGCAGCGGGTCTGGTCGTCCGGGAACAGGCGCATGTACGTGGCGGCATCATTTCTTTCGGCGGGGGTGGTGCCAGCGGCTGGTGAGGTGAGTTCGTTCATCGCCTGAATCCTTTGCAAACGAAGAGGGGCAGGGGGTGCAGGCACAGTCGCTGCTGTGTGCATGAGGGGATGAGCAGACGCTACGCCTGGGAGGGAACTGGCGCACCTGGCAGAATTACTAGGTGCTGTGAGGTAGGTTTTACTGCTTGGGGAGCAGGGCTTAGGGACGGGTAAGCCTTGGCTTTTTCGCGGGCAAGCCCGCTCCCACAGGGGCCTGCGCTGGTTTGCGGTTGTGGTGAGCCTGTGGGAGTGGGGCTGTCTGGTGGGGCGAGGATTGGGCTAGCGGTGTGAGGTACCAGGCGGTTTACTCGCGGCGGCGCTCAGGGCAGTGACCAAGGTATAGATCGTGGTGCGGGGCTCACGCTTGAATTCGACCGTGAACTGCTCTTGTAACTTTTCCATGGCGCGGTCGATCTTGTTTGGGTCGATCTCCCGCAATCGCGTGCCAAGCGTGGCGTAGCCGACGCCAGCTTCTTGCAGCGCATCGAACAGGCAGCGTTCACGTTCCACGCGGGTGAGCAACTCATCCATGCTGGGTTCTCCTGTTGTTGTTCGAGAGAACCCATCATCGGAACCTGGCGCGATTGCCGCTACTGGCAGAGTTATCAGGCCGTTGGTCTATCCTTTGGCTTTCACCGGTGGCTCCTGGCTCGGCGGGTCACCCACGGTTGGCGGCACGGTCGGCTTGATCGGCAGCTCGTTCGGCTCTTGTTCGGGCACCGGCGGCGGCAAGCTGGGGTCGTCGATGTTCGGATCGGGAGTTTCCGGTGGAATGGGAATGTTCATCGCCTGTCCTCGCTGGGGTGTTCAGAGGGTGTAGAGGCTTTGATCCGGGCCTGCGCCATTCGCTCAATTTTTTTGAACCCCTCCCGCGTCCGACGGCTCTGAACCCTTACCGCCATCGCCAACAGGGAGCACAGTCCGATGTCTCGCAGCGAGCCCTTCGAAAGCGTACCCATGGCCAACGACCACCCCGAACAGGCCATCAGCCTGTCGCAGGCGCTGCTGGCGCCACGTTTGGTGATCGAAAACACAAGCCCGGTGCTCGACGGTGGCACCTTCGCCGCCAAGGCCATTAGCGGCCAGCCGGTGCAGGTCAGCAGCAAGGTCTACAGCGACGGCCACGACCAGTTGATGGTGCTGCTGCACTGGCGCGAGGCCAACAGTCGGCACTGGCACGGCGTGCCGATGCAGGCGGCGGGTAACGACCTGTGGCTGGCCGAGTTCACGCCTGTCCAGCTGGGCTTGCACCTGTTCAGTATCGAGGCCTGGATCGATCCGTTCGCCACCTACTGCCATGACCTTGAAAAGAAGTACCACGCCGGGGTCGAGGTCAAGCTTGAGCTGGAGGAGGGCAGGTTATTGCTGGGCAAGGGCGCAGAGCGCAGCGAGGGGCCGCTACGCGAAGCGATCGTTGCGCTGCAATCGCGCTTGTCTGCACTGCCTGCGGACGAGCAGGTCGCCCTGCTGCTGGACGCCGAGACCGCGCGGCTGATGATCGAGGCCGAACACCGCAGCTACCTGACCCGCAGCGCTGAGTTTCCCCTCGATGTCGATCGACCGGCAGCGCAGTTCGCCAGTTGGTACGAGCTGTTCCCGCGTTCGATCACTGATGACCCTGAGCGCCATGGCACCTTCAATGATGTCCACCAGCGCCTGCCGATGATCCGCGACATGGGCTTTGACGTGTTGTATTTCCCGCCCATCCATCCAATTGGCAAGAAGCACCGCAAGGGCCGCAATAATGCCCTGCAAGCCGAACCCAGCGATCCTGGCAGCCCTTATGCCATTGGTAGCCCCGAAGGCGGCCATGATGCCATCCACCCTGAGCTGGGCACCCGCGAGGACTTTCGCAGGTTGGTGGCGGCTGCCGCTGAGCATGGCCTGGAGATCGCCCTGGACTTCGCCATCCAGTGCTCGCAAGACCACCCCTGGCTGATCGAGCACCCCGGCTGGTTCAGCTGGCGTCCCGACGGCAGCATCCGCTATGCAGAGAACCCGCCGAAAAAATACCAGGACATCGTCAACGTCGATTTCTATGCCGCCGAGGCGGTGCCCTCGCTGTGGCTGGCGCTGCGTGACGTGGTGGTCGGCTGGGTCGAGGAGGGCGTGAAGACTTTCCGCGTCGACAACCCGCACACCAAACCGCTGCCGTTCTGGCAATGGCTGATCGCCAATGTGCGCAGCCAGCACCCGGAGGTGATCTTTCTCGCCGAGGCCTTTACCAAGCCTGCGATGATGGCGCGGCTGGGCAAGGTCGGCTATGCGCAGAGCTACACCTATTTCACCTGGCGCACTACCAAGCAGGAGTTGCGCGAGTATTTCGAAGAGCTCAACCAGCCGCCCTGGAGCCAGTGCTACCGGCCGAACTTCTTCGTCAATACCCCCGATATCAACCCATTCTTCCTGCAGACCTCCGGGCGTGCCGGGTTTCTCATTCGCGCAGCGCTGGCGACCATGGGCTCGGGCCTGTGGGGCATGTATTCGGGTTTTGAGCTGTGCGAAGCCGCGGCGATTCCAGGCAAGGAGGAGTACCTCGATTCGGAGAAGTACGAGATCCGTCCGCGTGATTTCACCGCCCCCGGCAACATTGTCGCCGAGATCGCCCAGCTCAATCGCATTCGCCGGCAGAACCGGGCCTTGCAGACCCATCTGGGGGTGGCGTTCTTCAACTGTTGGAACGACAACATCCTGTATTTCGCCAAGCGCACGCCGGAGCGGGACAACTTCATTCTGGTGGCCATCAGCCTCGATCCGCACAACGTGCAGGAGGCGAGCTTCGAGTTGCCGCTGTGGGAGCTGGGGTTGGACGACGATGCCGACACCCTGGGGGAAGATTTGATGAACGGGCATCGCTGGACCTGGCATGGCAAGACCCAGTGGATGCGGATTGATCCTGGGTATCAGCCGTTTGGTATCTGGCGGATCGAGAAAGCCGGATGACCTTGAGGTTTTGGGGCTGCTTTGCAGCCCCAATCCAGCCAACCCCATCTCACGAGACAGTCTAGGACAGCAAGGAGTTGCACATGGCCAAGCGTTCCCGCCCAGCAGCCTTCATCGACGATCCGCTCTGGTACAAGGACGCGGTGATCTATCAACTGCACATCAAGTCGTTCTTCGATTCCAACAACGACGGCATCGGTGATTTCGCAGGTTTGATCAGCAAGCTCGACTACATCGCCGAACTGGGTGTCAACACCCTGTGGCTGTTGCCGTTCTACCCCTCGCCACGGCGCGACGATGGCTATGACATCGCCGAGTACAAAGCCGTGCACCCCGACTACGGCAGCATGGCCGACGCCAAGCGCTTCATCGCCGAGGCGCACAAGCGTGGCCTGCGGGTAATCACGGAGCTGGTGATCAACCACACCTCCGACCAGCACCCCTGGTTTCAAAAGGCCCGCCACGCCAAGCGCGGCAGCAAGGCACGGGATTTCTACGTGTGGTCGGACGACGACCAGAAATACGACGGCACGCGGATCATCTTCCTCGACACCGAAAAATCCAACTGGACCTGGGACCCGGTCGCCGGCCAGTACTTCTGGCACCGCTTCTATTCGCACCAGCCGGATCTGAACTTCGACAACCCGCAGGTGATGAAGGCGGTGATCGATGTCATGCGCTATTGGCTCGACATCGGCGTCGACGGCCTGCGCCTGGATGCCATTCCGTACCTGATCGAGCGCGACGGCACCAACAACGAAAACCTGCCCGAGACCCATGTGGTGCTCAAGGCCATTCGCGCCGAGATCGACGCCAACTACCCCGACCGCATGCTGCTGGCCGAGGCCAACCAATGGCCTGAAGACACCCGGCCGTACTTTGGCGAGGGCGATGGCGACGAGTGCCACATGGCCTTTCACTTCCCGCTGATGCCGCGCATGTACATGGCGCTAGCCATGGAAGACCGCTTCCCGATCACCGACATCCTGCGCCAGACCCCGGAGATCCCCGCCAACTGCCAGTGGGCGATCTTCTTGCGCAACCACGATGAGCTGACCCTGGAGATGGTCACCGACCGCGAGCGCGATTATCTGTGGAACTACTACGCCGAAGACCGCCGCGCGCGGATCAATCTCGGCATCCGCCGGCGCCTGGCGCCGCTGCTGCAGCGCGACCGGCGGCGCATCGAGCTGCTGACCAGCCTGCTGCTGTCGATGCCTGGCACGCCAACCCTGTACTACGGCGATGAGCTGGGCATGGGCGACAACATCTACCTGGGCGACCGCGACGGTGTGCGCACGCCGATGCAGTGGTCGCCTGATCGCAACGGCGGCTTCTCCCGCGCCGACCCGCAGCGCCTGGTGCTGCCGCCGATCATGGACCCGCTGTACGGCTACCAGACGGTCAACGTCGAAGCCCAGTCGCACGACCCGCATTCGCTGCTCAACTGGAACCGCCGCCTGCTGGCGGTGCGCAACCAGCAGAAGGCCTTTGGCCGTGGCACGTTGAAGATGCTCACGCCGAGCAACCGGCGCATCCTCGCCTATATTCGCGAGTACACCGACGCCGATGGCAACAGCGAAATCATCTTGTGTGTCGCCAACGTTTCCCGCGCAGCCCAGGCCGCAGAGCTTGAGCTGTCGCAGTACGCCGACAAGGTGCCGGTGGAGATGCTCGGCGGCAGCGCCTTCCCGCCGATTGGCCAACTGCCGTTCCTGCTGACCCTGGCGCCGTATGGCTTCTACTGGTTCTTGCTGGCCAGCCGCGATCGCATGCCCAGCTGGCACGTCGAGCCCACCGAGGGCCTGCCGGAGCTGACCACGCTGGTGCTGCGCAAACGCATGGAAGAGCTGCTCGAAGCGCCTTCGATCGACAGCCTGCAAGACGCGATCCTGCCGCAGTACCTGCCCAAACGGCGCTGGTTCGCCGGCAAGGAAGGGCCGCTCGATCAGGTACGCCTGAGCTACGGCGTGCGCCTGGCCACGGCGACCACCCCGGTGCTGCTCAGCGAGCTGGAAGTGATTAGCGATGGCGTGGCCAATTACTACCAGCTGCCGTTCGGCTTCCTGCCCGAGGAGCAGATCAACACCGCATTGCCGCAGCAACTGGCACTGTCGCGGGTGCGCCGTGGCCGCCAGGTCGGGCTGATCACCGATGCGTTCGTGCTGGAGCCGTTCATTCGTGCGGTGCTGCGCAACTGCCAGGACGGCACCCGGCTGCCCAGCAGTGCCGGCGAGCTGCGCTTTGAGAGCACCGACTTGCTGGCGCCGCTTGAGCTCAACGAGGACAGCGAAGTGCGCTATCTGAGCGCCGAGCAGTCCAACAGCTCGGTGGTGATCGCTGATCGGGTGGTGCTCAAGCTGATCCGGCGGGTCAACCCCGGCATTCACCCGGAGCTGGAGATGAGCGCCTACCTGACCGCTGGCGGCTTTGCCAATATATCGCCGCTGCTGGCCTGGGTCAGCCGCGTCGATGCGCACGATCAGCCGAACCTGCTGATGATCGCCCAGGGCTACCTGAGCAACCAGGGCGATGCCTGGGCCTGGACCCAGAACACCCTGGAGCGGGCGATCCGCGATGAGATGGAGCCCGATAGCGTCGAAGCCGAAGCGCACACCGACGCGTTGGCTGAGCTGAACGGCTTTGCCACCTTGCTCGGCCAGCGCCTGGGCGAAATGCACCTGCTGCTCGCCGCCGCCACTGACGATCCGGCGTTCAAACCCCGCGCCAGTACCGGCGAGGACAGCGCGCGCTGGAGCCAGCAGATCAGCGCCGAGCTCAGCCATGCGCTGGACCTGCTGGTGCAGCACCGCGACAGCCTGGACCGCGACAGCCAGGCCTTGGTCGACGATTTGCAGCAGCAACGCGATGGCCTGGCCAAGCACATCGACAACCTCGCCCAGCAGGCCCAGGGGGGCTTGTTGATGCGGGTGCATGGCGACTTGCACCTGGGCCAGGTACTGGTGGTGCAGGGCGATGCCTACCTGATCGACTTCGAAGGCGAACCGGCGCGCCCGCTAGACGAGCGGCGGGCCAAACACAGCCCGTACAAAGATGTCAGCGGCGTGTTGCGATCCTTCGACTATGCTGCTGCGATGATCCTGCGCAGCGCCTCGGCGGTAGACCTCTCCGACGCCGCTCGCCAGGCTCGTCAGCGGGTCGCAAGGCAGTACCTGCACCAGTCGCGCCATGCCTTCGTTGAAGCCTACGGCCTGGCCACCGCCGCCATGCCCCACGCCTGGGAACAGGCCGAGGGCGAGCGCGCCGCATTGGAACTGTTCTGTCTGGAAAAAGCCGCCTACGAGATTACCTATGAAGCCGAGAATCGGCCGACGTGGCTGGCCGTGCCTTTGCATGGTCTGCATGGACTGATCAGCACTTGGGGAGAGTCATGAATGAACGCAACCACGCGTGAAAACGGCGGACTTCGGCAACGGGACATCGACGCCCTGGCCCGCGCCGAGCACGCCGATCCATTTGCCGTGCTCGGCCCGCACCCGGACGGTGCGGGCGGCGTGTTCGTACGCGCCTTTTTGCCCAATGCCTTGAATGCCAAGGTGCTGGCGCGTGACGACGGCCGCGTGCTGGCCGACATGCACCAGGGCAGCCTGCCGGGCTTGTTCACGGCCCATCTCGATCAGGCCCAGCCTTATCAGCTGCAGGTGGCTTGGGCCGGTGGCGAGCAAGTCACCGAAGACCCCTACAGCTTTGGCCCGCAATTGGGCGAGATGGACATGTACCTGTTCGCCGAGGGCAACCACCGCGACCTGTCCGGGCGCTTTGGCGCGCAGCCGACCCAGGTCGACGGCATCGACGGCGTGCTGTTCTCGGTATGGGCACCGAATGCCAAGCGGGTCTCGGTGGTCGGCGATTTCAACAACTGGGACGGCCGCCGCCACCCCATGCGCCTGCGCCACAACGCCGGGGTGTGGGAGCTGTTCGTGCCGCGCCTGGGCGTGGGCGAGGCCTACAAGTACGAAGTACTCGGCCGCGAGGGTGTGCTGCCGCTCAAGGCCGACCCGCTGGCGCGTGCCACCGAGCTGCCGCCGAGCACCGCCTCGAAAGTGGCAGGGCCGCTTGCCCATGAGTGGCGCGATCAGCAGTGGATGGAGCAGCGCGCCCAACGTCATGCCTACAATGCGCCGCTGTCGATCTACGAGCTGCACGTCGGCTCCTGGCGCTGCGAGCTGGACGATGGCGGTGAAGTGGCGCGCTTCTACAACTGGCGTGAGCTGGCCGAGCGCCTGGTGCCCTACGTGCAGGAGCTGGGCTTCACCCATATCGAAATGCTGCCGATCATGGAGCACCCGTTTGGTGGCTCTTGGGGCTATCAGCCGCTGTCGCTGTTTGCGCCAACCTCGCGCTATGGCAGCGCCGAAGACTTCGCTGCTTTCATCGATGCCTGCCACCAGGGGGGTATCGGCGTGATCCTCGATTGGGTGCCGGCGCATTTCCCAACCGACGAGCATGGCCTGGCGCGCTTCGACGGCACCGCGCTGTACGAATACGACAACCCCCTGGAAGGCTTCCACCAAGACTGGAACACGCTGATCTACAACCTCGGTCGCAACGAGGTGCGCGGCTTCATGCTGGCCTCGGCGCTGCACTGGCTCAAGCACTTCCACATCGATGGTTTGCGCGTCGATGCGGTGGCCTCGATGCTCTATCGCGACTATTCACGCAAGGCCGGCGAGTGGGTGCCCAATCGCCATGGCGGGCGGGAAAACCTCGAAGCCATCGATTTCCTGCGCCACCTCAATGGCATCGTCAGCCACGAAGCCCCCGGCGCGCTGATCATCGCTGAAGAGTCGACCGCCTGGCCTGGGGTCAGCCAACCGACCCAGCAGGGCGGCCTGGGCTTTGCCTACAAGTGGAACATGGGCTGGATGCACGACACCCTGCATTACATCCAGAACGATCCGGTGCACCGCGCCCATCATCACAACGAGATGAGCTTCGGCCTGATCTACGCCTATTCCGAGCATTTCATCCTGCCCATCTCCCATGATGAAGTGGTGCACGGCAAGCATTCGCTGATCGACAAGATGCCCGGCGATCGCTGGCAGAAGTTCGCCAACCTGCGCGCGTACCTGACCTTCATGTGGACTCACCCCGGCAAGAAGCTGCTGTTCATGGGCTGCGAGTTTGGCCAGTGGCGCGAGTGGAACCATGATCATCAGCTCGATTGGTACTTGCTGCAGTACTCCGAGCACAAAGGCGTGCAGCAGCTGGTCAGTGACCTTAACCGGCTGTATCGCCAGTTGCCGGCGCTGCATGAACAGGACTGCCTGCCGCAGGGCTTCCAGTGGTTGATTGGCGACGATGCGCACAACAGCGTGTTCGCCTGGTTGCGCTGGAGCAGCACCGGCGAGCCGCTGCTGGTGGTGGCCAACTTCACCCCGGTGCCGCGCGAGGGCTATCGGATTGGCGTGCCGTTTGGCGAGCGCTGGGAAGAGTTGCTCAACAGTGATGCGCAAATGTATGCCGGATCCAACGTGGGCAACCTCGGGGCGGTGGCCAGTGAAGACCTGCCCAGCCACGGCCAGCCATTGTCATTGGCCCTGAACCTGCCGCCGCTTGGCGTCCTGGTCATGAAGCCAGCCTAACCGTGGGAGCGGGCTTGCCCCGCGATAGCATCAGCAGCCTCAATTGGGGGGGCTGATCTGACGCTATCGCGGAGAAGCAGCGAATCCGCCAGCAATTGGGTAGACTGCGCGCCCTTTTTCCACTTTCAGCTGCGCTCATGCGTCTCGACCGTTTCCTCGCCAACCTCCC
>NZ_JBCPSP010000037.1:0-59369 GCF_051129895.1 Pseudomonas sp. Je.1.5.c
CTCCCACGCAGCCTTTCCCACGTGCGACGGGAGAGACTGCGTGGGAAAGGCTGCGTGGGAGCGGGCTTGCCCCGCGATGAGGCCCTGAAAAGCTTTCTGTATCGATTTAAATACATCGTATCGAATTCAATACATGGCGAATTCACCCATAACGGCCAAGGGTTTGATCCTTCGAACCTTTTGAGGCCTCCATCTCTGTAGCGATTTCATTCCATTCTTCACAGCCGAATATTTACGTTCTTTATCAAGTCATTGATTTATAAGTGATTTATTTAACTGGCCACAATATTGCTTAGGGAAGTCCCACCCAAGAGCGCGGCCTACCGCGCCCACGCCCCAGCTTCCCTGAGGAATTCCCATGAGCGAGTTGCGTTTCACCGAAGATCACGAATGGCTGCGTACTGAAGCCGATGGCAGCGTCACCGTAGGCATCACCGCCTTCGCCCAGAACGCCCTGGGTGACGTGGTCTATGTGCAACTGCCGGAGCTGCAACGCTACGAGCAAGGTGCAGAAGCCTCTACCGTCGAATCGGTCAAAGCCGCCAGCGGCGTGTACATGCCACTGACCGGTGAAGTAGTCGCGGTCAACCAGCAGCTTGCCGATAATCCCGAACTGGTCAACGAAGATCCGCTGGGCGAAGGCTGGTTCTTCCGCTTCATCCCCGCCGATGCCAACGCCCTGGCTGCCCTGCTCGACCAGGACGCCTACGACCGCCTGATCAAAGCCAACGCCGACGCCTGAGGAACTGCCATGACCATCAACCTCGGCACCGCCAACGAATTCATCGCCCGCCATATCGGCCCACGCAGCGCTGACGAGCACGCCATGCTCGCCACCCTGGGCTTCGACTCGCTCGAGGCGATGAGCGCCGCCGTCATCCCCGACAGCATCAAGGGCACCAGCGTCCTGGGCAGCAGCGACGGCCAGAGCGAAGCTGATGCGCTCGCCGCGCTTAAAGCCATCGCCGGCAAGAACCAACTGTTCAAGAGCCTGATCGGCCAGGGTTACTACAACACCCACACCCCGGCGCCGATCCTGCGCAACCTGCTGGAAAACCCGGCCTGGTACACCGCCTACACCCCGTACCAGCCAGAAATCTCTCAAGGCCGCCTGGAAGCGCTGCTCAACTTCCAGACCCTGATCAGCGACCTGACCGGCCTGCCGATCGCCAACGCCTCCCTGCTCGACGAAGCCACCGCGGCCGCCGAGGCCATGACCTTCTGCAAACGCCTGTCGAAGAACAAGGGCAGCCATGCCTTCTTCGCCTCGGCCCATTGCCACCCGCAAACCCTCGACGTACTGCGCACCCGCGCCGAACCGCTGGGCATCGACGTGGTGGTTGGCGATGAGCGTGAACTGACCGACGTCAGTGCCTTCTTCGGCGCGCTGCTGCAATACCCGGCGAGCAATGGCGACGTGTTCGATTACCGCGAACTGGTGCAGCGTTTCCATGCTGCCAACGCCCTGGTCGCAGTCGCTGCCGACCTGCTGGCCCTGACCCTGTTGACCCCGCCGGGTGAGTTCGAAGCCGACGTGGCCATCGGCAGCGCCCAGCGTTTCGGCGTGCCGCTAGGCTTCGGTGGCCCGCACGCGGCTTACTTCGCCACCCGCGACGCGTTCAAGCGCGACATGCCGGGGCGTCTGGTCGGCGTGTCGATCGACCGCTTCGGCAAGACCGCCCTGCGCCTGGCCATGCAGACCCGCGAGCAACATATCCGCCGCGAGAAGGCCACCAGCAACATCTGCACCGCGCAGGTCCTGCTGGCCAACATCGCCAGCATGTTCGCCGTGTACCACGGCCCGGCCGGGCTCAAGCGCATCGCCGAGCGCACCCATGCACTGACCGCGATCCTGGCCGCAGGTCTTGAGCAACTGGGCGCCAAGGTCGTCACCCAAGCCTATTTCGATACCCTGACCCTGGCCACCGGCCAAGCGACCGCCGCCCTGCACGACAAGGCACGCGCCCAGCG
Organism: Pseudomonas sp. Je.1.5.c; assembly: GCF_051129895.1. Lineage (NCBI taxonomy): Bacteria > Pseudomonadati > Pseudomonadota > Gammaproteobacteria > Pseudomonadales > Pseudomonadaceae > Pseudomonas > Pseudomonas sp. Je.1.5.c. The sequence continues at coordinate 1,972 of NZ_JBCPSP010000037.1, forward strand.
CATCAACCTGCGCCAGGTCGACGCCGATCATCTGGGCCTGTCGCTCGACGAAACCAGCACCCAGGCCGATGTCGAAACCCTCTGGCAGTTGTTCGCAGGCGACCAGCCTGTGCCTGAGTTCGCCGCCCTTGCCGCCGCCAGCGCCTCGCGCCTGCCGGCCGCGCTGCTGCGCCAATCGGCAATTCTCGAACACCCGGTATTCAACCGCTATCACAGCGAAACCGAGCTGATGCGCTACCTGCGCCGCCTGGCCGACAAGGACCTGGCGCTGGACCGCAGTATGATCCCGCTGGGCTCGTGCACCATGAAGCTCAACGCCGCCAGCGAAATGATCCCAGTGACCTGGGCCGAGTTCGGCAATCTGCACCCGTTTGCGCCTGCCGCGCAGAGCCAGGGCTACCTGCAGATGACCACTGAGCTGGAAGCCATGCTCTGCGCCGCCACCGGCTATGACGCCGTGTCGCTGCAACCCAACGCTGGCTCCCAGGGCGAATACGCAGGCCTGTTGGCGATCCGTGCCTACCACCGCAGCCGCGGCGAGGCGCATCGCAATATCTGCCTGATCCCCTCCTCGGCCCACGGCACCAACCCCGCTACCGCGCACATGGCCGGTATGCGCGTGGTGGTCACCGCGTGCGACGCACGTGGCAACGTCGACATCGACGATCTGCGCGCCAAGGCCCTCGAGCACCGCGAGCAGCTCGCGGCGATCATGATCACCTACCCATCGACCCACGGCGTGTTCGAAGAAGCGATCGGCGAGATCTGCGCGATCATCCACGACAACGGCGGCCAGGTGTACATCGATGGCGCCAACATGAACGCCATGGTCGGCCTGTGTGCCCCCGGCAAGTTCGGTGGCGACGTGTCGCACCTGAACCTGCACAAAACCTTCTGCATCCCCCACGGGGGTGGCGGCCCGGGCGTCGGCCCGATCGGCGTCAAGTCGCACCTGGCGCCGTTCCTGCCAGGCCACGCCGCGCTGGAAAACACTAGCGGCGCCGTTTGCGCGGCACCGTTCGGCAGCGCCAGCATTCTGCCGATCACCTGGATGTACATTCGAATGATGGGTGGTGCGGGTCTTACCCGGGCTTCGCAGATGGCCATCCTCAACGCCAACTACATCGCCCGTCGCCTGGAAGAGCACTATCCTGTGTTGTACACCGGCGGCAATGGCCTGGTAGCGCACGAATGCATCCTCGACCTGCGCCCGCTCAAGGACACCAGCGGCATCAGCGTCGATGACGTGGCCAAGCGCCTGATCGACTTTGGTTTCCACGCTCCGACCATGTCTTTCCCGGTCGCCGGCACGCTGATGATCGAACCGACCGAAAGTGAGTCCAAGGAAGAACTGGACCGTTTCTGCGAGGCGATGATCAAGATTCGTGAGGAAATTCGCGCAGTCGAGAGCGGCAGCCTGGACAAGGACGACAACCCGCTGAAGAACGCGCCGCACACCGCCGCAGAGCTGGTCGGCGAGTGGAGCCATGGTTATAGCCGTGAGCAGGCGGTGTACCCGCTGGCCAGCCTGATCGAAGCCAAGTACTGGCCACCGGTGGGCCGCGTCGACAACGTGTTTGGTGATCGCAACCTGGTGTGCGCTTGCCCGTCGATCGAGAGCTATCAGGACGTCTGAGCCCAGGTACATGCGGGGGCTGCGCTGCAGCCCATCGCAGGCTCCGCCAGCTCCTGCACCAGCAACACTCATAGCCCTGTAGGAGCGGGCGTTGCCTGCGAGGGGCCGCAAAGCGGTCCTGCTGCTGCGCCAAGCCCACCGAACCAAGGAGCAAGCTAATGTCACTGAGCGTCTTCGACCTGTTCAAGATCGGCATCGGCCCCTCCAGTTCTCACACCGTCGGCCCGATGCGGGCCGCTGCGCGCTTCGCCGAAGGGCTGCGGCGCGATCACCTGTTGAGCCAAACCGTCTGCGTCAAAGCCGAGCTGTACGGCTCGCTGGGCGCTACCGGCAAAGGCCACGGCAGTGACAAGGCGGTGTTGCTCGGCCTGGAAGGCGAGCAGCCCGATACGGTCGACACCGAATCCATCCCCGCCCGCCTGCAGGCAATCCGCGAAAGCGGCCAGTTGCGCCTGCTCGGCGAACAGCCGATTGGCTTCGTCGAAAAACAGCACCTGGCGATGATCCGCAAACCGCTGGATTACCACCCCAACGGCATGATCTTCCGCGCTTTCGACGCAGCCGGATTACAAATCCGCAGCCGCGAGTACTACTCGGTCGGTGGCGGTTTCGTGGTCGACGAAGAGGCGGCCGGGCACGATCGCATCGTCGAGGACCGCACGCCACTGACCTACCCCTTCACCACCGGCAAAGAGCTGCTCGCCCATTGCAGCGCCCAGCAACTGTCGTTCAGCCAGGTGATGCTGGCCAACGAAGCCGCCTGGCGCCCAGAAAGCGAGACCCGTGCCGGCCTGCTGCGGATCTGGCAAGTGATGCAGGACTGTGTCGCGGCCGGCTGTCGCCATGAGGGCATCTTGCCGGGCGGGCTGAAGGTCAAGCGCCGGGCGCCGGCGTTGTACCGGCAGCTCAGCCAGCACCCGGAGGCGAGCCTACGCGACGCCTTGTCGGTGCTCGACTGGGTCAACCTCTATGCCCTGGCGGTCAACGAAGAAAATGCCAACGGCGGGCGCGTAGTCACCGCGCCGACCAATGGCGCGGCCGGGATCATCCCGGCGGTTCTGCACTACTACATGCGCTTCGTGCCGGGTGCCAGTGACGACGGCGTAGTGCGTTTTCTGCTGACCGCCGCCGCTATCGGCATCCTGTACAAAGAAAACGCCTCGATCTCCGGCGCCGAAGTGGGCTGCCAGGGCGAGGTCGGCGTGGCGTGCTCGATGGCCGCTGGGGCGCTGTGCGAAGTGATGGGCGGCACCCCGCAGCAAGTCGAGAACGCTGCCGAAATCGGCATGGAGCACAACCTGGGCCTGACCTGCGACCCCATCGGCGGCTTGGTTCAGGTGCCCTGCATCGAGCGCAACGCCATGGGCTCGGTGAAGGCGATCAACGCCGTGCGCATGGCCTTGCGCGGTGACGGCCAGCACTTCGTCTCGCTCGACAAGGTGATCCGCACCATGCGCCAGACCGGCGCCGACATGAAAAGCAAATACAAGGAGACCGCCCGCGGCGGTCTTGCCGTCAACATCATCGAATGTTGAGCCAACAACAAATCAAGGAGTTGCTGATGTCCGAAACACTGCACAAGACCCCACTGCACGCCCTGCACCTGGAACTGGGCGCACGCATGGTGCCGTTCGCCGGCTTTGACATGCCCGTGCAGTACCCGCTGGGGGTGATGAAGGAACACCTGCACACCCGCGAACAGGCCGGCCTGTTCGATGTTTCGCACATGGGTCAGATCCGCCTGCTCGGGGCCGACGCCGCCCGTGCCCTGGAAACCCTGGTGCCAGTGGATATCGTCGACCTGCCGGTGGGAATGCAGCGCTACGCCATGTTCACCAATGAAAGCGGCGGCATCCTCGATGACCTGATGGTCGCCAACCTGGTAAACGATGAGTTGTTCCTGGTGGTCAACGCTGCCTGCAAAGAGCAGGACCTGGCCCACCTGCAACAGCACATCGGCAACCGCTGCGAGGTCCAGCCACTGTTCGAAGAGCGCGCCCTGCTCGCCCTGCAAGGCCCAGCGGCGGTCACGGTGCTTGCGCGCCTGGCACCCGAAGTGGCTGGCATGACCTTCATGCAGTTCCGTCCCATCACATTGCTCGGCCAGGACTGCTACGTCAGCCGCTCGGGCTACACCGGCGAAGACGGCTACGAGATTTCCGTGCCTGCAGCCGCTGCCGAGGCCCTGGCCCGTCGCCTGCTGGCTGAGCCTGAAGTCCAGGCCATCGGCCTGGGCGCGCGCGACTCGCTGCGCCTGGAGGCAGGCCTGTGCTTGTATGGCCACGATATGAACAGCGCCACCACACCGATCGAGGCCAGCTTGCTCTGGGCCATTTCCAAAGTGCGTCGGGCCGATGGTGCGCGCGCAGGTGGCTTCCCCGGCGCCGCTGCGATCTTCGCCCAGCAGCAGCAAGGCGTGGCACGCAAGCGAGTCGGCCTGTTGCCGCAAGAACGTACTCCGGTGCGTGAGGGTGCCGAGATTGTCGACGAGGCCGGCAACATTGTTGGCGCAGTGTGCAGCGGCGGCTTCGGCCCGACACTCGGTGCACCGCTGGCAATGGGTTATGTCGATAGCGAACATGCCGCACTCGATACCTCGCTGTATGCCCTGGTCAGGGGCAAACGAGTTGCCTTGAAAGTCAGCAAAATGCCTTTTGTCGCGCAACGTTACTATCGCGGTTGAAAGCCGTTTCGAGCAGGCGGGCAATATTCGTTTTCGAACCTGCTCCATAACTTTTGAACATGGCGCCAGCCCAGGCGCCATGCCGCCTGCAGACAAACGGGGCGGTTATCGGAAAAAGGCCGAAATCGGCGAATCGGCAGGGCTTGTTTTTGTCTTGGGAGTTGGCGTACATTCAGCTCACTGTGTTTGCATGGGTCGCAACAGTTCGTGACCTGGGCCAGTAGCTGCAATCTGCTACAACCCGTTCGACGTCTCTTACTTTCCTGCAACCCAGCCCAGTACGCTTTCGTCTATTCGATACGAAAGAAACTGTTATTACTCTCTAAAGATTCATAGGAAATAAGACAATGGCTGAGCGTCAGAACGGTACCGTCAAGTGGTTCAATGACGAAAAAGGTTACGGTTTCATCACCCCAGAGAGCGGTGCTGACCTGTTCGTTCACTTCCGTGCCATTCAAGGCAACGGTTTCAAGAGCCTGAAAGAAGGCCAGAAGGTGACTTTCGTTGCCGTCCAGGGCCAGAAAGGCATGCAGGCTGACGAAGTTCAAGCCGAAGGCTGATCTGCGTTAAAAAAGCCCCTGCATTGATCCGCAGGGGCTTTTTTATGCCTGCAATTCCATAGAATGGGCCTTTGCCATCTGGAGTTGCCCTGCATGCCCAAGCATTCCCTTTCTCCCCAGGGTGATTTCCCGCCTGTTGGCCTGGGCCGTCGCCTGGCGGCGATGTTCTATGACTTCCTGCTGTGCACCGCCCTGCTGATCGTCACTGCCGGGGTCTACAAGATGATCCAGATGGCGATCATCGGCGAGGCGCGCATGCGCGAGCTGACCGATGCCGGTGCGTTGGATGGTGATCCGCTGCTGTCGACGATCCTGGTGTTTGCGCTGTTTGGCTTTTTTGCCAAGTTCTGGACCCATGGCGGCCAGACCCTGGGCATGCAAGTGTGGGGCGTGCGCGTGCAGAACGCCGATGGCAGCGCGATCAGCCTGTGGCAGGCGCTGCTGCGGTTTGTCGTGTCGATCGCGTCCTGGCTGTGCTTGGGGATGGGGTTTGTCTGGTCGTTGATCGACAAGCGCAAGCGCAGCTGGCATGACATCTACTCCGAGACCCAACTGGTGCGGGTTCCGAAACAGAAGAAATAACCTGCCCAGTGGATCAGCTCCTACAGAAAATTGGCCATGAAAAAGCCGACCCTAAGGTCGGCTTTTTCACATCGCCCAGGCCATCAGCCCGCTCGACGCAGCAACCACAGCCCGGCCAGCGCACAAACGCCTGCCGGTATCACCACCGCCAACAGCGGCGGGAAGCCAAACACCTGGCTGGATGGGCCAAGCAGGTCTTGGGCAATCCGGAACACAAAGCCCACCAATACACCGGTGAACACACGTTGCCCCAGGGTCACCGAACGCAGTGGGCCGAAGATGAACGAAATCGCCATCAGCACCAGCGCCGCAGTCACCGCCGGCTGCAGCACCTTGGTCCAGAACGCCAGCCAGTAGCGGGCATTGTTCAGGCCTTGGTCAGACAGGTAATGGATGTAGTCCCACAGCCCGGTAATCGACAGCGACTCGGGCGCCAGCACTACGGTATTGAGCAACTGCGGGGTTACCGACACATCCCAGCGCTCTTCCGGGGCCTTGACCACTTCGGTGTGGTCGCCACGGAAGTGAGTGGTGGTGACATCGTTGAGCACCCAGTGGTCTTCGTTGTACTTGGCCCGACGGGCAAAGCTGGAGGTGACGATCTTGCGCTCATCGTCGAAGCGATAGCGGGTCACACCCAGCAGCAGGCCGTTAGGCTGCACCGAGTTGATGTGCACGAACTCTTCGCCCTGGCGGTGCCACATGCCGCGCTTGGAGCTCTGCGCCTCGCCACCGCCCTGTGCCAGCGAGCGCTCGGCCTGGCCTTTGTTTTCGGTAACCGGGGCGACGTACTCGCCGATCAGCAGACCGACCAGCATCAGCACCAGCATCGGTTTCATGACCGCCCAGACGATCCGCCCGATCGATACGCCGGCAGCCCGCATGATGGTCAGTTCGCTGCTGCTGGCCAGGCTACCCAGGCCGATCAGGCAGCCGATCAAGGCCGCCATCGGCAGCATCTCGTAGAGCCGGCGAGGCGCGGTCATCAAGACGAAGTAACCGGCGTCGAGCACGGTGTAGGTATCGCTCAGGTCGCCCATCTCATCGATGAAGGCGAACAGCGAGGCCAGGCCAAGAATGATGCCGAGCACAGCCAGGATGGCCAGCAGCACGCTCATGCCGATATAGCGATCCAGCTTAACCATGAGACACCCCCGCACGCCGCGCAGCACGTTTGAGGCGCATTGGCTCCCAGTACATCAGGCCCAGGCCGATCAGCAGGAACAGCCCGTGCACCCACCACATGCCCAGGGCGATCGGGAGCTTGCCCTTCTCCAGGGCGCCGCGTACGGAAATCAGCATTGTCAGGTAAGCCATGTAGAGGAGGATCGCCGGCAGCAGCTTGAGGAAGCGGCCCTGGCGAGGATTGACCCGCGACAGCGGGACTGCCAGCAAGGTCACGACAAACACCAGCAGCGGCAGCGACAGCCGCCATTGCAGCTCGGCACGCTCACGCAGGCCTTTATGACCGATCAGCTCGGACGTCGGGATGGCCTCACGCTCGGTGACTTCTTCACTGACTTCAGGCTTGGGCAGCAGCACGCCGTAAGTGTCGTACTTGATCGCCCGGTAGTCGGCCTGGCCAGGGTTGCCGTCGTAGCGGTAGCCGTTTTCCAGGATCAGGTAACGGTTGCCGTCGGCCTGCACTTCCTGGTGGCCTTTTTCGGCAACCAGTACCGAAGGCGCGCGGTCCTTGGTCTTGTCGGCGTTAAAGCGCTTCTCGGAAATGAACACGCCAGCCAGATTGACCCGGTCATCGGACAGCTGCTCGGTGTAGGTCACCCGTGAGCCATCGCGCAGGGTCTGGAAACGCCCAGGCACCAGGGTGTCGAACTCGGTCAGGGCATCTTGCTGATTGATGATCTGCTGCACCTGCGACACACCTTGTGGCGCCAGGCTCAAGCTCAGCCAAGCGACCAGCAGGGCGACCAGGGCCGCTGGGGCCATGGTCATCGCCAGCAGGCGTTGCTGGCTCATGCCGGTGGCCGAGAGCACGGTCATCTCGCTCTCAAGGTACAACCGGCCATAAGCCAGCAGAATGCCCAGGAACAAGCCCAACGGCAGGATCAGCTGCAAGAAACCCGGCAGCCGGAAGCCCATGATCAGGAACAGCACGCTCGGGTCGAGCACGCCCTGGGCGGCCTGTGCCAGGTATTTGATGAAACGCCCGCTCATGATGATCACCAGCAGCACAGCGCTGACGGCGCTCAAGGTCAGCAGGACCTCGCGGGACAGATAACGAAAGACGATCAAACCAGACACTCCTGGGTTGTCAGGGGCGAACAGCCAATTAATGGCTTCGGACAGCCAAGACCTATGCCGGTTCGCCAACGGCGAACCTCCATGTAAAGTGCGCGCATTATCCTGTGATTGACCTCGCCTGTCACTTGGCCGCGCATGACAGTACATATCGGGGTTGTCAGCGGCCTTGCCCCAGGCTCAAACTGGCAGCTTTTCCGCTGGCACGCGACCACGCGGCCAAGCCCGCTTCGAGCGCGCACTCATTGCGCCAACTCACAGATCTACGGGGTCCTGACATGGAACTGGTTGTAAAAAGCGTAGCTGCTGCATCGTTGAAAACCGCCACGCTGGTAGTGGCCGTCGGCGAGGGGCGCAAGCTCGGCAACATCGCCAAGGCCGTCGATGAAACGTCCAATGGCGCCATCTCCGCCGTGCTCAAGCGTGGCGACCTGGCTGGCAAGCCTGGCCAGACCCTGCTGCTGCACAGCCTGCCGGGCCTGAAGGCCGAGCGCGTGCTGCTGGTTGGCAGCGGCAAGGACGCCCTGGGCGATCGCAGCTGGCGCAAGCTGGCCGTGAGCGTGGCCGGTGTGCTGAAGAGCCTGGGTGGCAGCGACGCGGTACTGGCCCTGGACGATATCGCCGTCACTGGCCGCGACGCGCATTACGGCAAATACCGCCTGCTGGCCGAAACCCTGCTTGACGGCGACTACCTGTTCGACCGCTTCAAGAGCCAGAAGGCCGAGCCGCGCGTGCTCAAGAAAATCACCCTGCTGGCCGACAAGGCCGGCCTGGCCGAGGTCGAGCGTGCCGTCAAGCACGCCAGCGCGATCGCCAGCGGCATGTCCTTGACCCGCGACCTGGGCAACCTGCCGCCGAACATCTGCCACCCAAGCTACCTGGCCGAACAGGCCAAGGAACTGGGCAAGGCCAACAAAGGCCTGAAGGTCGAAGTGTTCGACGAGAAGAAGATCAAAGACCTCGGGATGGGCGCGTTCTACGCCGTTGGCCAGGGCAGCGAACAGCCACCACGCTTGATCGTCATGCAATACCAGGGCGGCAAGAAGAGCGAAAAACCGTTCGTGCTGGTGGGTAAAGGCATCACCTTCGACACCGGCGGCATCAGCCTCAAGCCAGGCGCCGGCATGGATGAAATGAAGTACGACATGTGCGGCGCGGCCAGCGTGTTCGGCACCCTGCGTGCGGTGCTCGAGCTCAAGCTGCCGATCAACCTGGTGTGCATCCTGGCCTGTGCCGAGAACATGCCAAGCGGCAACGCCACCCGTCCTGGCGACATCGTCACCACCATGAGCGGGCAAACCGTCGAAATCCTCAACACCGACGCTGAAGGCCGCCTGGTGCTGTGCGATGCCCTGACCTACGCCGAACGCTTCAAGCCGCAGGCGGTGATCGACATCGCCACCCTGACTGGCGCCTGCATCGTCGCCCTGGGCAGCCACACCACCGGCCTGCTGGGCAACAACGACGATCTGCTCGAGCAACTGCTCAGCGCCGGCAAGCGGGCCGACGACCGCGCCTGGCAGCTGCCGCTGTTCGACGAGTACCAGGAGCAGCTGGACAGCCCGTTCGCCGACATCGCCAACATCGGCGGGCCGAAGGCCGGCACCATTACCGCGGCGTGCTTCCTGTCGCGCTTTGCCAAGGCCTACAACTGGGCGCACCTGGACATCGCTGGCACCGCCTGGATCAGCGGCGGCAAGGACAAAGGCGCCACTGGCCGCCCCGTGCCCCTGCTGACCCAATACCTGCTCGACCGCGCCAACGCCTGACCCCGCACGGCGGGTGCGCCGCTCGCGGCCACCCGCCAACGGACTGAACCATGAGCCAAGTAGATTTCTATATCCTGCCCACCGACTCGCTGTCGGCGCGGCTGGATTTCGCCTGCAAGCTGTGTGAGAAAGCCTGGCGCCTCGGCCACCGGGTCTACCTGCATTGCCAGGACGGCGAACAGCGTGAACAACTCAACCAACGCCTGTGGCACTTCAAGGGCGAGGCCTTCGTGCCCCACGACCTGGCCGAGGCCCATGCCGACGCTGCAGTGGTCCTGGGTTTGGGGAGTGACGCCGGTGACCATCGCGACTTGCTGATCAACCTGGGCGGCGACGTTCCGGGGTTTGTCGAGCAGTTCGCCCGGGTGGCCGAGATCGTCGTCGAGGAGCCCAGCATTCGCCTTGCCGCACGAGAGCGGTTCCGTTTCTACCGTGAACGGGGCTATGCTCTGCAAGATCACCGCCTACAGCGACTTTAACGACGATGGACAAGCACTCTCCCCTGCCCGATTCTGCCCATCTGCTCGACGACCTGGAGTCGATCCGCGAGCTGTTGGGTGATGCCGACCTGCAACCACCGCTGCTGACCGATACGGTCGAACAGATTCCCCTGCTGCTGGACGAGCCCGCCGGCAATGCACCGGCTGTAGCGCAGCCGGTAGCCCCTGCCGCTGCCGAAGAAGAAGACCCGCAGACTCGCCGCCAGGACACCCTGCTGCGCCTGGACGCCGAACTGCGTGCCGCTGCCCAGTTGATCATGCAAGACGTGATCAACGACTTCACCCCGCATATCGAAACCGAGATCAAGCGCCGCCTCGATGCGCGCATGGAGCGCCTGCTCAAGCGCCCCGAGTAAGCCTCGAACCTGAATGTGTCCGTTGTGACCCTATCGCGGGGCAAGCCCGCTCCCACGCCTTGTCAATGCCAAGCCTGCGTGGGAGGAGCGCCTGTTCTAGCGCCTTGTCAATGGACAAGCCTGCGTGGGAAGAGCGCCTGTTCTAGCGCCTTGTCAATGGACAAGCCTGCGTGGGAGCGGGCTTGCCCCGCGATAGGGCCAGACCTGCATAACAAGACCCCAGCAGCTTGTCGCCTGAAACCTACGGCTCCGTTATACTTCTCGGCTTTCCCGAATTAATGCCTAAGGGTCCCGCCGCGCATGGATAAGACCTACCAGCCGCACGCCATCGAAACTTCCTGGTACAACACCTGGGAGTCCGAGAACTATTTCGCCCCACAAGGTGCAGGCGAGTCCTACACCATCATGATCCCGCCACCGAACGTGACCGGCAGCCTGCACATGGGCCACGGTTTCAACAACGCGATCATGGACGCCCTGATCCGTTTCCGCCGCATGCAGGGTCGCAACACCCTGTGGCAGCCAGGCACCGACCACGCCGGTATCGCCACCCAGATGCTGGTCGAGCGCCAGCTGGAGGCCAAGGGCCAGAACCGTCATGACCTGGGCCGCGAGCAGTTCCTGGAGAAGGTCTGGGAGTGGAAGGAGCAGTCCGGTGGCAACATCAGCCGGCAGATCCGCCGCCTGGGTTCGTCGGTCGACTGGAGCCGCGAGCGCTTCACCATGGACGACGGCCTGTCCGACGCGGTCAAGGAAGCCTTCGTCCGCCTGCACGAAGACGGCCTGATCTACCGCGGCAAGCGCCTGGTCAACTGGGACACCAAGCTGCACACCGCCATCTCTGACCTGGAAGTGGAAAACCACGACGAGAAAGGTCACCTGTGGAACCTGCGCTACCCGCTGGCCGACGGCGCCAAGACTGCCGATGGCAAGGACTACCTGGTCGTGGCCACCACCCGTCCGGAAACCCTGCTGGGTGACGCTGCGGTCGCGGTCAACCCGAATGACGAGCGCTACCAGGCCCTGATCGGCAAGTTCGTCAAGCTGCCGCTGGTCGGCCGCCTGATCCCGATCATCGGCGACGATTATTGCGACCCGGAATTCGGCACCGGCTGCGTGAAGATCACCCCAGCCCACGACTTCAACGACTATGAAGTCGGCAAGCGCCATAACTTGCCGCTGCTGAACATCTTCGACAAGAACGCCCTGGTGCTGGCCAGTGCCCAGGCCTTCAACCTCGACGGCAGCGTCAACGAACAGATCGACACCAGCCTGCCAGCGCAATACGCCAGCCTCGACCGCTTCGTCGCGCGCAAGCAGATCGTTGCCGACCTCGATGCCCAGGGCCTGCTGGTCAGCGTCGATGACCACGCGCTGAAAGTGCCGAAAGGCGATCGCTCCGGCACCGTCATCGAGCCGTGGCTGACCGACCAGTGGTATGTCTCCACCAAGCCGCTGGCAGAACCTGCCATCGCCGCTGTGGAAGACGGCCGCATCCAGTTCGTGCCCAAGCAGTACGAAAACATGTACTTCTCGTGGATGCGTGACATCCAGGACTGGTGCATCAGCCGTCAGCTGTGGTGGGGCCACCGGATCCCGGCGTGGTACGACGAGGCCGGCCAGGTCTACGTTGGCCGCAACGAGGAAGAAGTGCGTACCAAGCACAACCTGGGCAGCGACGTGGTCCTGCGCCAGGACGACGACGTGCTCGACACCTGGTTCAGTTCCGGCCTGTGGACCTTCTCCACCCTCGGCTGGCCGGAGCAGACCGAGTTCCTGAAGAAATTCCACTCCACCGACGTGCTGGTCACCGGCTTCGACATCATCTTCTTCTGGGTCGCCCGGATGATCATGCTGACCATGCACCTGGTGAAGAACGAGGACGGCACTCCGCAGGTTCCGTTCAAGACCGTCTACGTCCACGGTCTGGTGCGCGACGGCCAGGGCCAGAAGATGTCCAAGTCCAAGGGCAACGTGCTTGACCCGCTGGACATCGTCGATGGCATCACCCTCGACGCCCTGCTGGAAAAACGCACCAGCGGCATGATGCAGCCCAAGCTTGCCGAGAAGATCGCCAAGCAGACCAAGGCCGAGTTCCCCGAAGGCATCGCCAGCTACGGCACCGACGCCCTGCGCTTCACCTTCTGCTCGCTGGCCTCCACCGGCCGCGACATCAAGTTCGACATGGGCCGCGTCGAAGGCTACCGCAACTTCTGCAACAAGATCTGGAACGCCGCCCGCTACGTGCTGGACAAAGGCGAAGACTGCGGCCAGAACGGCGAGGCCTACGAGCTGTCGCTGGCCGACCGCTGGATCATCTCGCAGCTGCAGCGCACCGAAGCTGAAGTGACCCGTCAGCTCGAGCAGTTCCGCTTCGACCTGGCCAGCCAGGCCCTGTACGAGTTCATCTGGAACCAGTACTGCGACTGGTACCTGGAGCTGTCCAAGCCGGTCCTGTGGGACGAAAACGCCCCGGTCGAGCGCGCCCGCGGCACCCGTCGCACCCTGGTACGCGTGCTGGAAGTGGCCCTGCGCCTGGCCCACCCGTTCATGCCGTTCATCACCGAAGAAATCTGGCAGCGCATCGCGCCGCTGGCAGGCATCGACGGCAAGACCATCATGCTGCAACCATGGCCCGTGGCCAACGACAGCCGCATCGACGTAGCGGCCGAAGGTGACATCGAGTGGCTGCAACAGTTGATGGTCGGTCTGCGTAACATTCGCGCCGAGATGAACATTGGCCCAGGCAAACCGCTGCCGCTGTTCCTCAAGAACGCCAATGCCGACGACCAGCGTCGCTTGCAAGAAAACGAAGCGCTGCTCAAGAAGCTGGCCAAGGTCGAGTCGTTCACCGTGCTCGGCGAACAGGACGAAGCGCCACTGTCGGCCACCGCACTGGTTGGCGATCTGCAGGTGCTGGTGCCAATGGCCGGTCTGATCGACAAGGACGCCGAGCTGGCTCGCCTGAACAAGGAAATCCAGCGTCTGCAAGGTGAAGTGCAACGCGTTGGCGGCAAGCTGTCCAACGCCGCCTTCGTCGACAAGGCACCGCCTGCGGTAATCGACAAGGAACGCGCCAAGCTGGCTGAAGCCGAGCAGGCGCTGGCCAACTTCACCGAGCAGCATGCGCGGATTGCCGCGCTCTAAACCTCAGTGAGGCCATCGCGGGGCAAGCCCGCTCCCACGCATCCGCTCCGGTATGGAGTGAAGGCGTGGGAGCGGGCTTGCCCCGCGATGCTTTACACAGGACACCCCTATGACCGACAAACCCACCCTGCACCCGCGCAACCGCCACCAGGGCCGCTATGACTTCCCCAGCCTGATCAAGGCGCACCCGGACCTGGCCCGCTTCACCATCACCAACCCCTACGGCAAGCCCAGCATCGACTTCGCCAACCCTGAAGCGGTACGGGTGTTCAACCGCGCCCTGCTCAAGGCCCAGTACGGCATCCAGCACTGGGACATCCCAGCCGACTACCTGTGCCCACCGATTCCAGGCCGCGCCGATTACATCCACGTATTGGCCGACCTGCTTGCCGAAGACAATGCTGGCGAGATCCCGCGTGGCGCCCAGGTACGTGCCCTGGACGTTGGCGTAGGTGCCAACTGCATTTATCCGCTGCTCGGCCACAGCGACTACCGTTGGCGCTTCCTCGGCTCGGACATCGACCCGATAGCCCTGGCCTCGGCCAAAGCCATCGTCCAGGCCAACGGTCTCAATAAAGCCATCAGCCTGCGCCAGCAGAGCAACAGCAAGCACATCCTCAGCGGCTTGCTGCAGGCAGACGAACGCTTCGATATCACCCTGAGCAATCCGCCCTTCCACAGCTCGCGCGACGAAGCCACCCGCGGTAGTCAACGCAAGTGGAAAAACCTCGGCAAGCAGGACCCCAAGCGCAAGCTGCCGGTGCTCAATTTTGGTGGGCAGAACAATGAGCTGTGGTGCGAAGGCGGCGAGATTCGCTTCGTCACCCAGTTGATCGCCGAGAGCGCTGCCTGTGGCCATCAGGTGCTGTGGTTCACCAGCCTGGTGTCCAAGGCGAGCAATCTGCCAGGCATCGAAGTGGCCCTGAAGAAAGCCGCCGCCAAAGCGGTGCGGGTCATCGAGATGGGCCAAGGCCAGAAGCAGAGCCGCATGGTTGCCTGGAGCTTTCACGACGATGCCGCGCGCCAGGCCTGGCATGCCCAGCGCCAGGGTAAAACGCAGGCGTAAAAAAACCGCGTCCGGGCAAGCCGGGCGCGGTTTTACGCAAGCGTCGACAATTACTTGTTGACGGCGTCGGTCAGGACCTTGGCAGGTACGAACTTGACGACTTTCTTGGCAGCGATTTCGATGGCAGCGCCAGTCGAAGGGTTGCGGCCGGTACGGGCAGGACGCTCGGTGACTTTCAGCTTGCCGATGCCTGGCAGGGTGATCTCAGCGCCGTTTTCCAGCTGGTCAGCAACGATCTGGCCCAGTTGCTCCAGAGCATTGCGAGCGGTGGTTTTTGGCGCGTCGATTGCTTCGGCGATGTCGGCAATCAGTTGGTCTTTGGTCAGTGCCATTGTGGTGTTCCTTCCCTAAAAATTCAGAGGTTATGCAGCGTGCTACGTCGTTATCGGGCCAGCCCGAAACTGTCCGGCGGGCCGCGCCAATCGCGTATGTAGATACGAAAATCGGCGTTTGGTTCGACACGACGCAAGCGATCTGCCAGCAATGCGCCATTCAAGGGGCGCAAGACCGCGCAAAGCTACCACAGGAATAGATAAATATCCGCTGCCAGCTTGGTTTTTATGCAGGTTTTTCGGGGGTTTACCCCGAAAACGCAAAAAATCGAACAAAAAACGAACAACAGCCATTTACGCCAACTTCTGGCCACTGCATCACCCAATCTCTGGGTTAAACTGATCGACTTTGCACAGCGCACCCTTGGCCATCGCCACGCGTGCTCCAACCTCCGAGATTTCCATGCCAATCCGTCATTGCATCGTTCACCTGATCGACAAGAAGCCTGATGGCAGCCCCGCCGTGCTGCATGCACGGGATAACGAGCTGGGCGCATCGGACGCCATCGAAAACCTGCTGGCCGACCTCAACGACAGCTACAACGCCAAGCAAGGCAAGGCGTGGGGGTTGTTCCACGGCGAGTCCGGCGCCTACCCGTTCAGTGGCTGGCTCAAGCAGTACCTGAGTGAAGAAAAAGACTTCACCGCCTTCAGCCGGATCGCCGTCGAGCACCTGCAAAAACTGATGGAAGAGTCCAACCTCTCCACCGGTGGCCATGTGCTGTTCGCTCACTACCAGCAAGGCATGACCGAGTACCTGGCCATCGCCCTGCTGCACCACAGCGACGGCGTGGCGGTCAACGCCGAGCTCGACGTGACCCCCTCTCGCCATCTGGACCTGGGCCAACTGCACCTGGCGGCGCGGATCAACCTGTCCGAATGGCAGAACAACCAGGCTTCCAAACAGTACATCTCGTTCATCAAGGGCAAGAACGGCAAGAAGGTCTCGGAGTACTTCCGCGACTTCATCGGCTGCCAGGAGGGCGTCGATGGCCCCGGCGAGACCCGCACCCTGCTCAAGGCGTTCAGCGACTTCGTCGAAAGCGAAGACCTGCCTGAGGAGTCGGCGCGCGAGAAGACCCAGACCCTGGTCGACTACGCCACCAGCCAGACCAAGATGGGCGAGCCGGTCACCTTGGAAGAGCTTTCCAGCCTCATCGACGAAGACCGCCCCAAGGCGTTCTACGATCACATCCGCAACAAGGACTACGGCCTGTCGCCGGAAATTCCAGCCGATAAACGCACGCTCAACCAATTCCGCCGCTTCACCGGGCGCGCCGAGGGCCTGTCGATCAGCTTCGAGGCTCACCTGCTGGGTTCGAAAGTGGAATATGACGAAGAAGCAGGCACGCTGATCATCAAGGGCCTGCCGACCCAGCTGATCGATCAGCTCAAGCGTCGCACCGACTAAGACCTGGCCAGGAGGCCACCAGGGCCTCCTTGGCAGACTTGCGCAGCTTCTTCACCAGCCGCTCCTGGCGCAACGCTTCGGACTTGTCTGGCCATTGCTCGACATACACCAGCGCCTGCGCCGGGCTGGTCTTGAAGTAGCGCGCGCCCTGACCTTTCTGGTGCTTGAGAAAACGCCGCTGTGGATCGTCGCTGATGCCGCAGTACAGCGAGCCATTGGCGGCGCGCACCAGGTAGACGTACCAGGGCTTGGCAGACGGGGGGATGCCGGGCTGTGTGATAGCAGTCTCGCTCACGGATGTATTCAAGCCAACGGGAAGGCGCCAAGCTTACCCGCTCAACGCGCCTGCTGAAACGCCCGCAAACCCTTGAACGCCTGTTGGCGAACCTTGTTCTGCAACATCGGCGACCAGCCCAGCAGCACCCCTGGCATGCCCAGGGCCTGGCGTGACCAGCGCCAGAGGTCGAAGCTGTCGTGGTGCTGGCTGATCAGGCCGTCGCGAATGACGAAGCGTGCCTGAATATCGTTGATCACCACCCGGCCGGTCTGGCTGAACAGGTAGGTGGCCACCCAATGCGCGCAGCCGCTGTCCTGGTTGGCACGCACTTGATCGAAGGTCAGGCTGAAATCCTTGGCGCGAGTGGTGAGCAGACGCCACATGTCGCCGGCATCCTGGCCGCGCAAGGTGCCGAAGACCGGGTCGCTGAATTCGACATCAGCGCTGTAGCAGGCCACCATCGCTTCGGCATCGAGGCGCTGGAAGGCCTGGTAGAAGCGGGTGATCAGGGCTTGGTTGGCGTCGCTCATGGGTGTGTCCGTCCTGGGGCTCAAGAGCTGAACGATAATCTGCGTTGCGGCGCAATGCCATGCCCATTTGAGTCATGAATGTTTTCTGCGTCGCCCCTATCGCGGGACAAGCCCGCTCTACGTGGGAGCGGGCTTGTCCCGCGATAGGGCCGGTACCGACAACCGCTAAACCCGCTCGCTGACCACTTGCACATGCTGCGCACGCCCGGCTTTCAGGCCAAATACAATCGCCCCGGTGCCCAGCACGGCAAAGATCCACCCCACCGCCGCCCAGCCGCCGGTCAGATCATGCACCAGGCCCACCGCGAACGGCCCCATCGAGGCCAGGGTGTAACCCACGCCTTGGGCCATGCTCGACAGGTTGGCAGCGACGTGCGCGTCTTTTGAGCGCAGCACGATCAGCGTCAGCGCCAAGGCAAAGGTACCGCCCTGCCCCAGGCCCAGTAGCACCGCCCAGCCCCACAGCCCTGACAGCGGCGCATACAGGCAGCCGAACAGGCCCGCCAAGGTCACCAACATGACGATCACGATGGCCAGCCGCTGATCCTTGCCACGCGTCGCCAGCCACGGCGCGCTCAGCGAACTGATCAACTGCACGATCACCGATCCCGACAGCACCAACCCGGCCTCGGTCGGGCTCAGGCCACGACCGATCAGGATCGACGGCAACCAACCAAAGACGATGTACGCCAGCGACGATTGCAGGCCCATGTACAGCGTAACCTGCCAGGCCAGCGGGTCGCGCCACAGGCCGCGCACCTTGTAGGCCACCTTGTGGGCGCCATGGCCCTGGCGTGCCTGCGGTAACCAGACCAGCATGGCCAACAACGCCGGGATCATCCAGAAGCCCAGGCCCATTGCCCAGCTCCCAGCAAAATGCTGGCTCAACGGCACCGTGGCGCCGGCGGCCATGGCCGCGCCCAGGCACAGCGCCATGGTGTAGACGCCGGTCAGTGTACCGGCCTGCTGAGGGAAATCGCGCTTGACGATGCCAGGCAGCAATACCCCGATAATGCCGATGCTGGCGCCTGCCATCAGGCTGCCGAGGAACACCCCGATTGCACCAAACGCGCTGCGTACCACGATGCCCAGGGCCAGGGTCAGGAGAATGCCGAGGATCACCCGCTCACTGCCAAAGCGGCGCGCCAGTACCGGCGCCAGTGGCGCGAACAAGCCCAGGCACAGCACCGGCAAGGTGGTCAGCAAACCTGCTGCCGAAGCACTCAGACCGAGCCCCTCGGACACCTGCCCCAGCACCGGCGCCATGCTCGACAAGGCCGGGCGCAGATTCAGGGCCACCAGGACCAGGCCCAACAGCAGGAGCCAGGGGCGCTGCAGCACCACCGGTTGCTGTTGAACCTGCTCATCATCGGCCTCGGCGTCGATCAGCAGTTCATCGAGCTCCGGCTCATGGGCAGGGGAAGTGCGCGTCAGTTGTTCGGCCATGGGGCTTCTCGTTTTCAGGATTCGATAAGGGTCCGGCTCAGGCGCTTGGCCCGCTCCGGATCACGTTGCTCGATGGCGTCGAGGATCTGCTCATGCAGGTCGAACACCGACTGGCAACGGGGGACGGCGCTCATGTTGCGCTGCAACGCAGCCGCAACCACGCCAGAGAAATAGCGGTACAGCTCACTCAGCGCTGGGTTGTGCGCAGCGTCGACCAGGCGCTGGTGGAACACCAGGTCACAGGCGATGTAAGCGTCGAGGTCGGCATGAAAGTGCGCCTCGCTGCCCTTGAGCGCCTCGCGCAGACCTTGCAAATCCGCTTCGCTGCGGCGCAGGGCCGCCAGGCCAATGGCTTCGGCCTCCAGAATATGCCGCGTCTCACGGGCCTGCTCCGGCGTGCAGCGGGACATCGCCTGCACTGCCTGCAATGGGTCTTGGGCGGTACGCAGGTAGCTGCCATCGCCCTGGCGAATTTCCACCAAGCCACTGAACGCCAACACCCGCATCGCCTCGCGCACGGTATTGCGGCTGATGCCCAGCTCAGCGGCCAACTCAGGTTCGGTCGGCAGACGTTGGCCCACCGTCCACACGCCGTCGAGGATGCGTTCACGCAGCTGCTCCACGGCCATTTCCACCAAGGAGCGACGGACTAATTCAGTTGCCATGCCCACTCACCCAATCATCCTACGAATTCTTAGAGTCTACTCCAGCACACTGGCCCCTGAAAACCACCTGGTAATATTGCTAGTTGCGCGGCCGGAAGGGCTTTGTGACGCTTCGCCTACCGTTCGTCAGCGAGAAATGAGTGATGCGTGACCACAGAGGCCTGGCCATAGTGATTGCTTTGGTGGCCGTGACCGCGCTGGTGTTCAGCCTGGTGATCCAAGGCCAACCCGCACAGACAAGGTCGCCGAAAACGCCATTCATCGGTATGGATGGCGCTGAGCTTGAGCGATGAAAGGAAGGCGGGACTAAGGCAGTAACAAACCTACCGGCCGTGAACAGGCCGGTAGGTAGAGCGGGCGAGCGATCAGCTCAAGGCATCGATCAGCGCCTGGTTCATTTCCGGCGTGCCAATTGTGATCCGCAAGAACTGAGCGATGCGCGCTTGCTTGAAGTGCCGCACGATCACGCCCTGCTCGCGCAGGCGTGCTGCCAGTTCTGCGGCATCCTGCTGCGGATGGCGGGCGAAGATGAAGTTGGCCGCCGATGGCAACACTTCGAAGCCTTTGCCCTGCAATTGCTCGACCAGCAGTTCGCGGCTGTCGATCACCTTGCGGCAGGTTTGTTCGAAATAAGCACGGTCTTCGAACGCTGCCGCCGCACCGACAATCGCCATGCGATCGAGCGGATAGGAGTTGAAGCTGTTCTTGATCCGCTCCAGCGCATCGATCAGGTCTGGGTGGCCAACTGCCAGACCCACCCGCAGGCCTGCCAGCGAACGCGACTTGGACAGGGTCTGGGTGACCAGCAGGTTGTCGTAGCGGTCGACCAGGCTGATGGCGGTCTGGCCGCCAAAATCGATGTAGGCCTCATCGACCACCACCACCGAGTCGGGATTGGCCTGCAGCAGCTGCTCAACCACCGCCAGCGGCATCAAGCAGCCGGTCGGTGCGTTGGGGTTGGGGAAGATGATCCCGGCGTTGGGCCTTTGGTAGTCCTCGATGCGGATCTGGAACTGCTCATCCAGTGGCACCTGCTCGAAGGGGATGCCATACAAGCCGCAGTACACCGGATAGAAGCTGTAGCTGACATCGGGGAACAACAGCGGCGCGCCGTGCTGGAACAGGCCGTGGAAGATGTGCGCGAGCACCTCGTCCGAACCGTTGCCGACAAATACCTGCTGCGGCATAACCCCGTAGTACTCGGCGACGGCCTGTTTGAGCCGGTCGCCGTTAGGGTCCGGGTACAGGCGCAGGTTGTCGTTCAACTCACCACGCATGGCCTCCAGCGCCTTGGGCGATGGGCCATAGGGGTTCTCGTTGGTGTTGAGCTTGACCAACTTGGTCAGCTTCGGCTGCTCGCCCGGCACGTAAGGCACCAGGTCCTTGACGAAGGGGCTCCAGAATTTACTCATGCTCAGTTCCCCTTCTTGTCGGCAAGGATGCGGTATTCGGCGCTACGGGCGTGGGCAGTCAGCGACTCGCCACGGGCCAGCACCGAGGCGGTTTGGCCAAGCTCGGATGCGCCCTGCTCGGAGCAGAAGATGATCGATGAACGCTTCTGGAAGTCATACACCCCCAGCGGCGAGGAAAAGCGCGCAGTGCCGGAAGTTGGCAGCACGTGGTTGGGGCCTGCGCAGTAGTCGCCCAGGGCTTCGCTGGTGTGACGGCCCATGAAGATCGCGCCGGCATGGCGAATCTGCGGCAGCCAGGCCTGCGGATCGGCCACCGACAGCTCCAGGTGCTCAGGCGCGATGCGGTTGGCCACTTCAATCGCCTGCTGCATGTCGCGCACTTGAATCAGCGCGCCACGGCCGTTGATCGATTTCTCGATGATCTCGGCGCGCTCCAGGGTCGGCATCAGTTTGTCGATGCTCGCCGCCACGCGGTCGAGGAACTCGCCATCGGGGCTGACCAGAATGGCCTGGGCGTCTTCATCGTGCTCGGCCTGGGAGAACAGGTCCATGGCGATCCAGTCCGGATCGGTCTGGCCATCGCAGACCACGAGGATTTCCGACGGGCCAGCAATCATGTCGATACCGACCTGGCCGAACACATGCCGTTTGGCGGTGGCGACATAGATGTTACCGGGGCCAACGATCTTGTCGACCTGCGGCACGCTCTCGGTGCCATAGGCCAGCGCCGCTACCGCCTGGGCGCCACCGACGGTGAACACCCGGTCGACACCAGCGATGCAGGCCGCTGCCAGCACCAGCTCATTGAGCTCGCCGCGCGGGGTCGGCACCACCATCACCACTTCGGCAACGCCTGCGACCTTGGCCGGGATGGCGTTCATCAGCACCGAGGAGGGGTACGAAGCCTTGCCGCCTGGCACGTACAAGCCTGCGCGGTCCAGCGGCGTGACTTTCTGGCCGAGCACAGTGCCGTCAGCTTCGGTGTACTGCCAGGAGTCCTGCTTCTGCCGCTCGTGGTACATACGCACGCGATCGGCGGCCTTTTCCAGCGCTTGGCGCTGGGCCGGGGTAATGCGGGTCAGGGCCAGCTCCAGGCGCTCACGGCCAAGGATCAGGTCATCGATCGAGGTGGCATTGACGCCGTCGAAACGCTGGGTGAACTCCACCAGCGCGGCGTCACCGCGTTCGCGCACTGCCTTGATGATGTCGAGCACACGCTGGTTGACCGCGTCATCGGACACACTCTCCCAGCTCAGCAGATGATCCAGATGTCGGGCGAAATCCGGATCAGCGGCGTTGAGACGGGCAATAGCAGTGGACACGGTCATGGCGAGGGCCTCGATTATTAGCGAATGCTCAGGCGCCCTAGGCTACCAGTCGATCCGCGCGGGCACCTGAGAAAAATTGGCTATGACGCGGATAGACGGGCGCGACAGCGAAGGTCGCGCGCAGGAATCAGCCGCGGTGTCGCGATTCGACCGCTTTGCGCAGCGTGTCGATCAGTGTCTGGATGCGTGCGTGCTGCATCTTCATGGAGGCTTTGTTGACGACCAGGCGCGAGCTTACCGTGGCGATCAGGTCCTGGGGCTCCAGGCCGTTGGCGCGCAGGGTATTGCCGGTGTCGACCACGTCGATGATCTTGTCGGCGAGGTTGATCAGCGGGGCCAGCTCCATCGAACCGTACAGCTTGATGATATCGACCTGACGGCCCTGCTCGGCGTAGTAGCGCTTGGCTACGTTGACGAACTTGGTGGCCACACGCAGCCGGCCCTTGGGCTCGGGCGCACCGACCACACCAGCGGTCATCAGCTTGCAGCGGGCGATTTGCAGGTCCAGCGGCTCGTACAGACCCTGGCCACCGTACTCCATGAGCACGTCCTTACCGGCCACCCCGAGGTCGGCGGCACCATGCTCGACATAGGTCGGCACGTCGGTGGCGCGCACGATCAGCAGGCGCACGTCGTCCTGGGTCGTGGGGATGATCAGCTTGCGGCTCTTGTCCGGATTCTCGGTCGGCACGATACCGGCCTCGGCCAGCAATGGCAGGGTATCGTCGAGGATTCGGCCTTTGGATAGCGCGATGGTCAACATGGAAAACGTCGGTCCTTAAGCGGCTATAGCCAGCCAGGTCGGTGACCTGGCCGCTTGAAATTCGGTAGGCGCATCCCTGCGCCTGTCACAGATTAACCCGGAACGCGGCGGATCTTGGCGCCGAGCATCTGCAGTTTTTCCTCGATGCACTCATAACCACGGTCGATGTGGTAGATGCGATCGATCAGGGTATCGCCTTCGGCGACCAGGGCCGACAGCACCAGGCTGGCGGAAGCACGCAGGTCGGTAGCCATGACCGGTGCACCCTTGAGCGCTGGCACGCCAGTGACGATGGCGGTGTTGCCCTCGACCTGGATGTGGGCGCCCATGCGGTGCATTTCATAGACGTGCATGAAGCGGTTTTCGAAGATCGTCTCGATCACTGCGCCGGTGCCTTCGGCAATGGCGTTGAGCGAGATGAACTGCGCCTGCATGTCGGTCGGGAACGCTGGGTACGGCGCGGTACGCAGGTTGACGGCTTTCGGCCGCTTGCCGTGCATGTTCAGCTCGATCCAGTCTTCGCCGGTGGTGATGTCGGCGCCAGCTTCCTTGAGTTTCTCAAGGACCGCTTCGAGGATGGTCGGATCGGTGTCCTTGACCTTGACCCGGCCGCCAGTGACGGCAGCGGCCACCAGGTAGGTGCCGGTTTCGATACGGTCAGGCATGACCCGGTAGGTGGCCGAGTGCAGACGCTCGACGCCATCGATGGTGATGGTGTCGGTGCCAGCGCCCTGGACGTTGGCGCCCATGGCGATCAGGAAGTTGGCCAGGTCGACCACTTCCGGCTCGCGCGCGGCGTTCTGCAGCACGCTGCGGCCCTTGGCCAGGGCAGCGGCCATCATGATGTTCTCGGTACCGGTGACGCTGACGGTATCGAAGAAGAAGTGCGCGCCACGCAGGCCGCCTTCAGGCGCCTTGGCCTTGATGTAGCCGCCTTCGACTTCGATCTTCGCGCCCATGGCTTCCAGGCCGCGGATGTGCAGGTCGACCGGACGCGAGCCAATCGCGCAACCGCCAGGCAGGGCCACTTCGGCCTCGCCGAAACGGGCGACCATCGGGCCCAGCACCAGGATCGAGGCGCGCATGGTCTTCACCAGCTCGTACGGCGCGACCAGGGTCTTGATGGTGCGTGGATCGATTTCCACCGCCAGCTTCTCGTCGATCACCGGCTCAATGCCCATGCGACCGAACAGCTCGATCATGGTGGTGATGTCGTGCAGGTGCGGCAGGTTGCCGACGGTGACCGGGCCATCGGCCAGCAGGGTCGCTGCAAGAATCGGCAGGGCGGCGTTCTTCGCCCCGGAAATGCGGATCTCGCCATCAAGACGAGCGCCGCCAGTAATAATCAGTTTGTCCATAGGAATCTCGCCGCCAAGTAGGCTCAGGTGCGCTCAGCCCAGGCTGCGCTGCTGAAAAATTTCATGGTTACCGCGTGGATACTGCCATCGGCAATCCACGGATTCAGGTGAGCATAGATCGCCTGCTGACGCTTTACCGGGCTCTGGCCGGCCAGCTCGTCGCTGATCACGTTCAACTGGAAGTTGCAGCCTTCACCCTCAACTTCGACTTGGGTTCCCGGCAATTTCTCTTCAAGAAAACTCTTAACTTCTACGGCCTGCATGCTCAACCTCAATCGGCGCCCTGTGCGCGCGGGTCGGCCATCATACAAAAAAGCCCCTCGCCTGCGAAGCCCATGAACGGACACGCTGACCGAGGGGCCTTTCACCTTGTCGGGCAATCAGCCCGCCAATACTTCATCCAGGTCATAGACCTCGGCGATTTCGCGCATGTCATCGGGCATGCCGCGCAGCTCCCAGGACTTGCCAGCCGCCTGGGCATCACGCATGAACGCCAGCAGCAGGGACAAGCCAACGCTGCTGGACTTGACCACTTGCGAGCAGTCCAGGACCAGGCGTTGCTCGCCACTGGCGACGATCAGCGCCTTGCCTTCCTTGCGCAGGGCCGGGCCGCTGCGGTAATCCAGCACCCCGGCCAGGCGCAGAACGCCTGGTTCGGTCATGCTCACGCCGGCTTCGCTCATTGCACTTCCTTATCCGGCGAGCTGTCGGCGGTTTGCTTGGCCTTGGCGACTTCGCCAGCCCAGCCGTCGATGGTCTTGTCCAGATTGTTGCCGTTGCGCGACATGGCATCGGCGAACTGGTCACGGAACAGCTTGCCTATGTTGATGCCATTGACGATGACGTTACGCACTTTCCACTCGCCGCCCAGCTTGACCATGGTGTACTGCACGGGATAGACCGCGCCATTGTTGCCAGTGACCTTCATGCCAACGCTGGTGCGATCACCCTCTTCACCCTTGGCCGGGTCAACGGTGATGCCCTGGTTGTTGTATTCGAGCAAGGCATTGCCATAGAACTGCATCAGGCTGCGCTTGAAGTTTTCCTGGAAGCGCTGCATCTGCTCAGGCGTGGCCTTGCGCGAGTACTTGACGGTCATGATGCTCTTGGAGATGCCGTCAGCATCGACTACCGGGCCAAGGTTGCTGTTGAGCGCGTCGTAGAAGGCCTGGGGGCTGGCCTTGTACTGCTCCTTGTTGGCCTTCAGATCGCTCAGCAGTTGATTGGTGGTGGTCTGGATCACCTCACGGGCAGACTGCCCAGGGGCAGCCAGGGCCAGCAGGGGGAAGGCCGCCAGCAGGACCAACAGGCCGCGTCGCAGGATCGAGATCATGGAAACTCCTTAATTAGCTGGATTAGCTGGGGTGGCTTCTTTCGGTTCTTTGCCAACTGTATTGAGCAGGAACTTGCCAATCAGATCTTCCAGGACCAGCGCCGACTGGGTGTCATGGATAGTGCTGTCATCTTTGAGCACCTCTTCTTCACCGCCCACGCTGATGCCGATGTACTTCTCACCGAGCAAACCTGCGGTCAGGATCGAGGCAGTGGAGTCGACTGGCAGGTTGTCGACATTTTTGTCCAGCTGCAGGGTCACCCGACCGGTATAGGAATCACGGTCCAGATCGATGGCCGTGACCTTGCCGATGGTCACACCGGCCATGGTCACTTTAGCTCTGACCGTCAAACCGGCGATATTGTCGAAGTAGGCATAAACTTTATAGGTATCGCTGCTCGGGCTGGCGGACAGCCCGCTGACACGCAGGGCCAGCAGCAGCAACGCCAGGATCCCGGCCAGGAGGAACAGGCCGACACCGATTTCCAGGGTGCGGTTTTGCATCAGAAATCTCCAAACATCAAGGCGGTCAGAATAAAGTCCAGACCCAGGACTGCCAACGAGGCATAGACCACGGTCTTGGTGGTGGCACGGCTGATCCCTTCTGAGGTGGGCTCGCAGTCATACCCCTGGAATACGGCAATCCAGGTCACGACGAAGGCGAACACCAGGCTTTTCACCAGGCCGTTGAGCACGTCGTCGGTAAAGGAAACGCTGTTTTGCATGTTGGCCCAGAACGAGCCCTCGTAGACGCCCAGCCAGTCGACCGCGACCCACGAACCACCCCAGATGCCGACCACGCTGAACAGCAGCGCCAGCAACGGCAGCGAGATGAAGCCAGCCCACAGGCGTGGCGCAACGATGTACTTGAGCGGGTCGACGCCAATCATTTCAAGGCTCGACAGTTGCTCGGTGGACTTCATGTTGCCGATCTCGGCAGTCAGCGCAGAACCGGCACGCCCGGCGAACAGCAAGGCGGTGACCACCGGCCCCAGCTCGCGCAGCAAGGTCAGCGCAACCATCTGCCCTACCGCTTGCTCGGAGCCGTACTTGGTCAGGATGCTGTAGCCCTGCAGCGCCAGCACCATGCCGATGAACACGCCGGAGACAACGATGATCGCCAGCGACAGCACGCCCACCGAATACAGCTGCTTGACCAGCAGCTGGAAGCCGCCGCCAATGCCGCCACGACCAATCAGCGAATGAAACAGGAACAGGCAAGAGCGCCCCAGCACCGCCACCACGTCGATGGCCGAGCGCCCGAGCAGGCGGATTCGTTCGAGTAAGGATCTTCTGCGCATCAACGCGTCCCCAGCAGATCGGCGCGGTAGTCAGGCGCAGGAAAGTGGAAAGGTACCGGGCCGTCAGGGTCGCCCTTCATGAATTGGCGGATGCGCGGATTGTCCGAGCCCATCAGTTCGTCCGGGGTGCCCTGCCCCAGCACCTGGCCATCACCGACCACGTAGATGTAGTCGGCAATGCTCGCGGTCTCGGCCAGGTCATGGGAGACGACGATGCTGGTGATGCCCAGGGCATCGTTGAGCAGGCGGATCAGGCGCACCAATACGCCCATGGCGATCGGGTCCTGGCCGACGAACGGCTCGTCGTACATGAGAATCTGCGGATCCAGGGCAATAGCCCGGGCCAGGGCTACCCGGCGCTTCATGCCACCGGACAGTTCATCGGGCATCAGGTCGATGGCGCCGCGCAAGCCCACGGCCTGCAGCTTCATCAGGACGATATCGCGGATCATCTCTTCCGACAGCTGGGTATGCACCCGCAGCGGGAAGGCGACGTTCTCGAACACATCGAGGTCAGTGAACAGCGCACCGCTCTGGAACAGCACGCCCATCTGCTTGCGCGCATCGAACAGATCGCCGCGCGACAAGCTCGGCAGGTTCTGCCCGGCCACCCAGACTTCGCCACTCGAAGGCCGCAGCTGCGCGCCCATCAGGCGCAACAGGGTGGTCTTGCCGCACCCCGATGGCCCCATGATGCCAGTGACCTTGCCGCGCGGGATGCGGATGTCGACATTGCTGAAAATGCTGCGCGAACCGCGCTTGAAGGTAAGCCCCTTCAACTCGACCGCGTAGGCGCTATCCACACTCATCTAGACTCCTTGCAAAACAGCCTCGTCTCAATGGACGCCTGCCCTCATCGTGAAGGCACACGCGCCCCCCGCGGGCCGAATAGCGGCGAACTATAGCACCGCAGACAGGCCCGCCCCAAGGCCATCCACGCAGTGGTTCAGGCCAACGACAGGCTTGTGCAACATCCGTATGACAATCGAAGGATGAGCCTTTCGCACATTAGGGCTATAATCGCCGCCTTTTCATCAGGCATTGCTTCCCGAACATGAGCCAATCCAGCGAGCTGATCCAATCCGCCCAGCGTACCTTGCGCCTGGAACTCGAGGCCGTCGAGGGCCTGCTGGCCCGCATCGACGCCAATTTCGTCAAGGCCTGCGAGCTGATCCTGGCCAGCAAAGGCCGGGTCGTGGTGGTCGGCATGGGCAAGTCCGGGCATATCGGCAACAAAATTGCTGCCACCCTTGCCAGCACCGGCACGCCATCGTTCTTCGTCCATCCGGCCGAAGCCAGCCATGGCGACATGGGCATGATCACCCGCGACGATGTCATCTTGGCCCTGTCCAACTCTGGCAGCACTGCTGAAATCGTCACCCTGCTGCCGTTGATCAAGCGCCTGGGCATCCAGCTGATCAGCCTCACCGGCAACCCCGACTCGCCGCTGGCCCAGGCCGCCGAGGTCAACCTCGACGCGCGGGTCGAGCAGGAAGCCTGCCCGTTGAACCTGGCGCCAACCTCATCGACCACCGCTGCCCTGGTGCTGGGCGATGCGCTGGCGATCGCCCTGCTTGAGGCGCGCGGCTTCTCCGCCGAGGACTTCGCCTTCTCGCACCCTGGTGGCGCACTTGGCCGTCGCCTGCTGCTGAAGGTCGAGAACGTCATGCACTCGGGCGACGAACTGCCCCAGGTGCAACGCGGCACCCTGCTCAAGGAAGCACTCCTCGAAATGTCCCGCAAAGGCTTGGGCATGACCGTGGTCGTCGAACGTGACGGCACACTGGCCGGGGTGTTCACCGACGGTGACCTGCGCCGCAGCCTGGACCGCAACATTGACGTGCACACCACGCTGATCGACGACGTCATGACCGTGCACGGCAAGACCGCCCGCGCCGAGATGCTCGCCGCCGAGGCCTTGAAAATCATGGAAGACCACAAGATCGGCGCGCTGGTCGTGGTCGATCAGGATGACCGCCCAAGCGGCGCCCTGAACATGCACGACCTGCTGCGCGCTGGAGTAATGTGAATGAGCCAAGATCTGCTGCAACGCGGCAAAGCCATCAAGCTGGCGGTGTTTGACGTCGATGGCGTATTGACCGACGGGCGCCTGTACTTCCTCGAAGACGGCAGCGAATTCAAGACTTTCAATACCCTCGACGGCCAGGGCATCAAGATGCTCATGAACTCGGGCGTGACCACGGCGATCATCAGTGGCCGCAAGACCCCGGTGGTCGAGCGCCGCGCCAAGAACCTGGGTATCCCCCACCTGTATCAGGGCCGGGAAGATAAACTGGTGGTTCTCGACGGCCTTCTGGCAGAACTGGGCCTAAGCTATGAACAGGTCGCCTACTTGGGCGATGACCTGCCTGACCTGCCGGTGATCCGCCGGGTAGCCTTGGGCATGGCCGTGGCCAACGCCGCACCGTTCGTTCGCCAGCACGCCCATGGGGTGACCCAGGCGCGCGGTGGCGAAGGCGCCGCCCGCGAGTTCTGTGAACTGATCATGCAGGCCCAGGGCACCCTGGACGCTGCCAACGCCAATTACCTGTAAGGCCGCACATGTTCAGCAAGAAAGCCAAAAACATCGCACTGTTCAGCGTGATCGCCGCGCTGCTGGTGGCGGTCGGCTACTGGAACATCAGCCCCGAGAGCTTTCTCGACAAGCCGGTGACCCAGGTCGATGAAAACGCCATCGACTATTACGCGATCAACGCCCATAGCGTGCAGTTCCTGCCTGACGGCAAGATGCAGTACGAAATGACTGCCGAC
Organism: Pseudomonas sp. Je.1.5.c; assembly: GCF_051129895.1. NCBI lineage: Bacteria > Pseudomonadati > Pseudomonadota > Gammaproteobacteria > Pseudomonadales > Pseudomonadaceae > Pseudomonas > Pseudomonas sp. Je.1.5.c. The sequence goes on from NZ_JBCPSP010000037.1 coordinate 31,458, forward strand.
AAGGTCGAGCACCTCAAGGCCAGCGAAGTCACCTTGGTGACCACCCCAGACCTGCACATGTACCGTGGCACCGCCTACCCGTGGCACGTGCAGAGCGTGCGCGCCGAGGTCAATCCGGATGGCAGCGAGGTCGAACTGATCGACCAGGTTCGAGTGGCCCGCACTGACGAAAAGCAGCGCGAGACCATCATCACTACCACCCGCATGACGGTGTTCCCGCAGAAGCAATATGCGCAGACCGAGCAAGCCGTTAGAATCGACGGCGCCGGTGGCACAACTACGGGCAAAGGAATGAAAGCGTATTTGAAAGACGGCAGGATGGACCTGCTGTCCAACGTAAGAGGACAGTATGAGGCTCGTTAAAACCCTCCCCTTTTTGCTCAGCCTGAGCGCAGCACTGGGAAGCGCGAGCGCCTTGGCCCTGCCGAACGATCGTGACCAGCCAATTCGTATCCAGGCCGACGACGCTCACCTGGATGACAAGCAAGGCGTAGCTACCTACAAGGGCGATGTGATCATCACCCAAGGCTCGATGATGATCAAAGGCAACACCGTGACCATGACCCGTGCCGCCAATGGCGACATCGACGTGGTGACCTCGGTGGGCAACCTGGCCTACTTCGAACAGCAGCAGAGCGCCGCCAAGCCCGACAAGATGAAAGGCTGGGCTGTGACCATCCAGTACCAGGCGCAGAAAGACATGGTGATCCTCACCGACCGCGCCAAGGTCGAGAACGAAGGCAACACCACCGAAGGCGAGAAGATCGTCTACAACACCAAGTCCCAGGTGGCGACCGCCGGCCGTGGCGGCAATGTGTCCACGCCACGTCAGCGTATCGACATGGTGATCCAGCCGAAGAAGAAGGCCGAGTAAATGGCAACCCTCAAAGCCCAGCACCTGGCCAAGAGCTACAAGGGCCGCCAGGTGGTTCGCGATGTCAGCCTGTCGATCGACAGCGGCCAGATCGTCGGTCTGCTGGGGCCTAACGGCGCCGGCAAGACCACTTGCTTCTACATGATCGTCGGCCTGGTCCAGGCCGACCAGGGCCGCGTGCTGATCGACAGCAACGACGTCAGCCATCAGCCCATGCACGGTCGCGCACGCGCCGGCATTGGCTACCTGCCGCAGGAAGCCTCGATCTTCCGCAAGCTGTCGGTGGCCGACAACATCATGGCCATTCTCGAGACCCGCAAGGAACTCGACCGTGATGGCCGGCGCAAGGAGCTGGAAAGCCTGCTGCAGGAATTCCACATCAGCCACATCCGCGACAACCTCGGCATGAGCCTTTCCGGTGGCGAACGTCGCCGGGTCGAGATTGCCCGCGCCCTGGCGACCGCGCCGAAGTTCATCCTGCTCGATGAACCCTTCGCTGGTGTCGACCCGATTTCCGTGGGCGACATCAAGCAAATTATCCACCACCTCAAGGCCAAGGGTATCGGTGTACTGATCACCGACCACAACGTCCGCGAGACCTTGGATATCTGTGAAACCGCGTACATCGTCAACGATGGCCAGCTGATCGCCGAAGGCGATGCCGAGACCATCCTGGCCAACGATCTGGTCAAGGAAGTTTACCTGGGTCACGAGTTCCGACTCTGATGCCCAGGCTTGCCTGAGCACTGTCAGACGGCCAGTAAAACGGCCTCTGCCCGGCTTAAGTGCTACAGTGCTCTAGGCAAACGCTACAAATTAAGGCATATAACTTGCTTGAAATTGGCGCCGCGGCGCCCTTCGTGTAGTGGATGGCGCATGCGCGCCGGCGAACAAGGTATTAAGCCCCAGCCATGAAACCATCGCTCGTCCTAAAAATGGGCCAGCAACTGACGATGACCCCTCAGTTGCAACAGGCCATTCGTCTGCTTCAGCTCTCCACCCTGGACCTTCAACAGGAAATCCAGGAGGCGCTGGAATCCAACCCGATGCTCGAACGTCAGGAAGACGGCGAGGACTTCGACAACAGCGACCCGATGGCCGATAACGCCGAGAGCAAGCCGGCTGCCGAAGCTCAGGACAACAGTTTCCAGGAAAGCACCGTCTCCACCGAGAACCTCGAGGACGGCGAATGGAGCGAGCGCATCCCCAACGAATTACCAGTCGACACCGCCTGGGAAGATATCTACCAGACCAGTGCCAGCAGCCTGCCCAGCAACGATGACGACGAGTGGGATTTCACCACCCGCACCTCTGCTGGCGAAAGCCTGCAAAGCCACCTGCTGTGGCAACTGAACCTGGCGCCGATGTCCGACACCGACCGCCTGATCGCGGTCACCCTGATCGACAGCATCAACCAGCAGGGCTACCTGGAAGACACCCTCGAGGAAATCTGCGCAGGGTTCGACCCGGAGCTGGATATCGAACTCGATGAGGTCGAGGCAGTTCTGCACCGCATCCAACAGTTCGAGCCAGCCGGCGTCGCCGCGCGCACCCTGGGCGAATGCCTGCTGCTGCAACTGCGCCAACTGCCCGGCAACACGCCGTGGATGGCCGAGGCCCAGCGCCTGGTCACCGACTTCATCGACCTGCTCGGCAGCCGCGACTACAGCCAGCTGATGCGCCGCATGAAGCTCAAGGAAGACGAGCTGCGCCAGGTCATCGAACTGGTACAGACCCTCAACCCACGCCCAGGCTCGCAGATCGAATCCAGCGAACCTGAGTACGTGGTGCCCGACGTGATCGTGCGCAAAGACAGCGAGCGCTGGCTGGTCGAGCTGAACCAGGAAGCCATCCCACGCCTGCGGGTCAACCCGCAGTACGCAGGCTTCGTGCGCCGCGCCGACACCAGCGCCGACAACACCTTCATGCGCAATCAGCTGCAGGAAGCGCGCTGGTTCATCAAGAGCCTGCAAAGCCGCAACGAGACCCTGATGAAGGTGGCCACGCAGATCGTCGAGCACCAGCGTGGCTTCCTCGACCATGGCGACGAGGCGATGAAGCCGTTGGTTCTGCATGACATCGCCGAAGCGGTGGGCATGCACGAGTCGACGATTTCCCGGGTTACCACCCAGAAATACATGCACACCCCGCGTGGCATCTACGAACTGAAATACTTTTTCTCAAGCCACGTGAGCACCGCCGAAGGCGGCGAATGCTCGTCTACGGCGATCCGCGCGATCATCAAGAAATTGGTTGCGGCGGAAAATCAGAAAAAGCCATTGAGTGACAGCAAGATCGCTGGTTTACTGGAGGCACAAGGCATCCAGGTAGCCCGTCGCACCGTCGCCAAGTACCGCGAGTCGCTCGGCATCGCACCGTCGAGTGAACGCAAGCGACTGATGTAGCCCCGGGATGTGCCACAGCGTTTGTGTGGCAGGTGCAATACCTGCCTCTTTATGCACGGGCAACAAAGGAGAAGCTGTATGCAAGTCAACATCAGTGGACAGCATGTAGAAGTTACCCAACCTCTTCGCGACTATGTGCTTGAAAAGCTCGCCCGCGTGGAGGGTCACTTCGACAAGATCACCAACGTGACGGTGATCATGAAGGTTGAAAAGCTTCAGCAGAAAATTGAAGCGACCCTGCAGATTCCCGGCGGCGAAGTGGTTGCCAATGCCGAACACCAAGACATGTATGCAGCGATCGATGCTTTGGCTGACAAGCTCGACCGCCAATTGAAAAAACATAAGGAAAAACAGCAAAGCCTGCTGCAAGGTGCAGCCGCCCGCTGATCCCCCTCATCCATGATCCGACTTGAAACCATCCTGACCCCCGGCCGTTCCCTCGTGAACGTGCCGGGCGGCAGTAAAAAGCGCGCCCTGGAAAAGGTCGCCAACGTGATTGCCGAGCAAATCCCCGAGCTGGAGATGCAGGACGTCTTCGAAAAGCTTATCGCCCGCGAAAAGCTTGGCTCCACCGGATTTGGCAATGGCATCGCCATTCCTCACTGCCGCCTCGAAGGCTGCACGGCGCCGGTCAGTGCGCTGCTGCACCTGGATGCCCCTATCGACTACGATGCCATCGATGGTGCGCCAGTGGACTTGCTGTTCGTCCTGCTGGTACCCGAAGCTGCCACCGATGCCCACCTTGAGCTGCTGCGCCAGATTGCCAGCATGCTCGATCGCGAGGACGTTCGTAAGCGCCTGCGTGCTGCTGACAGCAACGAGGCCCTCTACCAGGTCGTCCTGGACGTACAAAACGGGAGCTGAACATGCGCCTGATCATCGTCAGCGGCCGTTCCGGTTCCGGCAAGAGCACTGCCCTTGCCGTGCTGGAAGACAACGGCTATTACTGCATCGACAACCTCCCCGCCGGGTTGCTGCCGCAGCTGGCGGAAAATGCGCTGATCAACACCGAACTGATGCAACCCAAGGTTGCCGTGTCGATCGACGCGCGTAACCTGCCCAGCCATCTGTCGCGCTTCCCAGAGCTGCTCGAAGAGGCGCGCGCGCGGCACATTCAATGCGACGTACTGTATCTGGACGCCGACGAAGACACGCTGCTCAAGCGCTTCTCCGAGACGCGCAGACGCCATCCGCTGACCAACGCCGATCGCTCCCTGGCTGAAGCGATCCGGGTTGAAAGCGAACTGCTCGGGCCGATCGCCGACTTGGCCGACCTGAAGATCGACACCACCAACCTCAACCTTTACCAGCTGCGTGACTCGATCAAGCTGCGCCTGCTCAACCAACCCGAGCCTGGCACGGCTTTTTTGGTTGAATCCTTCGGCTTCAAGCGGGGCATGCCGGTTGATGCCGACCTGGTGTTCGATGTGCGCTGCCTGCCTAACCCGTACTGGAAGCCAGAGCTGCGTGAGCATTCCGGCCTTGAACAGCCGGTGATCGATTATTTGGCTGCACAGCCCGATGTCGAGGAGATGTACCAGGATATCTCCAGCTACTTGCTCAAATGGCTGCCACGCTTCGCCGCCAGCAACCGCGCCTATGTCACTATCGCCATCGGCTGCACGGGTGGTCATCACCGCTCGGTGTACCTGACCGAACGCCTCGGCCAGTCGCTGCAGCAAACCCTGAAAAACGTCCAGGTCCGCCACCGCGACCTCTAGCCCACAGGATCCACCCAACGATGCCCGCCCGCGAAATCACCATCATCAACAAGCTGGGGCTCCATGCCCGGGCGGCGGCAAAGTTCGTCGGCGTGGCCGGGCGCTACCCGTGCCAGGTGAGGGTTGGCCGCGCGCCAGACAAACTGGTCGATGGCAAAAGCATCATGGCCGTGATGATGCTCGCCGCAGGTAAAGGCACCCAAGTGCACCTGCATACCGAGGGCGAGCAGGACCACGATGCCCTTGAAGCGCTGGTGGCGCTGATCAACAACTATTTCGACGAAGGCGAGTAAGACGCTGAAGAACGTCGGGGCCGTAAAGCGGCCCCAAGAACTAAATCAGGCCATCGCCGTATCCATCACCATCATCAGGCAGAAGCCAACACACAGCCCCAAACTGGCCAGACGATGATGGCCATTGCTGCGCGATTCCGGAATGATCTCCTGGGTCACCACCAGCAACATCGCCCCCGCCGCGCAGGCCAGGCCCAACGGCAACAGCAGTTCAGCGACATTGACCAGCCAGGCGCAAATCACCGCCGCCAATGGCTCGACCAGCCCAGAAGCGGCGCCGATCAAGAACGCCTTGAACCGCGACATCCCCGCCCCCGCCAAGACCAAGGCGATCACTAGCCCTTCAGGCACATCCTGCAAGGCGATGCCCATGGCCAGGCTGTCGGCATCGGCCATACCGCCCCCCGCAGACACGCCAATGGCCATGCCTTCGGGAATGTTGTGGGCAATGATGGCGATGACGAACAGCCAGATCCGCGCGGCGATCACCGGCTGATTGTCGCTGCCGACCAAGGCTTCCGGCGATGCGCCGGAGACTTTCAGGTCGACCAGAAACAGGCACAAGGCACCGAACAACAGGCCAAAACTGATCACGCCACCGGCGCCCCAAGGGCTGAAACCGATGGCCTGGGCCGCATCCAGGCCGGGGATGATCAGCGAGAATGCAGTGGCCGCCAGCATCACCCCGGCGCCAAAACCCAGCAATGTGTCCGCCAGGGCAACCGGCATGTTGCGGATGACCAACACCGGTACTGCGCCCAGCGCCGTGCCCAATGCACACAATGCGCCGCCCTCCAGGGCCCGCAGCATGCGCGGTTCCAGGTCTAGCCAGTCGATGCCACGCGCAACCAGCAGCGCGGTGCCGACCAGCAACAGCAAAGTCCCTAGCGCCAGTCGAAACAGACGCACACTGCTGACAGACATCACCTCAGAGCGCATACCGGGTCAACTCACTTCAGGGCTTCAAGGTAACGGCGTTCCACTTCAGCCCAATCGACGACGTTATAAAACGCACCGATGTATTCCGGGCGGCGGTTCTGGTACTTGAGGTAGTAAGCGTGCTCCCAGACGTCCAGGCCGAGGATCGGCGTGTTGCCGTGCATCAGCGGGCTGTCCTGGTTGCCGCTGCTTTCCACGACCAGCGTGTTCCCGGGGGTCACGCTCAACCAGGCCCAGCCGCTGCCAAAGCGGGTCAGGGCGGCCTTGGTGAAGGCGTCTTTGAATGCCTCGAAACCACCTAGCTGCTCATCGATGGCCTTGGCCACCTGACCCTCTGGCAAACCGCCGCCCTTGGGCGACATCACCGTCCAGAACAAGCTGTGGTTAGCATGACCACCGCCCTGGTTGATCACTGCGCCCTGCAGCTTTTCCGGCAGTTGCTTGACCGCACCCACCAGTTGCTCAACCGGCCATTCGGCCCACTCGGTGCCTTCGATGGCGGCATTGAGGTTGTTGATGTAGGTCTGGTGGTGCTTGCTGTGGTGGATCTCCATGGTCTGGGTATCGATGTGCGGCTCCAGCGCATCGTAGGCGTAAGGCAAGGCAGGCAAGGTATGCGGCATGTCAGTGGATTCCATAGGCTAATGGGCGATGAGTGACGTCCACCTGGGCAGCCAGCTCGCTCGCCTCAGGTGCGTGGCGATTGAGCAGGCGCTCGGTGCGCGGGTACTGGCCGTACTCGGCAATGAAGTTCAGCAGCTCGGTGTAGGTACGCCCGCTGTGACGCAGCGCTGCGTCACGCAAGGCCTGGGGCAGGCGCGCCTCCTGGCTGGCCTGGAGCAGCCGCTGATGCGCGGCGCACAAGTAATCGGCGCTCTCGTGCGGCTGGTTCAGGCGCAGGTGCAAATCGGCCAGGTTGTGGTGAGCGATGACGAAAGCGGCGACCGCTTCGTCGACGTCATGCCAGCGCTCGAGCAGCACCTGGGCCAGGGCCAGGGCTTGTAGGTAATGTTCCCGGGCATCGACCAGCTCGCCTTGTTCGAACAAGCGATTGGCGTAATCCGTGGTGCGTTTCCAGTGCTGCATGACGTGCCTCCAGGGCGACTCTGATCAGATGCCGCCAGCAGTGAGTTTTTCCGGATCGAGCAGCGCTTGGAGCTGATCGCGGGACAGGTCGGTGTGCTCCAGCGCCACATCGATGATCGGTCGACCTTGCTTGTAGGCGGTCTTGGCAATCTCGGCGGCCTTCAGGTAACCGATGATCGGGTTCAGCGCGGTAACCAAGATCGGATTGCGCGACAGCGCTTGCTTGAGCTTGGCGTCGTTGACCTTGAAACTGGCAATGGCCTTGTCGGCCAGCAGGCGGCTGGCGTTGGCCATCAGCTCGATGCTTTCCAACAGGTTGCGGGCGATGACCGGCAGCATCACGTTCAGCTCGAAGTTGCCTGACTGGCCGGCGACGGCGATGGTGGCGTCGTTGCCGATCACTTGCGCGGCGACCATGGCAGTGGCTTCCGGAATCACCGGATTGACCTTGCCCGGCATGATCGAGGAGCCCGGCTGCAGCGCCTCCAACTCGATCTCACCGAGGCCAGCCAGGGGGCCGGAGTTCATCCAGCGCAGGTCGTTGGCGATCTTCATCAGCGCCACGGCAGTGGTCTTGAGCTGGCCAGACAGGGCGACGGCAGTGTCCTGCGAGCCGATCAGTGCGAACAGGTTGTCACCTGGGGTGAATTCAACGTGGGTCAGGCCGCTGAGCTGGCGGGCAAAACCTGCCGCGAACTGCGGGTGGGCGTTGATCCCGGTGCCCACGGCGGTGCCGCCTTGCGCCAGCGCTTGCAGGCTCGGCAGGGTGGCTTCGATATGCGCCTGGGCCGCCTTGACTTGCGCGCCCCAGCCACCAAGCACCTGGCTCATGCGCACCGGCATGGCGTCCATCAGGTGGGTCCGGCCGGTCTTGACGTACTGGTGTACCTCAGCGGCCTTGGCGTCGATCACCTGGACCAGGTGACGCAAGGCTGGCAACAGCTGCTCATGCAGGGCCAGTGCCGCGCTGACGTGGATGGTGGTGGGGATGATGTCGTTGCTGCTCTGCCCGCAGTTGACGTGGTCGTTGGCATTGACCTGCTCGCCCAGCACACGGCTGGCCAAGGTCGCGATCACCTCGTTGGCGTTCATGTTCGAGCTGGTGCCGGAGCCGGTCTGGTAGACGTCGACCGGGAAGTGCTGGATGAAGCCCTCGATCAGCAGTTGCTCGACGGCCTTGACGATGGCCTGGCCTTGCGCCGGGGAGAGCTGCTCCAGCTCGACGTTGGCCTTGGCCGCCGCGGCCTTGGCCAGCAGCAGCGCGCGGATGAACTGAGCCGGCATGCGCTGGCCGCTGATCGGGAAGTTGTCGACCGCGCGCTGGGTTTGGGCGCCGTACAGGGCCTGAACCGGCACCTGCAGCTCACCCATGCTGTCACGCTCGATACGGGTATCACTCATCATCAAATCCTTGCATCAGTTCATCGGGAGAAATCGAAGGTAGCAACACACAATTGGCCAATTGCAGGGCGTAAGGTTGCCACCTGAGGTTTTGCTCGCGGCGGTCGAGGTTGCGCAGGTCGAGCAGTGGTCGCCAGGCCTGGTCCAGGCACTGGCAGCGCCAATGCCATGGCAGCATGCGATCGCAGGCGGTATCGAGCAGCAGGCGGAATGAGGTCAGGGCGACCGTCCATGGCGAGGTCTCGGTGCAGCACACCAGATAGCGACCCTCGGCCAGGTAGTGCTCGATCAAGCGCGGCTCGTCAGGTTCGAGGGCGCAGCGAATACGCCGACTGAGCCAGCGCCAGTTTTCCAGGTAGGGCAACTCGTGGAGGACGGTTTTCATGAACATCATCGCCGGGTGCTTGGATAATGATATTCATTATTAAGTGATAAATAGAATCACTTCAAGTGCAAAGCGACAAACAAAAAACCCGGCGCGATGGCCGGGTTAGGGTCTGATACTCAAGGAAAACGTGGGAGCGGGTTTGCCACCGCGATAGTGAACGCTTTGCTGACGAGGTCGTTTGAGCGGACGCCATCGCGGGGCAAGCCCGCTCCCACGAGCTAAACTCAGCTGCCTGCTACTGTCATGCGCTCGATCAGTACCGAGCCGCTGTGAATGTTGCTGCGCGTTTCGATATCGCTGCCAATCGCTACAATTTGCTGGAACATGTCTTTCATATTGCCGGCGATAGTCACCTCCTGCACCGGGAACTGGATCTCGCCATGTTCGACCCAGAAGCCCGCCGCACCGCGTGAGTAGTCACCGGTGACCATGTTCAGGCCATGCCCCATCAGCTCAGTCACCAACAAGCCACGGCCCATGCGCCGGATCAACGCCGCCTGGTCTTCCTCGCCATGGGTAACGAACAGGTTGTGCACCCCTCCCGAGTTAGCGGTGCTGGGCAAACCCAGCTTGCGCCCGGAGTACGTGCCCAGCAGGTAGGACACCAGCTCGCCGTTTTCGACGAACGGCTTGGCATAGGTCGCCAGGCCATCACCATCGAAGGCAGCACTGCCCAACGCTCGCGGCAGGTGCGGGCGCTCGTCGAGGGTCAGCCAGGAAGGGAACAAGCGCTGGCCAATAGCGCCTTCCAGGAACGACGACTTGCGATACAAGTTGCCGCCGGAAATCGCCCCCAGGAAGCTGCCGAACAAGCCACCGGCAAGCTCTGCCGAGAACAGCACCGGCACTTCACAGGTCGGCACCGGCCGCGCGCCCAGACGACTGGCCGCACGCTGCGCGGCACGCAGGCCGATGCTGCGGGGGTCGGCCAACAGCTCGCCCTGGCGGTTGACGTCGTACCAGTAATCGCGCTGCATCTGCCCGTCGCCTTCGGCGATCATCACGCAACTGAGGCTGTGCCGCGTGGAGGCATAGCCACCGATGAATCCATGGCTGTTGCCATAGACCCGGCAACCCTGGTGGGTATTGAGGGTGGTGCCATCGGCGTTCTTGATCCGCGCATCGGCCTCGAACGCAGCCGCTTCACAGGCCAGGGCCTTTTCAATGGCTTGCTCCGGATCGATGTCCCAGTCGTGGTACAGATCAAGCTCGGGGATATCCCGGGCCATCAGCGCGGCATCGGCCAAACCTGCGCACTCGTCCTCAGAGGTGTGCTTGGCAATCGCCAAGGCCGCTGCAACCGTTTCGCGAATCGCCTCCGGGCCACTCGCCGAGGTGCTGGCCGAGCCCTTGCGCTGGCCAACATAGAGGGTGATGCCAAAGCCTTGGTCACGGTTGAACTCGACCGTTTCCACTTCGCGCTGGCGCACCGTGGTGGACAACCCCTGCTCCAGCGACACCGCGACCTCGCAAGCGCTGGCGCCTTGGCGACGCGCCTCGGCAACGATCGCTTCGACTTGCTCCTGCAATGCCGGCAGGTCCTTGGGGCCTATGCTCTGGACTGCACTCATGGTCTTCTCCACTCAAATTCTGCTTACGGCGAGGGTCATTCTACGACCGGGCCGGACAAGCGGCCCCCGACTGGTTATCATGGCGGCGTTTTCCAGCGGACTGCCACCATGGTTGATTCATACGACGACGCCTTCGACGGCGAAAAAAGCAAAACCCAGATCAAGCGCGAGCTGCATGCGCTGGTCGAACTGGGCGAGCGCCTGACCACGCTCAAGCCCGATACCCTGGCTCTACTGCCCCTGACCGATGGCCTGCGCAAAGCGCTGGCCGAATCGAGCAAGCACACCGCGTACGGCGCCCGCAAACGTCACATGTCGTTTGTCGGCAAGCTGATGCGCGACCAGGACCTTGACGCGATCCTCGCCCTGCTCGATCAGATCGACAGTTCGACCCGCCAGTACAACGAGCGTTTCCATGGCCTGGAGCGCTGGCGTGATCGCTTGGTCGACGGCACTGACGAAGACCTGGAGCGTTTCATCAACGAGTACCCCGAGGCCGACCGTCAGCACCTGCGTTCGCTGATCCGTCATGCCCAGCACGAAAAGGCCCGGAACAAACCACCGGCCGCTGCGCGCAAGGTGTTCAAATACATCCGCGAGCTCGACGAAACCCAGCGCGGCCTGCGCTGAGTAACGTCATTTGGGGCTGCAGCGCAGCCCCAGAAATCACCCGCCGGTTCCGCCAACGGTAATCGCATCCAGTTTCAGCGTCGGCTGCCCAACGCCTACCGGCACCGACTGGCCATCCTTGCCACAGGTCCCGACACCACTGTCCAGGGCCAGGTCATTGCCGACCATCGATACCCGGCTCATCGCCTCCGGACCATTGCCAATCAACGTCGCACCTTTGACGGGCGCGGTGATTTTGCCGTCTTCGATCAAGTACGCCTCGCTGGTGGAGAAGACGAACTTGCCGCTGGTGATATCGACCTGACCGCCGCCCAGGTTGGCGCAGTAGATGCCCTTCTTGACCGAAGCGATGATCTCCGCCGGATCACTCTCGCCCGCACGCATGTAGGTGTTGGTCATGCGCGGCATCGGCAGGTGGGCGTAGGACTCACGCCGGCCATTACCGGTGACGGCCATGCCCATCAGGCGTGCGTTGAGCTTGTCCTGCATATAGCCTTTGAGGATGCCGTTCTCGATCAGCGTGGTGCACTCGGTCGGCGTGCCTTCGTCGTCGACGCTGAGCGAGCCACGGCGATCTTGCAGAGTGCCGTCATCGACGATGGTGCACAGGCTGGAGGCGACCTTCTGGCCAATCTTGCCGCTGTAGGCCGAGCTGCCCTTGCGGTTGAAGTCACCTTCCAGGCCATGCCCTACGGCTTCGTGCAGCAGCACCCCGGACCAGCCCGGCCCCAGCACCACAGGCAAGGTGCCTGCTGGCGCAGGCTGCGCTTCGAGGTTGACCAGCGCCTGACGCAAGGCCTCGCGGGCATACCCCATGACTCGCTCGTCGGTGAAGAAGCGGTAGTCGGTACGACCGCCACCGCCCTGCCCGCCGCGCTCGCGACGGCCATTCTGCTCGACGATCACGCTGACATTGAAGCGCACCAATGGGCGCACGTCGGCGGCCAGGCTGCCGTCAGCGGCGGCGACCAGGATGCGTTCCCAGACCCCAGCCATGCTCACGCTGACCTGTTGGATACGTGGATCGAGCGCACGCGTGGCGACATCGACGCGCTTGAGCAGCTCGACTTTCTCCGCCCGGCTGAGCACATCCAGCGGGTTGTTCGGCGCATACAAAGCAGCGACGTCCTGGCTGCGGAAAGCCTGTACCGTGCCGTTCTGGCCGGCGCGGGAGATCGAGCGGGCGGCACGGGCGGCCGAAGTCAGCGCTTCGAGGTTGATCGCGTTGCTGTAGGCGAAGCCGGTCTTCTCACCGGACAGGGCACGCACGCCCACGCCTTGGTCAAGGTTGAAGCTGCCTTCCTTGACGATACCGTCTTCAAGGGCCCAGGTTTCCGAGATCTGCCCTTGGAAGTACAGGTCGGCGGCATCGATGCCTGGCCCGGCCAGCTCGCCCAGCACTGATTGCAGGCTGTCGAGGGTCAGACCGCCCGGCGCCAGCAGATGATCGCTGACAGTGGTTAACATCTCGCTCATAGTCACTCCGAGGTGTGCGCAGGCCGCAAGGCGTCCTGCGAGAAAAAGCGCCGGTGCTTGATCACCGGCATCCGCACCCGTATGGACGCTTGTTCATCGCTGTCACGTTCTGCCAGCAGGACGGCTTCGCCGCTCGCCTGCTGCGCAACGATTCGCCCCCAGGGGTCGACAATCGCCGCATGACCGTGGGTTTCCCGGGGTCCGGGATGCGTGCCACCTTGCGCCGCAGCGAGCAGGTAGCACTGGGTTTCGATCGCCCGCGCGCGAATCAGCACCTCCCAGTGCGCCGCACCGGTCACGGCGGTAAAAGCCGCCGGCGCGGTAATCAGCTCCGCTCCGGCTGCACGCAAGGCACTGTACAGCTCGGGAAACCGCAGGTCGTAGCACACCGACAGGCCCACGCGTCCCACCGGCGTATCGGCAACCACCACTTGGCTGCCGTGGGCATAGTCATCGGACTCGCGATAGCGGCCGCGGTTGTCCGCAACATCGACATCGAACAGGTGCAGCTTGTCATAGCGAGCGGCCACCTCCCCGTGCTCGTCGATCAGCAGCGAGCAGGCATGCGACTTGGCCTCAGGCTGGCCGACCGGCGGCAACGGCAAAGTACCGGCGACAATCCATAACTTGAGGTCACGGGCGGTGCGTTTCAACCAGGGCAGGATCGGCCCTTGCCCGAATGCCTCGGCGCGACCGATGGCTGCGGCGTCACGGCGACCCATGGCGGCGAAGTTCTCCGGCAACACGGCCAGCCGTGCCCCGCCCTCAGCGGCTTGTTCGAGCAGGGCCTGGGCACGCTGCAGGTTGGCCAAAATGTCATCCTGGCTGACCATCTGAATCACCGCTGACTTCATCCCAGCTCCTAGCGCGACTTTTCGAAAGGTTTCACAAAGGTGATTTTAGGCTCTTTCCATGGCCCCTCGACGCGATAATGCACGCTGGCAAACCGCGCTACCCGATCACCGATCAACCGATCGACCAGGAACAGTGCGCCACCGATGGCCGGCGCCCCGACAATCAGCGCTGCCAGTGGCAGGTTATTGGTCACCGGCAGGGTCACTCGCAAGTTAGCGTTGACCCGGTCGCGGACCATGTCCAGGGTGCCATCGAGCTCGAAGTTGCTCGACGGCCCGGTAACAGTGATCGGCTCACGGGTCACGTAGACCCCCTCGCTGCCCACCAGCAGGCCTTTGACCCGATCATAGGCCAAGCCCTTGTCAAACAGGTCGGAAAAGTCCAGGCGCAGGCGCCGGCCGATCGAGTTGAAGTTCAACAAGCCAAATACCCGCAAGGCCTGGGCACTGCCCTCGACTTCGACGAACTGACCGGTGCGCAGCGCGGCATCGAGGCTGCCGGAGTAGCTTTTCAGCCCCACTGCAGCCGGCGAGCCAGGCCAGCGCCCGTCGACATCCAGGCGAAAATCTCGGCTGGTGACCGTTGGCGCAAAGCCAAAGCCCTTGAGCACATCAGCCAGGTTCTTGCCGTCCAACCGGCCCTTGTACCAACTGCCGGTAGCACCTGGATCGCCTTCCCAGCCGCCGCTGCCATCGATGTGCAGGCCTTTGATTTCGATGTCGATATCATCGAAAGAAACGCCGCGCGGGGTGGGGCGCAACTTCAACGCCCAGTTGCCGAACAGATCGTCGCCGCGGTACAGCTTGTCAATGGTCAGGTCCAGCGCGGGCACCTTGCGCGGGTCGAACGTGGCCAGCGGATCGGGGCCATCCTCGCTCTGGGTTTCGGCAGGATCGGCAGGCGGCAGACGCAAAGTCTGCAACTTGACCACCATCGGTTGCGCCTTGGCGTCGGGGATGCGTGCGTTGCCCATCACTTCGCGGCTGTCCAGGCGCAGGTCCCAGGCATTGGCAGCGCGGGCCAGGCGCACCACGGCCTGGTTCAAGTCCATGCCGAAGGCCTTGAGCTTACCGATGCTCAGGTCAACCCCTTGCAGATTCTGCCGGGCACTGCCGCCAGGGTCTTGTCCGGCGAAGCGTTGCGCCTGCTGCTGCCAGGGCTCCAGGTCCAACGTTTCCAGCCGGCCGCGCACGCGCAGGCCCTGACCAGAAGGCACTTGCGCCTCGCCCGTGCCCAGTAGCAACTCACCGCGGCCCTGATCCAGCTTGTCGCCAGGCGCGGCATAGGCAAAGCGGGCAAGATCGCTGTAAGCGGCATCGAATCGTCGTTCGGCGCCCTGCAGGGTCATGCTGAAGCGGCTATCGCGCGTCTGCTGGGCCGTCTTGCCAAACGGCGCCGGCAAATCGATGGCCAGCCCCTTGAGTGACGAATTGATGCTCAGGCGATTGTCCCGGCTGCCCAGGCTCAACTGCAGCTGATAAGGCAGCTCACCACTGGCTGGCAAGGTCTGCTTGAATTGCAGCCAGTCGGTCAGGGCCTTGAGCGCCACCTGGCCGGAGGCATTGATCCGGGTCTGCATCTGGCCAGGCTGACCTTCGGCGCTGATTTGCGCGCTGACCGGCTTGCCGAAGGCCTGCAAGGTGATGTCCTTGCCGCTCAGGCCTTTGTCGAGGTCGAAGCTGAAATCGCCTTTGAGCTTGTTCAATTCCAGGGTTGGCGGGGCGACTTTCAAGCGCGCATCAGCGGTGGTGAAATCCACCCGCACTTTCGGCCGTTCGCCGCGTGCCAAGGGAATATCCAGTTTGACCTTGCCCTTGAGCGGCCCTTCGCCTTCCCAGCCCGCAAAGATCTCGCCAGTGCCGATCGGTGCTTGCTGGAGGATCTTCAGGCCGTCGCCCAGGCCGCCATCGAAGTCGCCATCCAGATACAGATGACTGTGCTGGCCTTCTTCGACATGAGGAATATCGACGCTGACATCGCTGACTTGGGTATCGAGCAGCTGGCCGCGCTGGGCCTTGATGCGCACGCCGCTGTCTTCGATCAGCACATCACCGGCAACGTGCTGCACCTGCGGCCAGCCAGGCTGGAAGTCCAGCGCTGCATCGCGCACCTTGAAGAACAGGCTGATGCTGCGCGCCTCAGGCGTCGCGCCGTGGTTCAGCGAACCTTGATACTGGAAATAACCCTCATCGACCGTGCCTTTGACGATGGCGCTGCGCAGCCATTCATCGAGTGCCGGGCTGAGCACTTCAGGCAGGTACTTGGCGGTATAGCGCCCGTCGCCTTCGGTCAAGCCGACACGCAGGTCCATGTAGTCTTCGCGCCCGTCTTCGAACAGCAGGCGGATGAGGAAGTCGCCAGCGATCTTGCCCTCCTCGCCCAGCACCTTGAGATAAGGCGCGATCAAGGTGAAGCCTTGTTTGTCCAGGCGCCAGTTCAGCTGGGCGTTGGCCTTCTGGTAATGCCAGGGTTTGGCGAAGATCGGGTACAGGTGCAGCATGAAGGCATCGGTATCCAGGCGCAGTTCGCCGTGTCCCAGGTCGCCGGCGATGCTGCCACTGACATTACCGGCCGCAGGCGCGCCGTGATAGGCATCGAAACCGACTCGCTCCAGGTTGGCGGCAAACTGCAAGCGCTGATCACCTTCGGCCTTGGGGCGGATATCCAGGTGCACATTGCGCAAGGCACCTGTCACGTTCAGGCCATCGACTACCGCCATGACTTTTTCCGGCAGCGGTGCCAGGGCATTGATCAGCGGCGTCAGCGGGGTCAAGTTGAGGCGGTCGGCCTGAACGGTCCAGGTTTCATCGGCAGGCGTCTGGCCCAATTGCTGGCGTGCTTGCAGGTGCGTTTCCCAGCGGGTCTTGCCGATGCTCGCCGCCAGCGAGTCGAGCACGACTGCATAGCCCTCTTTATCGCGCTGGACCCACGCCGAAAGCGCCAGGTCTTCCAGGCTTACCGCTTTGCGCTGGCCATAGCCGCCGCGTAACTGCGGGGCATTGAGGCGAACCACCGCCTGCTGCAATTGGCCTTTGCGCCAGTCGATCCACAGTTCACCGCCGGCCTTGAGGACATTGGCCTGCCACTGGCCGAGCAAGCGCGGCGGCAACCAGCGCGCCCAATCGCTCTGCGGCAAGCTCAGGTAACCTTGCAACGAACCCTCACGCCACGTACTGGCGCTGGCGCGACTGCGCAAATTGACTGCCAGCGGCTGGCCGTCCGGCAAGGTGGCACGCAGGTCGACGGCCTGGCGCGAGGCGCCGGCCTGCAGACCAAGGCTCACGTAGGTGAGGGTCAGCGGGTCGCGCTGCCAGGGGTGCAGGGTCACCTGGCTGTCGAACACATCGATACGGCCCAGTTGCTGCAAGAGTTGCAGCGCTTGCGCAGGATCGAGCGGGCTATCGTCTTTTTTCGGCAGGCCTTCGAGCACCCAGGCGCCTTGCTCGTCCTCGCGCAGAATCAGTTGCAGGCCGCCCAGTTGAATACGTGCCAGGCGTATTTCGCGGGCCTTGAGGCTGGCCCACAGATCAGGCACCACCCGCACATCGTCCAGACGCAGGGCGTCAGCGCCCTCGCCCAATTGCAGATCACGCACGCGCAACACCGGTGCCAGGCCGCTCCAGCGCCCTTCCAGCGCACCTACGTGCACAGGCAAGCCCAAGGCCTGCTCGGCCTTGCTCTCTACATCAGCGCGGTATTCGGCTACCAGCGGTACCAGTTGCCGACCGAGGCTGACATACAGCGCCACCAGCACCGCCAACAGGGCGCACAGGCCCAGCCCCCAGCGGGTCAAGGCGCTCAGAACGCGGGTCAGACGTCCCATGGCCATGGCCCTCCAAGTCGTGCCTTAACTATGGCCCCAAGCCTGGTTTTCGCCAGCTGGCGAAGGGTTTCAGAACGCGTCAGAGGAGCACCACATCGTATTGTTCCTGGGAGTACATGGACTCGACCTGGAAGCGAATGGTTCGACCGATGAAGGCTTCAAGCTCGGCGACATTGCCCGATTCTTCATCGAGCAGGCGGTCGACCACCTTCTGATTGGCCAGCACTCGATAGCCCTCGGCCTGGTAGGCGCGCGCCTCCCGGAGGATCTCGCGGAAGATCTCGTAGCAGATGGTTTCAGGGGTTTTCAGCTTGCCGCGCCCCTGGCAGCCGGCGCATGGCTCGCACAGGACCTGCTCAAGGCTTTCACGGGTGCGCTTGCGGGTCATCTGCACCAGGCCCAACTCGGTGATGCCGATGATGTTGGTCTTGGCGTGATCACGTTCAAGCTGCTTTTCCAGGGTGCGCAGGACCTGGCGCTGATGCTCTTCGTCTTCCATGTCGATGAAGTCGATGATGATGATCCCGCCGATATTGCGCAGGCGCAGTTGCCGGGCAATGGCGGTGGCCGCCTCCAGGTTGGTCTTGAAGATGGTTTCCTCAAGGTTGCGATGACCGACGAAGGCGCCGGTATTGACGTCGATGGTAGTCATCGCCTCGGCCGGATCGACCACCAGGTAGCCACCGGATTTGAGCGGTACCTTGCGCTCCAGGGCACGCTGGATCTCGTCCTCGACGCCGTACAGGTCGAAGATCGGTCGCTCGCCAGGATAATGCTCCAGACGATCTGCGATCTCAGGCATCAGCTCGCCGACGAACTGGGTAGTCTTCTGGAAGGTTTCCCGCGAGTCGATGCGGATTTTCTCGATCTTGTGGTTGACCAGGTCGCGCAGGGTCCGCAGGGCCAGGCCGAGATCTTCGTAGATGACAGTCGGCGCGCCGCAGGTCTGGATCTGGCTGCCGATCTGCTCCCACAGGCGGCGCAGGTAGCGGATGTCCTGGAGGATGTCTTCCTGGCGCGCGCCTTCGGCGGCGGTGCGCAGGATGAAGCCACCGGCGTCCTTGATGTTCTCCTGCTCGACGCAGTTGCTGACCACCTGCTTGAGCCGCTCGCGCTCGGCTTCGTCTTCGATCTTCAGGGAAATCCCGACATGGCTGCTACGCGGCATGTACACCAGGTAGCGCGAGGGGATCGACAGCTGGGTGGTCAGGCGAGCGCCCTTGGTGCCGATGGGGTCCTTGGTCACCTGCACCACCAAGGCTTGGCCCTCATGCACCAGCGCCGTGATGGTTTCCACCGCCGAGCCTTCGCGCTGGGAGATCTCCGAGGCATGGATGAACGCCGCGCGCTCCAGGCCAATGTCGACGAAGGCCGCCTGCATGCCCGGCAACACCCGCACCACCTTGCCCTTGTAGATGTTGCCGACAATGCCGCGGCGCTGGGTGCGCTCGACATGCACCTCTTGCAGGACACCGTTTTCCACCACTGCCACGCGCGATTCCATCGGGGTGATGTTGATCAGGATCTCTTCACTCATGGCAGGCTCTCGTCAAAGGTCTTGGATAATGATGGATCGCTGACCGATCCCTGGCTAGCGAAGCGTTCAATCCTCTGGCTGAGCCGCCGGCAGTTGCCAGCAGGCAATGGCGAATTGACCGAGCAGATCGGCGGTTTCGCTCAGGGGCAAGCCAACCACTGCCGAGTAGCTACCGACCAGGCCGGTGACGAACACCGCGCCCAGCCCCTGGATGGCGTAGCCACCGGCTTTGTCCAGCGGTTCGCCGCTGGCCCAGTAGCGGGCCGCTTCGTCGCTACTGATCGGGCGAAAGCGCACAGTGCTGCTGACACACACGCTCAAGCAACGCTGGCCATCGTTCAGCGCTAGCGCAGTGAGCACTTGATGCTCACGGCCCGCAAGGTCGGCGAGCATGGCCATGGCATGTTCACGGCTCTCAGGCTTGCCCAGGATGCGCCCATCGAGCACCACTGCTGTATCTGCACCGAGCACTACCGCCGGGCCTGACACCTGGCCAAGACCTGCGGCGGCCTTGGCTTGCGCCAAGCGCTCGACATAGGCCGGAGCAGTTTCATCAGGCAACGGGGTTTCATCGATGGGGGCACTGATCGTGGTGAACGGCACGCCGATCTGGGTCAGCAGTTCACGACGGCGCGGCGAGCCGGAGGCTAGGTACAGCGGGGTCATGGGACAGCTCCCTGTCAGTCGCGGCGTTGCCGGTCAGTGGATGTGCAAGCGGCGGCGAATATCGCGCAAGGCAAAGCTGATCCACGGCCAGAGCAAGGCACTGATCACCGCTGACCAGACCAGCGCCAGGGTTGGCAGGCGATTGCCGGTGAGCGCGCTCAACCACAGCTGGATCAGCTGGGCGATGCCGAAGATCACCAGGATCACCAGGCTTTGTTGCCACATGGGGAACATACGCAGGCGCTGTTGCAGCGACAGCACCAGGAAGGTGATCAGGGTCAGGATCAATGCGTTCTGCCCCAACAGCGTGCCATACAGCACGTCCTCGGCCAGGCCGAGGATGAACGCGGTGGTCATGCCGACCTTGTTCGGCACTGCCAGCGCCCAGAACGACACCAGCATGGCCAGCCACATCGGGCGGAAGACTTCCATGAACTGCGGCATCGGCGAAACGCTGAGCAGCAAGCCAATGACGAAGGTCAGCCAGATGAACCAACCGTTCTTACTGCGCGAACTGGCCATCAATGCCTCCCAGGTTGGCTCGGCGCCACAGGCGCCGCTGCCGGATTGACGGGGGCTGCGCCCTGGGTAGCAGGTGCGGCCGGGGTGGCCGGCGCGGCACCTGTCGGCGCAGCGGGGGCCGGGGCGGCGGGCGCCGTGGACGGGCTACCGCTCAGCGGAGCCGGTGCCACACCTTTACGGTCGGCTTCCTCCTGGGCAATCGCCGCCTCGGTGGCACGCTCTTCCGGTGTGCGCCGGTCACTGAACACCAGCAGCATGTAGCGGCTGCGGTTCAGCGCGGCGGTAGGGATGGCGCGGACAATGGCAAACGGCTGGCCGGAGTCGTGGATCACTTCGTTGACCGTGGCCACCGGGTAGCCTGCCGGGAAGCGCTGGCCCATGCCCGAGCTCACCAGCAGGTCGCCTTCCTTGATGTCGGCGGTATCGGCGACATGCCGCAGTTCCAGGCGCTCCGGGTTGCCGGTGCCACTGGCGATGGCGCGCAGACCGTTGCGGTTGACCTGCACCGGAATGCTATGGGTGGTGTCGGTCAGCAGCAGGACCCGCGAGGTGTACGGCATCAACTCGACCACCTGGCCCATCAGGCCACGGGCATCGAGCACCGGCTGGCCGAGGAACACGCCGTCGCGCTCGCCCTTGTTGATCAGGATGCGGTGGGTGAAGGGGTTGGGGTCGACACCGATCAGCTCGGCGACCTCGACCTTCTCGTTGACCAGTGCCGAAGAATTGAGCAGTTCACGCAAGCGCACGTTCTGCTCGGTCAGCGCGGCCAGCTTCTGCAGCCGCCCTTGCAGCAGCAGGGCCTCGGTCTTGAGCTTCTCGTTCTCGGCGGCCAGCTCGGTGCGGCTGCCAAACTGGCTGGCCACACCTTGCCACACGCGCTGCGGCAGGTCGGTCAGCCAATAGGATTCCATCAGCACCAGCCCCATCTGGCTGCGTACCGGTTTGAGCAAGGCAAAGCGCGAGTCGACCACCATCAGCGCGACCGACAGGACCACCAGCACCAGCAGGCGAACGCCCAGCGAAGGGCCCTTGGAGAAAAGCGGTTTAATGGGCCGTTCCTCGTGGACGACGATTCAGGAGGTCATTGGACATGGAGCAATGCACCGGCCTGCTGCGGGTTGACGGAAACAGCGCCCAACGGACGCCAGCCCAGCGCATACAGGTAGCACTGCACGTGCCACCTGTAAACCGGGCGATCATTACCGAACGTTGGACTACGCCGTGGATCACTCGCTCGAGAGCAGGTCCATGGCGTGTTTGTCCATCATTTCCAACGCACGACCGCCGCCACGGGCGACGCAGGTCAGTGGGTCTTCGGCGACGATCACCGGCAGGCCGGTTTCCTGGGCCAGCAGCTTGTCCAGGTCGCGCAGCAGGGCGCCACCACCGGTCAGCACCAGGCCGCGCTCGGCGATGTCCGAGGCCAGCTCAGGCGGCGACTGCTCAAGGGCGCTCTTGACCGCCTGAACGATGGTCGCCAGCGACTCTTGCAGGGCTTCGAGCACTTCGTTGGAGTTGAGGGTGAAGGCGCGTGGCACGCCCTCGGCCAGGTTACGGCCGCGTACGTCGACTTCACGCACTTCGCCACCTGGGTAGGCGGTGCCGATTTCCTGCTTGATGCGCTCGGCGGTGGATTCGCCGATCAGGCTGCCGTAGTTACGGCGCACGTAGGTCACGATCGCTTCGTCGAAGCGGTCGCCGCCAACGCGAACGGACTCGGCATAGACCACGCCATTGAGCGAGATCAGGGCGATTTCAGTGGTACCACCACCGATATCGACGACCATCGAACCACGCGCCTCTTCGACCGGCAGGCCGGCACCGATAGCGGCAGCCATTGGCTCTTCGATCAGGAACACTTCACGTGCACCGGCGCCGAGGGCCGACTCACGGATGGCACGGCGCTCGACCTGGGTCGATTTGCACGGCACGCAGATCAGCACACGTGGGCTGGGCTGCAGGAAGCTGTTTTCGTGGACCTTGTTGATGAAGTACTGCAACATTTTTTCACAAACGCTGAAGTCTGCGATCACGCCGTCCTTCATCGGACGAATGGCAGCAATGTTGCCAGGCGTACGGCCCAGCATGCGTTTGGCTTCGGTACCGACGGCGACGACGCTTTTCTGGTTGCCGTGGGTACGGATGGCAACAACCGAGGGCTCATTCAGGACGATACCGCGCTCACGCACGTAAATAAGGGTGTTGGCAGTACCCAGGTCGATGGAAAGATCGCTGGAAAACATGCCACGCAGTTTCTTGAACATGGGAAAGTGACCCTGGGGAAAGCGTGGGTAAAAAAGTGCGGCAAACTCTAACAATGGCAGGGATTTTGGGCAAGGAGCCAATATGTTAAATTGGCAGTTTTTCCGAGCAAGCCTGCAGATGATCGCGGCCCTTTGACCGCCAAAATGCTGGCATGTTCCTCATCGCGGACCTAATCCGTTTTGTTTCCCTGGAGATCCCCAATGGCGCTTCAACGCTCCGACGTGGAAAAGATCGCCCATCTGGCCCGACTGGGCCTGAATGAAGGCGAACTGCCACGCATCACCGATGCCTTGAACAGTATTCTCGGGCTGGTCGACCAGATGCAAGCCGTCGACACCAGCGGTATCGAGCCTCTGGCCCACCCCCTGGAGGCCAGCCAACGCCTGCGCCCCGACCAGGTCACTGAAAGCAATCAGCGCGATAGCTATCAGGCCATCGCCCCGTCGACCGAAAACGGTCTGTACCTGGTTCCGAAAGTCATCGAGTAAGGGATAGCACCTGCCATGCATCAATTGACCCTGGCCGAGATCGCCCGCGGACTCGCCGACAAGTCGTTTTCCTCCGAAGAGCTAACCGGCGCCCTGCTGGCGCGGATCAAGCAACTCGACCCACAACTGAACAGCTTCATCAGCGTCACCCAAGACCTGGCCCTGGGCCAGGCGCGTGCCGCCGACGCCCGCCGCGCCGCGGGTGAAGCCGGTGCGCTGCTGGGCGCGCCAATCGCCCACAAGGACCTGTTCTGCACCAACGGCGTACGCACCAGCTGCGGCTCGAAGATGCTCGACAACTTCAAGGCGCCGTATGACGCCACCGTGGTCGCCAAGCTGGCCGAAGCCGGCATGGTCACCCTGGGCAAGACCAACATGGACGAGTTCGCCATGGGTTCGGCCAACGAATCCAGCCACTATGGCCCGGTGAAAAACCCGTGGAACCTCGAGCACGTGCCTGGCGGCTCGTCGGGTGGCTCCGCCGCTGCCGTGGCCGCACGCCTGCTGCCGGTAACCACCGGCACCGACACCGGCGGCTCGATCCGCCAGCCGGCGGCGCTGACCAACCTCACCGGCCTCAAGCCGACCTACGGCCGCGTCTCGCGCTGGGGCATGATCGCCTACGCCTCGAGCCTCGACCAGGGTGGCCCACTGGCGCGCACCGCCGAAGACTGCGCACTGCTGCTGCAAGGTATGGCGGGCTTCGACGCCAAGGACTCGACCAGCATCGATGAGCCGGTGCCGGACTACAGCGCCAACCTCAATGCGCCGCTCGAAGGCCTGCGCATCGGCCTGCCGAAAGAATATTTCGGTGCCGGCCTCGACCCACGCATCGCCGACCTGGTCCTGGCCAGCGTCAAGGAGCTGGAAAAGCTCGGCGCAGTGGTCAAGGAAATCAGCCTGCCGAACATGCAGCACGCAATCCCCGCGTACTACGTGATCGCCCCGGCGGAAGCCTCCTCCAACCTGTCGCGCTTCGACGGCGTACGCTTCGGCTACCGTTGTGAAGACCCGAAGGACCTCACCGACCTGTACAAGCGCTCGCGTGGCGAAGGCTTCGGCACCGAGGTGCAACGGCGGATCATGGTCGGCACCTACGCGCTGTCGGCCGGTTACTATGATGCCTACTACTTGAAGGCGCAGAAGATCCGCCGCCTGATCAAGAACGACTTCATGACGGCTTTCGAGCAGGTCGACCTCATCCTTGGCCCAACCACGCCGAACCCGGCCTGGAAGCTTGGCGCCAAGAGCAGCGACCCGGTCGCCGCCTACCTGGAAGACGTCTACACCATCACCGCCAACCTGGCGGGCCTGCCGGGCCTGTCGATGCCAGCGGGCTTCGTCGAAGGCCTGCCAGTGGGCGTGCAGCTGCTGGCGCCGTATTTCCAGGAAGGCCGCCTGCTCAACGTCGCGCACCGCTACCAGCAAGTCACCGACTGGCACACCCGCGCCCCCAACGGCTTCTGAGGAATTCACACATGCAATGGGAAGTTGTGATCGGGCTGGAGATTCATACCCAGCTCGCCACCCAGTCGAAGATTTTCTCCGGCAGCGCCACCACCTTCGGTTCCGAGCCGAACACCCAGGCCAGCCTGGTCGACCTGGGCATGCCTGGCGTACTGCCGGTGCTCAACCAGGAAGCCGTGCGCATGGCCTGCATGTTCGGCCTGGCCATCGATGCCGAAATCGGCCAGCGCAACGTCTTCGCGCGCAAGAACTACTTCTACCCTGACCTGCCCAAGGGCTATCAGATCAGCCAGATGGAGCTGCCGATCGTCGGCAAGGGCCACCTGGACATCGCCCTGGAAGACGGCACCATCAAGCGCGTCGGCATCACCCGTGCGCACCTTGAAGAAGACGCTGGCAAGAGCCTGCACGAAGACTTCAACGGCGCTACCGGGATCGACCTGAACCGCGCCGGCACGCCGCTGCTGGAGATCGTCTCCGAGCCGGACATGCGCAGCGCCAAGGAAGCCGTGGCCTACGTCAAGGCGATCCACGCGCTAGTTCGTTACCTCGGCATCTGCGACGGCAACATGGCCGAAGGCTCGCTGCGTTGCGACTGCAACGTCTCGATCCGACCCAAAGGCCAGGCCGAGTTCGGCACCCGCTGCGAGATCAAGAACGTCAACTCGTTCCGCTTCATCGAGCGCGCGATCAACAGCGAGATCCAGCGTCAGATCGACCTGATCGAAGACGGTGGCAAGGTTGTCCAGGAAACCCGCCTGTACGACCCGAACAAAGACGAAACCCGCTCCATGCGCAGCAAGGAAGAAGCTAACGACTACCGTTACTTCCCCGATCCTGACCTGCTGCCGGTGGTCATCGAGAACAGCTTCCTCGAAACCGTCCGCGCCGGCCTGCCGGAGCTGCCGCCACAAAAGGTCGAGCGCTTCCAGAGCCAGTACGGCCTGTCGGCCTACGACGCCAACGTGCTGGCCTCCAGCCGTGAACAAGCGGACTACTTCGAGCAAGTGGTGAAGATTGGTGGCGACGCCAAGCTTGCCGCCAACTGGGTCATGGTCGAGCTGGGCAGCCTGCTGAACAAGCTGGGCGTGGAGATCGACCAGGCGCCGGTCAGCGCCGAACAGCTCGGTGGCATGTTGCTGCGCATTCGTGACAACACCATCAGCGGCAAGATCGCCAAGACCGTGTTCGAGGCCATGGCGGCCGGTGAAGGCGATGCTGACAGCATCATCGAGAGCAAAGGCCTCAAGCAGGTCACCGACACCGGCGCGATCGACAAGATGCTCGACGAAGTGCTGGCGGCCAACGCCGAGCAGGTCGAACAGTACCGCGCGGCCGACGAGGCCAAGCGCGGCAAGATGTTCGGCTTCTTTGTCGGCCAGGCGATGAAAGCCTCCAAAGGCAAGGCCAACCCGGGGCAAGTGAACCAATTGCTCAAGGCTAAGCTCGAAGGGTAAGCCCAATCACGGGGCAAGCCGGCTCCCACCTGAGCTCTACGCTCATGCGGGAGCGGGCTTGCCCCGCGATGACTCACTCAGGAGCACCACCCAGAATGCGGCGTAGCCTCAGCGCCCTGGCGCTTTTCTCCCTGCTGGCCGGCTGTGCCAGCCACGATATCGACCCTCGCGGATACGACACCAGCGGCACCGCCTCCTATTACGGCTCACGCCACCACGGCAAACGCACCGCCAGCGGCGAACCGTTCAACCAACATGGCCTGACCGCAGCCCACCGCAGCCTGCCCTTCGGTAGCCGGGTACTGGTCACCAACCTGGCCAACCAGCGCAGCGTCGTGGTACGCATCAACGACCGCGGCCCACACACCCGCGGCCGACTGATCGACCTCTCCCGCGCCGCCGCAGAAAAAATCGGCATGATCCGTAGCGGAACCGCGCGAGTCCGGGTACAAGGTCTGAGCGACTGATCCGACTGGAGCCCTGACCATTTTCGACCTGGCCACCCTTCCCACTTTCAGCCTCCTGCAACTGGGCTTCGGCTTGCTATTGCTGGTGCTCGGCGCCGAACTGCTGGTGCGCGCCGCCCTGCGCCTGGCGAGCCGCCTGCACGTGCGACCACTGATCATCGGCCTGAGCCTGGTGGCGTTCGGCAGCACCGCACCGCAACTGACCGTGAGCCTGCAGGCGGCCTACCAGGGCGCGCCGGATGTGGCGGTCGGCAGCGTGATCGGCAGCAACATCTTCAACGTGCTGGTGATCCTTGGCCTCGCCGCGCTGATCATCCCTCTGCGCGTCTCGCGCCAGTTGGTGCGGCTGGATATCCCGCTGATGGTTGCCGCCAGCGCCTTGGTCTACCTCTTGGCAGCCAACGGTCAATTGGGGAGGCTGGAGGGGCTGCTGTTAGTGATTGGCCTGGTCGGCTATCTGGCGATGCTCTGGCATCAGTCCCGCCATTATGCCCGCACCTATCCCGCACCCGGTCCACTGCCAAGCAGTTCTGGGCGCTTCTGGACCGGCGCCGTGCTGCAGATTCTGCTCGGCCTGGGGCTGTTGAGTGTGGCTGGCCACCTGCTGCTGGAGGCTGCCGTCGAAGTCGCGACCGACCTGGGGCTGTCGGAGCGGATCATTGGCCTGACCGTGGTCGCCGTCTGCACCTCACTGCCGGAGCTTGCTGCCGCACTGATCGCCGCCCTGCGCGGCGAGCGCGAGATCGCCGTAGGTACGGTGATCGGCAGCAACCTGTTCAACCTGTTGGCGGTGCTGGGCGTCACTGCCCTGGTCACTCCTGCCCCACTGTCGATATCGCCCAACGCGCTGGACTTCGACTTGCCGGTGATGCTCGGCGTTGCCGCCTTGAGCCTGCCGGTGTTCTATTCAGGCTACCGCGTCACCCGCGCCGAAGGGCTGGTGTTCCTCTGCCTATACCTGGCCTACGGCCTGCATGTGGTGACCTTCACCACCGGCATGCCGCTGGCCGGGCGCCTGGAAAACCTCATGCTGTTCTATGTCCTGCCAGTGCTTGGGGTGATTCTGCTGTACACCACCCTGCGTGCCTGGCGCCGCCAACACTAAGGAAAACAACATGGCCGATGCAGCAAAGACTGGCGAGCAGGTGCGCCGCCAAGTAATGGGCGACGCGTTCGTCGACCGCGCACTGAACAACGCCACCGATTTCACCCAGCCCCTGCAGGATTTCGTCAATGAACATGCCTGGGGCAGTGTCTGGTCGCGTGACGGTTTGCCGCTGAAGACCCGCAGCCTGATCACCCTGGCGGCCCTGACTGCGCTGAAGTGCCCGCAAGAGCTCAAGGGGCATGTGCGCGGGGCGCTGAACAATGGCTGTACGATGGAAGAGATTCGCGAGGCGCTGCTGCATTGCGCCGTGTATGCGGGGGTGCCGGCGGCGATTGATGCCTTCCGCGCTGCGCAGGAAGTGATCGACAGCTACGAAGGTTAAGGTGTCAGGGCCGGCCCTATCGCGGGGCAAGCCCGCTCCCACGCAACTTCTATGGGTTCACACAGATTGCGTGGGAGCGGGCTTGCCC